>NZ_JBBNLM010000010.1:0-65869 GCF_040092475.1 Collinsella sp. CLA-ER-H10
ATGGCCTATTTCAGACTGTAATGGGCACTCTGCAACCTAAGTGAGTAGACTTTTAGCACTTTGGCGACCAGGAAGTTTTGTAACAAGCTATCTACCTGCGGTTTTGAAAAGCAGGATGACCGGCCTGCTCGGGATGTTCAAAAAAGTCTACTCACTTGCCGCGCAAAGCTCCTGCATGAGAAAAAAATGGGGTTTTCAACAGGGCTTCGCCCAGCTCTTGGCAAGCTTTTGGCCAGTTGGGGAGGGCTGTTGAAAACTTTGCAGTCCGTTCGGCGCCATTTTTGGTGCGTTCGCGCCAATGCGTGACTGACTGGGTTGAAATTCGTGTTTTCCTGTGCCTATGAAGGATCTACTTTGTGACATATCGGCTTTTAGGTACTGGCGTTTGCCTCCTCAAGTCCGCGCTTTGTGTCCGCCGCTTCCACGACCGGAAGAAGACCGGCAGCGATATGATCTCGCCCGCAACCCGACGGCTGCGGTCGCGCTCGGTTTTCCGTTGTATACATTGGTTCGGACGAGAAACAAACGGACTTGTCCAGCCAGCATTAGGCAGCGGCTGTTTCTTGGTGAGCTTCCCAGGGAATCCGTGCTGGAAACGGAGCATGGGTTTTTGATTACGTCTCCTCTACTGACGGCATTCATCATGTCGCGGCACCTGACGGATCTCCAGCTTCTTTTGGTATTGGCGGAGATGTATGGCTTGTTTGCGGTGTGCGCTCTGCCGGCGGCACTTGAGGCGGAGCTTTCGCGTGCAATTGATTCGGGCGCGATTTCGACAACGTTCGGTTGGGTGCGCTGCCCGTCCGAGGACGGCACCGCCTCAAATTTATGGCGTCGAGACGCTTTGGTTTTGGGCGGAGACCTTGACCGTTTTTGTTCAGATGTTTGCGGGGTGCGTTACGGCAATAGATTTATGGCGGTATCGCAACTCGTTCCATTGGGTGCCGCGTCGCCTTTTGAGGTCGAGGCGTATTTGCTACTTGCACTGCCGCGATCCCTGGGAGGCGAAGGTTTTTGCGACATAGAGCTTAATGTTGAAGTGATGCTAGGCACAAGTGCTCGAGCGATTGTGGGAAAGTCCCGTGTATATATCGACCTACTTCTTTCTTCACCGGACGGTAGGCGACAGGTGGCCATTGAATGTCAGGGAAAGGCCTCGCACGGACGCGCAGGGGATGGCTTGCGTGACGCTGACCGCATGACGGCCCTTCAGGCCATGGGCTACGATGTGCTTCTCCTGACACACAGACAGATATCGGATGAGGATAGATTCCGCGCGATCGTTAAGGCCATATGCAGGATGCTCGATGCTGAATATCGTGATAAAAGCTCGGATGAGCAAAGGGCTGAGATATTACTCCGGTCTGAACTATTCATTGACTGGACAAAATTGGGAGTAATCGACGGAAAGATGCCCGTTAGACACAAAATGGCTCGATCGTGGACGGCTGCGAATCTAAGTGAGTAGACTTTTGTCACTTTGGCGACTAGGTCGTTTTGAAACAAGGCATTTACCTGCGGCTTTATAAAGTGATATGGATGGTCTGCTCGGCAAGTTCCAAAAAGTCTACTCACTTAGTTTTTGACGAGAAACCTATGCCGAAGGCGGTCCTATTTCAGGTAGTTAACAAGTTTGTGAGGCACGAAAAAGGCCCGAACCAATACGGTCCGGGCCTCATTGAGCTAGAGGTTATGTCTCAGGCGTTTGGCTTAGCCAAAGTAGCGCTTGAGCAGGCCGGCGAAAGCCTTGCCGTGGCGGGCCTCGTCGCGAGCCATCTCGTGCACGGTGTCGTGGATGGCATCAAGGCCAGCGGCCTTGGCACGCTTGGCAAGATCGGTCTTGCCGGCGGTGGCACCGTTCTCGGCCTCAACGCGCATCTCGAGGTTCTTCTTGGTGGAGTCGGTCACGACCTCGCCCAGGAGCTCAGCGAACTTGGCAGCGTGCTCGGCCTCCTCGTGGGCAGCCTTCTCCCAGTACAGGCCGATCTCGGGATAGCCCTCGCGATGAGCGACGCGCGCCATGGCCAGGTACATACCGACCTCGGAGCACTCGCCCTCAAAGTTGGCGCGCAGGTCGGCAACGATGTCCTCGGAGACGCCCTCCATCTTGGCGACGCCCACGACGTGCTCGGCAGCCCACTCGAGCTGACCCTCCTCCTGCTTCAGGAAGCGAGAACCGGGAACGCCGCACTGGGGGCACTTGAAGTCCTCGGGCAGCTGGTCGCCGTCGAACTCTTCCACATAACCGCAAACGGGGCAAACAAACTTCATGATTCGATCCTTTCGATCGATGGCGATTGTGCGCTCGTCCGGTCCCGTAAGGGCCCTCTCCGGACGTGCGTCTTGACGAGTTCTATTATCCATAAATGCAACCAAATGTGAAGCCTATTAGGAATGATTTTTAATAAAACAATTTCGAGATATGAAGATGTTGATTGATTAACGATTGGGAGGCCGTCTGCGATCTTTGCTGAGTACAATCGGGCGAGCAAATGTTGACCTATCAACAAATGAAGGAGTTTCCTTTATGCATCTAGCCCGTCGTGCCTGGTGCCGAACATATCAGACGGTTTTTCGCATTGCATTGCCGATCCTGCCCTATACCGAGCCGCGCATTTTAGAGCATGCCGAGGATGTGCCCGCGGTGCTTCAAAAGCGCTCGATCCAGAAGGTCCTTATCGTGACGGATCCCGGCATTGCCCGTCTGGGGCTCACGGCACCGCTCGAGGCGGCGCTCGCATCCAGGGGGATTGGCGTTACGGTCTATGCCGAAACGCGTACAAACCCTACGGTTTCAAACGTGGAGGAAGCGGCGTCCCTGTATCGAGAGAGTGCCTGCCGGGCCATTATCGGCTTTGGCGGAGGATCAGCCATGGACTGCGCCAAGGGCGTAGGCGCACGCATTGCGCAGCCAAACAAGCCCATCAACAAGATGCGCGGCCTGCTGCGGATTCATCGTCGCCTGCCGCTGCTCATCGCCGTCCCCACCACGGCAGACACGGGAAGCGAGGTCACACTTGCGGCGGTAATTACCGATGACGAGACGCACTACAAGTACCCCATTAACGACTTTGTGCTTATTCCGCGCTTTGCGGTGCACGACCCCGAGTTTACGCGCGGTCTGCCCGCCTCCATTACGGGGCAGACGGGTATGGACGCCCTGACGCATGCCGTCGAGGCCTTTATCGGGCGAAGCACCACGCCCTATACGCGCAAGATGGCACGACAGGCGGTGCAGCTCATCCACGACAATTTGCTCGAGGCCTATGAGCATGGCGACGACATGCGTGCGCGTCGCAATATGCTTTCGGCGGCGTATAAGGCGGGAGTTGCCTTTACGCGCTCCTATGTTGGATACGTTCATGCCATCGCGCACAGTCTAGGCGGCCGATACGGAATTCCGCACGGTTTGGCCAACGCGATCATCCTGCCGCACATGCTTCGCGCTTATGGTGACGCCGCCGCCCCCAAGCTTGCCGATCTTGCTCGCATGGCGGGCATTGCGCCGGCTACCGCGCAGGACAGTCTTGCGGCCGAGGCCTTTATCGATTGGGTCGACCGCATGAACGAGGCCCTGGGAATCCCCAAATATGTCTCGGGTATTCGCCGCTCCGATATTCCGCAAATGGCGGCCCATGCCGATGCCGAGGCCAATCCCCTGTACCCCGTTCCACTTTTGATGGACCGCTCGGAGCTCGAGCATATGTACGAGGTCGTCGCGGGTGGTATGTTTGAGGACGAGAACTAGGAGGGTGCCATGAACACCGAGGAAATTGCGCGCATCGTCGGCGATCAGCGCGCCTACTTTAAGACGCACGCCACGTTTGATGTCGATGCTCGACGTCGCGCACTCGTGAGTTTACGCGATGCGGTGCGGGCCCACGAGGCCGATATCGCTCATGCGCTCAAGACCGATTTGGGAAAGTCGCATGACGAGGCCTATATGTGCGAGATTGGCACATCGCTTTCCGAGATTCGACATCAGATTGCGCATGTGGCCCGATGGAGTCGTCCGCGCCTGCGTCCGTGCGGCCTCGCTAACGCCGTGAGCGTGTGCAAAACGCAAACCGTGCCCTATGGCGTCACGCTCATCATGGCGCCCTGGAACTATCCGTTTTTGCTGACGCTCGAGCCGCTCGCTGGCGCCCTTGCCGCGGGCAATACCGTGGTCATCAAGCCGAGCGCCTATGCTCCGGCATCGAGCGCGGTGCTCAGGCAAATCTGTGAAGAGGCATTTGATCCGCGCCTGGTGACGGTTGTCGAGGGCGGGCGCGCCGAGAACGAAGCGCTGCTCGATGAGCACTGGGACAAGATCTTCTTTACCGGTAGCGTTCCGGTTGGCAAGCTCGTCATGGAGCGCGCAAGTAAAAACCTTACGCCCGTGACGCTTGAGCTGGGCGGAAAGAGTCCCTGCATCGTGGATGCGACGGCAAACTTGAAGGTCGCGGCACGGCGCATCGCCTTTGGTAAATGGCTCAACGTGGGGCAGACCTGCGTGGCGCCCGACTACCTGCTGGTCGATACGCGCGTGCACGACGAGCTGCTGGGCCTCATCAAGGAAGAGGTCCGCCGTATGTTTGGCGAGCATCCGCTCGATAACGAGGATTACGGGCATATCGTCAACGCCAAGCATTTTGCGCGCGTGCGCGGGCTGATCGATCCCGATAAGGTCGTGCTTGGAGGTGCCGCGCGCGAGGCTTCGCTCAAGATTGAGCCGACAATTTTGGACGGCGTGACCCCCGATGACGCCGTGATGCAGGAGGAGATCTTCGGTCCCATCTTGCCGGTGCTGACGTTTGAGAGCCTAGACGAGGCCGAAGCGTTTATTACGGATCGTCCGACGCCGCTGGCCCTGTATATCTTTAGTCAGGATCGCGCAGTTCAGCAGCGCTTCGTGCGTTACGTGCCCTTTGGCGGTGGCTGTGTCAACGACACCATCATGCACTTGGCTACGAGCCATATGGGCTTTGGCGGCATGGGCGCGAGCGGTATGGGGCAGTACCATGGCCGCGAGAGCTTCGATACGTTTAGCCACAAGAAGAGCATCGTGAACAAGGCAACTTGGCTGGACGTGCCGTTTCGGTATGCGCCCTACGCAAGCTGGAAGCACAAGTTCGTGCGCATGTTTGTGCATTAGAAAAGGGCGCAGGTAATACGAACAAGTGTTCCTATTACCTGCATTTTGCGTTAGACTACTGTTATGGAGCACGGATGGGCCAACTCCCTTTAGAAGGGATTTGGTATGAACGTAAGCGATGTTATTTCGTTATTGGCGTTGTTGATTGCGGCTATCGAACTCGGTCTGTTTATCGGCCGAATGAAATAGCCGCCCCCGCGTAAGCGAAGACGGCCACTTCTCACGATGAAAACGTGTATCGGAGTTGGCAAGACCCGCGGCAACGGGTACCATCCGTGTTCCTATCTTATCTGCAAGCGTTCTGTCGCGCAAGCGTTGAGGCAAACGATTGAAGGACGCAGGCAGGATGTATTTGTGTCCGCACGGGACCGTAGACTTCTCAATAAGGTTACACACCGGTTTATCCGGCCGTTAGAGGAGCTGCTATGTACGAGCCTTCGCGTGTTCTTCTGTCATTTCACATTGCAGGATTTCAGTATGCCGATGGCGCCTTGGTCTTGGGCGATCTTAAAGCGGGCGATAAGCTGGCGCTGTGTGCCGAGCGCGATAATCCCCATGACCCTGAGGCGGTTGCGATCTATTACGGCAACACCAAGCTTGGCTATGTTCCGGGAAACGAGGTCGGCCCACTGTCCTTGATGATGTATTACGGCCACGAGGACGTATTTGAGGCTCGCGTGCAACAGGTTGCTCCCGAGCGCAGCCCGTGGCACCAGGTACGCGTTGGCCTCTATGTGGTGGATGCTCGCTAGTCGGCAAGGGAGGCGGCCATGTTTGATGACGACGACCTATTCAATCTGACAGACGATTCGTTTGAGTGGGATCTGCTACTCGATGACGATGAGTTGGAGCAGGACCGTAGGAAACGGCAGGACAAGAAAACTCAGGGTGACGCTTCGAAAAAGCGAGACAAGCGCCGCCGCGGACTGTTCGGTGGGCTCTTTGGCTAACCGCCGCATCGCTGTGTCTGTATACTTAGCACCAGTTTGACGCGTTGCGAAATGAGGACATAGACGATGATGTGGTTTACCGCCGACCTGCACCTGGGCGATACGAATATCTTGCACGAAATGGATCGGCCGTTTGATTCGGTCGAGGAGATGAACCGCAAGGTCATCGATGCCGTCAATGAGTGCGTGGCGGCGGACGACCGTCTCTATATTCTGGGTGACTTTACTTATCGTTTGCCCCTGGCGGAGGCGGTGCGCCTGCGCGAACGCATCGAATGCCAGAACGTAACGCTCATCCGTGGTAACCATGACGGCGACTGGGAAGATCCCGACACCCCGCAGATTTGGGAAGACGTGCACGATTACCTGGAGATTGCTCCCGGCTATGCCAAGGGCCATCGTCTGGTGATGAGCCATTACCCCATGCTCAGCTGGAATGGTAAGGCGCGTGGCGCCATCATGCTACACGGGCATATCCACAGCAGAGGAGACCGCACCAACGCACGCAACCGCGATCGCGAGCGCCCCATTTACCGCTACGATGTGGGCCTCGACGCCAACGAGTACAAGCCCGTAAGCCGCGACCAGATTCTTAGCTTCTTTGGGCTATAGGGCGCCAGAACCACCACAATAGGGATAGGCGCCTTTGTGGTGGTTCTGGCGCCGTTGCCATTATGGCGGCGGCGCCTTTTTTGTCCGTGCGGCGCGGTAGAGTGTAGGCGGTTGAAATTTGCGTCCATCGAGGAGCTGCTATGAATGAGATCAAGTGCCCGCATTGTGGCGAAGTCTTTAAGGTCGATGCATCCGGCTATGCGGATATCGTCAAGCAGGTGCGCGATGCCGAGTTTTCGCGCGACTTGGATGAGCGTGTGAAGGCAGTCCAGCGCGAGGGCGAGCAGGCGCTGGAGCTTGAGCGCTCGCGTTCGACGGCTGCTTTGCAGGAGGCAGAGTCTCAGCGCAACGCTCAGCTCGTTGAGCAGAAGAACGCTGCGGCTCAGCAACTGGCACAAGAGGTTGCCAAGCGCGATGCTGAGCTTGCCGAGCTGCGCGCTAAGCTCGAGGGCGCTGCCGCAGAGCGCGAGAGTGCAAGCCAGCGCGCGGCGGTAGAGGCACGAGCCAATGCTCAAAAGGAAAATGCCGAACTCCAGCGTGAGATTGATAGCCTGCGTGCGCAGCTTGGGCGCAAAGATGACGAAGCAAAGCTTGCCGAGTCGGCGGCGCGCAACGCTGCTCAAAACGATTTAGCTGCGCGCGACGCTCAGATTGCTGAGCTGCAGGCCAGGCTCGCCGCGGCGGACAAAGCCCAGGAGATGGCGCTTGCCGCTGCCGCGGCAGAGTCGCAGCGTGAGCTCGATGCCGCTCGCAGCGAGGCCGAGCGCGCGCTTACTGACTATCGCGCGAAGGCGCAGGAGAAGTTTTCCGCCGCAAAGGCTCAGTCCGAGCAAGAGGCCGAGGGCCTGCGTGCCCAGCTGCGCGAGCAGGAACTGATGGCAAAAATGAACCTGTCAGAGGCGGTCGCCGCGGCGGAGCGAGAGCGCGATGAGGCACGTGCCAAACTGACGAGCGAGCTGGCAGTGCGCGATTCTCGCGAGGAACAGGCCAAGGCGGCACACGAGCTCGAGCTTGCGCAGGCCAAGCGTGCGAGCGATGACCTGATTCGCTACAAGGATGAAGAGATCGAGCGCCTTAAGGACATGAAGGTCCGCCTGTCCACCAAGATGGTGGGCGAGTCGCTCGAGCAGCACTGCGAGACCGAGTTTAACCGTCTGCGCATGACGGCGTTTCCTAACGCGTACTTCGAGAAGGATAACGATGCGTCCGAGGGCACCAAGGGCGACTTTATCTTCCGCGAGTGCGACGCAAGCGGTAACGAGGTCATTTCGATTATGTTCGAGATGAAAAACGAGAACGACGAGACCGCGACCAAACATAAAAACGAGGACTTCTTTAAGAAACTCGATCACGATCGTCGCCAGAAAGGCTGTGAGTACGCGGTGCTCTGCACGTTGCTCGAACCCGAGAGCGAGCTTTACAACGCCGGCATCGTGGACGTGAGCTATCGCTACGAGAAGATGTACGTGATTCGCCCACAGTTCTTTATTCCCATGATCACGCTTCTTCGCAACGCCGCCATGGGTTCGCTGCGCTATAAGCAGGAGCTGGCGGAGTACAAACAGCAGAATATCGACGTCACGAACTTCGAAGCCAAGATGGAAAAGTTCAAGAATGATTTCGGTCGCAACTACGAGATCGCGAGCCGAAAGTTCCAAACGGCGATTGATGAGATCGACAAGACGATTAGCCATCTGCAGAAAACCAAGGAGGCGTTGCTGTCCTCCGAGAACAATCTGCGCCTAGCCAACAAGAAGGCCGACGATCTTACCATTCGCAAGCTCACGTGGGGCAACAAGACCATGAAAGCAGCGTTTGACGAGGCACGCGGGGCTGCGACAGAGACAAACGATGAGCCAGCCGAGGCGGATTCGTATGAGGTCGAGGATGCCGAGTAAGGCATAGCGTATAGTGCAAAAGTGGGGCCGCTGGCGATATTGCCAGCGGCCCCGTTTCGTTCCGGTAAGTTCGGCTAGACTTCGAGCAGGTCCTCGATAAAGCCGACACGGTAGTTTTTGAAGATGACCTCGCCGCCGTCTTGCGTGGCGTCCAGGTCGACATCGCCCATGATGCCAAAGTCGTGGTCGCCATCCTCGTCGGCAAAGATCTGGTGCACGTGCCATACGTGCGCGGTCTTCTCGTCGGACTCGTCAATGGAAAACATCGCGGCGCTGCGGGCATCTCCGTCGGTGAGGATCTCCTCGTGCTGCTCATGGTAGGCATCGAGCGCCTTTTGCCAGCGGATTTCGCTCATGCCCCAGTCGTCGTCGAGCTCGCCCAGGTCGCGAACGTGCTCGCGAGCGGCAAGGGTCACGCGGCGGAAGAGCGCGTTGCGCACCAACAGCGTGCAGCCGCGGCGGTCCGCCACGACCTCGTCGATGCCCTGCGGCGGCGCGGCGTCGAGGGCTGCCGGGTTGCCGGCGTTCTCCCACTCGTCCACCAGGCTCGAGTCCACCGAGCGCACCACAAAGCCCAGCCACGAGATAATGTCGCGCAGGCGCTCGTCGCGCTTCTCGATGGGCACGGTGCGGTCGAGTGAACGGTAGGCCTCGGCTAGGTAGCGCAGCAGAATGCCCTCGGAGCGGGCGATGCCGAGCTTTTGAATGTAGCCCTTAAAATCGCTCGCGCCTTCCAGCATATCGCGCAGGACGCTCTTGGGAGAGAGCTGATAGTCGTTTGCCCAGGGCACTTCCTGGCAGTACTTGTCAAAGGCGCCGTCGAGCAAATCCTCG
Source organism: Collinsella sp. CLA-ER-H10 (assembly GCF_040092475.1). Classification (NCBI taxonomy): domain Bacteria; kingdom Bacillati; phylum Actinomycetota; class Coriobacteriia; order Coriobacteriales; family Coriobacteriaceae; genus Collinsella; species Collinsella sp. CLA-ER-H10. The sequence goes on from NZ_JBBNLM010000010.1 coordinate 9,432, forward strand.
AGCGGCTTTTCGTACGTGACGTCTTGAATGCGCTCCAAGCGCTCCTCATACTCGACGCCGTCAGCCTTCATTTCGGCCATCGCGCGGTCGCGCGCGGCGCGCTCCTGTGCGCGCAGCACCTGCTTGGGGTCCTCGAGCGTTGCCTCGACCATCGAGATTAGATCCATGGTATAGGTCTCGCTCTCGGGATCGAGCAGCTCCAACGCGGCAAGCAAGAACGGCGAGAGTGGCTGATCGAGCGCGAAGTCCTCGGGCAGATCGACCGTCAGCGCATAGTCGATGTCCGGTGCGGCGTCAGCCGGGGCGTCGGGTGCGGGCGGCACCTCGGTGCGAACGACAACGCCGGAATCGATGAGCGTGGCGAAGATTTCGTCGGCGCGAACCTCGAGCTTGGCCTTTTCTTCGGGGGTCTGCAGGCTCGTCTCGATGAGGTCGTGTACGCGGGCGCGGGCATCGCCGCCCTGTTCGACCACGCTAATCACCATGGAGTGCGTGATGCGCAGGCGCGGCTTAAGCGTCTCGGGCTGCGTCTCAATCAGGCGCTCAAAGGTCTGCTTGTTCCAGGTGACAAAACCCTCGGGGGCTTTTTTCTTTTTAATCTTACGGAGTTTTTTGGGGTCGTCGCCCGCCTTGGCCATGAGCTTGGCGTTCTCGATCTCGTGCTCCGGGGCCTCGGCGATTACCATGCCCTCGGTATCGAAGCCCGAGCGGCCGGCGCGACCGGCAATCTGATGGAACTCACGGGCGCGCAGGCGACGCATCTTGTAGCCGTCGAACTTGGTGAGCGCGGTGAGCACCACGGTGTGGATGGGTACGTTGATGCCGACGCCGAGCGTATCGGTGCCGCAGATGACGGGCAGCAGGCCCTGCTGCGCCAAGCGTTCGACCAGGAGGCGATAGCGCGGCAACATGCCAGCATGGTGCACGCCGACGCCGCATCCAAGCAGGCGTTTGAGAATCTTACCAAAGGCCGTCGAGAAGCTCGTTCCCTTTGCTGCTTCTTTGATGGCCTCGCGTTGCTCCTTGCTGGCGATGCCAAAATTGGCGAGCGACTGTGCCGTCGCAAGGGCGGCATCCTGGCTAAAGTGCACGATATAGAGCGGGGCCTCGCCGCGGCGCATGGCGAGCTCGACGGTGCCCTCGAGGGAGGTCGTCACGTAGTCGTAGCTCAGCGGCACGGGGCGTGGGGCATCGACGACCAAGTCGCAGGTAGCGCCGGTGTGTTCCTCGAGCGAGGCGGCGATGGCAGTGACATCGCCGAGCGTGGCGCTCATGAGCATGAATTGCGTGTGAGGCAGGGTGAGCAGTGGCACCTGCCAGGCCCAGCCGCGGTCGGGGTCGGCAAAATAGTGGAACTCGTCCATGGCGACGCAGCCCACGTCGGCGCCCTCGCCCTCGCGCAGTGCATCGTTGGCAAGGATTTCTGCCGTGCAGCAGATGACGGGCGCCTTGGTGTTGATATGCGTGTCGCCGGTGATCATGCCGACGTTATCGCGGCCGAGCACCTGCACAAGGTCGAAAAACTTTTCGCTGACCAGAGCCTTGATGGGGGCCGTGTAATAACAGCGCTTGCCCTGCGCCATGCCCATAAAGAGCATGCCCAGCGCGACGAGCGATTTACCCGATCCGGTCGGTGTTCCCAAAATGACGTGGTCGCCGGCAGCCAGGTCCATGAGGGCCTCTTCTTGGTGGTCCCACAGCTCAATGCCACGGTCGCTCGTCCATTCAAAGAAGCGTTCGAAGGCCTGATCGGGCGTGAGCCATGGTTCGGGCTCGCTGCCGTCCTCGGGCTCCCACCAGGTGGGGGAGAGCGCGCCGAGTGAGCCGAACTCGGCTTCGGTTCCCGTGCCGCCCGAGAACGAGCTGGCGGCCCCGGCGCCGGAGACGGTGCTGGCAGCGGTATCTGTCGTGGTCTGTGCCATGTGGTTGCTTTCTCTCGCGATTGTCCGCCAACTATTATGGCGTAGCGGCGGCGCGGGGTGCCAGTGCGCGAGAAAATGCAGGAAATGGGCGTTCTGCCCAGCCGTTTGGTGCGGTTGCCAGCTAAGTGAGTAGGCTTTTTGCAATATCGCGAGCACATGGCTTTTGCGCAAGGGCTCTACCTGCGGTTTTATGTTTCGCTATGCGGGCTGTGCTTGGCTATTGCAAAAAAGTCTACTCACTTAGGCTTGAGGGCCGTTCGCTAGCGCCTATTTGCGTATGTTTGCCGACGCCGCGACCATCAGAAGCCCCTAGGACTCTTGCGGCAGGCGCTTCTTGCCCTTGCGGGCACGGTTTCTGAAGTTCTCGACGGCCTCTTCCATGCCGAGAGGCACGTAGGTGAGCTCATCGAGGTTTTCGGGCAGGTAGCAGGCAAGGCTTTGCTCCTGCGCGCGGCCCGCCGCGAGCTGCTCTTCGATGGGTTCCGCGCCGGGCGTAGCGCAAATGCCATAGACGGCGGCGCCCATCTCGCGCGTGCGGCATTCATATTCGGTCTCGGGATGCTCGGGATGGTCGCGGCGGACGTCGTCACTTACCCAAAGCGTATCGTAGCCGGCTGTGGCAAACTGTCCCAGGGCGTAATCGCGCAACGGTTTGCTGTCGGTTCGCAGCGTTACGGTGGCGCCGGCTGCAAAGAGCGGGCGATAGAGCATCAGATGGTCGACATGGACGAGGCGCTTTTTGGCGTACTTGGCCTTGGGCTGCGGCGTGGGAAAGTTGATGGTGATGACATCGAGCTCGCCTGCGGCAAACAGCTGCGGCAGCGATGCGGCGCCTCGGGGCAGGACGAGTGCGTTGGTCAGTTCCTGCTCGCAGATTTTCTGTGCGGCATAGGCGATGCAGATGGGCTCCTGGTCCATACCGATAAAGAGGGTGTTTGGCTCGTGGACCGCGCGCTCTACAAGGTACGTTCCCTTGCCACAGCCAAGATCCAGGTGAAGGTGTTCAAAGGGCTTGCTGCCTGCGGGCGCACAGGCCTTGCGCCAATCTCCGGCATAAGCCTCGGGGTTTGTCTCAATCGCATCGGCGTAGCGTTCCAGGCGCTCCTCGAGCACAAAGTTCTTAGGCGTGCGAACGTGGATGGCTCCCATGAGGCTCCTTGGTCATAAGTATGGAACGCATAGCTGCACGTTCCGTCAATGGATTGAAAAAGGGCGGGCATAGTTTGCCCGAAAGACGCGGTGCGGCTCGACGGCGAGTCGTCGGTGCCTACAGGCGCTTGAGAATCACATAGCGGTTGAGATCGCCGCTGCGACCGTCAGCATGGAAGCGCTCAAGCTCGCGCACGGGGACCTCGCCGCTCTTGTAGAACGTACGGACGCCGCGCACCAGGTCGGTGATCTGCTGATCGTCAAAGTGATGGCAATAACGGTAGGCGTGACGGTCGTTTTGCCAGCCAATGAGGTGGTCGCCGGCTTCAAACTGCGCGGAATCGTAACCCTCAAACGGCGGGGTGAGCTCGGCGCGGGCTTCGGCGCGAACGGCCTTGCGCGCCATGCGCTCGTCGTTCATAAACTCCCAAAAACTGATAGCGATGATGCCGCCCGGGCGCGTCTGGCGCACCAGGGCGTCGAGCACGCGTACACGATACTCGCATGACGGCACGTGGTGCATAAAGCCAAAGCAGACCGAGATGTCGGCGAGCGGTGCGTCGAAAAGGACATCGGGCGTCTCGGCGGGATTGAGCTTCATGAGGGCATCGAGCGCGTCGAGTTCCTGGAAGTGCAGGTTGGGAATGCGCAGGGCGTGGCCATGTGCATCGATAGCCAAATCTTGACACGAGTCGACACCATAGAACTCAAACGGGCAGCTGGCGTCTGCCGAGGGGTTTGCGCCGTCGACGCCCTTGGCGGCAAGTGCGCCGCCGGCGGCAAAGTTCTCGAATCGCATATTGCCGCAGGCAAGATCGAAGACGCGGACGGGATGCTCGATCGTGGCGACGTCGAGCTGTTCGAGCGCGATGTCCATGGTGCGCACCCAGCCGGGCCACGGGGCTTGGCGCGTATCGGAAAAGGAGGCGGAGTGCTCGCGATAGAACGTGTTATTGAGCTGGATGAGCGATGAGGCGAAATCGCGGTTCACGGCGCGGAACTCCCTCCGTTGGCGGTGCGGAATAAACAGTACGACCATACTACCGTTAACGCCGCAACGGGGACAACCAAGCTACGGGTCATTGCTTTGTTTGGACACATTTCCGCAGCTCATATGCACCCGCAACCGCCGGTTGTCAAAAATCTCACTAGAATAGGTGGCATGCTTTTGGCGGTGGCGGATAGATTTTTAACTGTGCAAGGCGCCTTAAGAACAAAAACGGTCCGGCGGCACGGCTGGCATCACATAGGAGGAACCATGAATGTAGAAACTGCGCAGCGGCTCGCCGACCTTCGCCGCAGCAAGGGCTTTAGCCAAGAAGGGCTGGCGCGAAAGCTGGGGCTGTCGCGCCAGGCGGTCAGTAAATGGGAGCGTGCGGAGAGCTCGCCCGATACCGAGAACCTGATCTCGCTCGCCAAGCTCTATGGTGTGAGTCTGGACGAGCTGCTCAATCCGAGCGATGAGATTGAGGACGATATCGAGTTTGAGAACGAGGACCGCGCTCGTCAGCGCGAGGCCGAGGCGGCAGAGCGCGCCCGCACCCATGAGGCGGCGGCGCGCGCCACCGAGGCGGCAACGCAGGCAAGTGACGCGGCAGCCAAGGCGGCGCAGGCGGCAAGCTGGAGTGCGCAGGCCGCCAATGCCGCTACGGCACAGGCGACGAGTGGCGGCGCAGTTGGCCCGACTCCGGTGAAGGGCCCGTTCCAGTCGTTCCCGTATTGGGCCGTGTGCTGGCTGCTGTTCTTTTTACTGATGTTCCTGTTTGGTGCCTGCCCCTTTGCTGCGCTGATCTTCTTCACGATTCCCATCTATCACTGGGTGGCGCGTGCACTCGATGGTGATTGGGCGCGTGGGGATATTCAGGTTGGTCCGGCACCGGTGGCGGTCAGGGCCCAGGGGAAGGATACTTCTGCGGAACCTGATGCTGACGTGGCTACCGCGGCCACCGCTGAGCCATGTGCCAAAGAAGGTGACGAATGATGAAGCTTTCGCATGAATCCAAGCTGCGCCTGGGCGTCGGCATCGGAGCGTTTGTACTGATTATCGGGCTTGTTTTTGGCGTTTCGCGGACTTTGATTCATTTTGATGGCCCGTGGGATCTCGACGATGTTATACCCGGCTTGTCCGGTATGGACGATGTGGTTGATGACGACGATTTTATGAACGATGGCGGTAACTATTCCGCTCGGCCTCAGCAGCTTTCGTGTACGACCTTTGATGCCGATGAGTTTCGCTACCTCGATTTCGATATCGATGCGGCTACGGTGGACGTCAAGGTTATTGATGGTAACAAGGCTCGCGTTATCGAGCGGGGACGCGTTGCCAATGGTATGGATGCCTCCAAGGCCGCGACGCAGAACATCGCATCCGTCGAGGACTCGACGCTCAAGGTTTCCCAGTTTGGAAGTGATGACGGTAAGGCAATCGATCGCTCAGTTACGGTCGAGCTGCCGCGCCGTGTTGCCGAACATCTGAAGGGAGTCAACGCGCACGTGGGCTCGGGTGATCTGCAGATTGCCGGTGTCACCTGTGATGGTTTCGACCTTTTCCTGGGTGCGGGAGATGTAGAGTTTGCGGGCAGCGTGAGTGATGCGCTCAGTGCTGAGGTCGGTTCGGGCGATGTGACGTTCGAGCTCTACCAGGCCCCCGCGAAGTCGATGGACGTGAGTGTGGGCTCGGGTGACGTGGAGATGACGGTTCCGAACTCGACGGGCTTTAAGGCGAGCCTCACCTTGGGAAGCGGCGACTTCGAGAGCGATTTCCTTCCGCTTGACTACGACGGCGAGACCATTTTGGATCTTGAATTCGATAACGGCGATAAGTCTGCCACGTATCGTTTTGAGGTCGGTTCGGGCGACATGTCGTTTGATTCGGAGTGACAGCGGTTTCGGAGATCGGTACATATAGGCATGCTCTTTGATGGAGGCGCCGGAGCCGTGACGGGCTCCGGCGCCTTTGCCTTTACAATGGGGTCATGGAACAGATTATCTTGAACATACTCGAGGCTCTGCGTTGCGGCGAGACCGTAGACGACAAGGTTCTCGTCAAACTGATACATGCCGAGGCGCGCCGTGAGGGTGCCGATAAGCGCGATCTGGCCAAGCGCCGTCTGCTGCCGTTCTACCAGCGGGTTAAACGTGAGGATCCGGCTCGTTGGGATGGATGGAATGTCGATGCCGAGCTGGAGCGTCAGCTGCTACAGGTGCTGCGCATGAAGCCACGCCGCACGGCTTCGGGCGTGGCGACCATTACCGTCATCACCAAGCCCTGGCCCTGTTCGGGCGATTGCCTGTTTTGCCCCAACGATCTGCGCATGCCCAAGAGTTATCTGCACGCCGAGCCGGCGTGCGCCCGTGCGGAGCAAAATTGCTTTGACCCGTATCTGCAGGTGAGCGCTCGTCTGACCGCGCTTTCGCAGATGGGGCATGCGACCGACAAGATCGAGCTTATCGTGCTCGGCGGTACTTGGAGCGACTACCCGGAAGGCTATCAGACCTGGTTTATGTCGGAGCTCTTCCGCGCGCTCAATGACGATGCCGTGGCCGGTGTGGCGGCTAACCCCATGCTGGCCCGTCCGGGCATCAGCCGTGTCGAGGCGGGGCGCCTGCTCGACGATGCTCCTGCCGATGCGCTGCCGCCGGCGGTGGCGGAGCGACGTGAGCGCTATCGGGCTGCCGGCATTGCGACCGACGAGTGTGAGCTTGCGGCAGGTATTGCTGGCGAACAGGAGCGTGTGGATGCTGCCGTGGGCGGCTATAACCGCGCGGTGCGTCGTCTGTACGGCCCCGGTACGCCGTGGGGCGAGGTTGCCAAGTGGCAGACGGCAACGATGGAGGAGCTCGAGCGTCAGCAGCGCATCAACGAGACGGCGAAGCATCGCGTGGTGGGGCTCGTTATCGAGACGCGCCCCGATGCCGTAACGCCGCAGGCCCTCACGCTCATCCGCCGCCTGGGTTGCACCAAGATTCAGATGGGTATCCAGAGCCTCGACCAGCACCTGCTCGATATCAACGAGCGTCGCATTTCGGTGGCTCAGATCGAGCGGGCGTTTTCGCTTGCGCGCCTGTTTGGCTTTAAGATCCACGCGCACTTTATGCTCAACTTGCTGGGCGCCACGCCCGAGGGGGACAAGCTCGACTACGAGCGCTTTATGACCGAGGGGGCCTTTATGCCCGACGAGGCCAAGGTCTATCCGTGTGCGCTCATCGAGGGCTCGCGTTTGGTGGGCTGCTACGAGCGTGGCGAGTGGCGTCCCTATACCGAGGAGGAGTTGCTCGACGTATTGGCCGACGACATCGTGGTGACGCCGGCGTTCTGTCGTATTAGCCGTATGATCCGTGACTTTAGCTCCGACGACATCATGGTGGGCAACAAGAAGCCCAACCTGCGCCAGCTCGTTGAGAACCGCCTGGCTGCTCGGGGTGACGGTGCGACAGTGCGTGAGATTCGCTATCGCGAGATCAGCACGGCGGGCGCCGACTTGGATGAGCTATCTCTTGATGAGGAAGTGGCGTACGAGACGCCGGTGACTTACGAGCGCTTTTTGCAGTGGGTGACGCCGCAGGGCAAGATTGCGGGCTTTTTGCGGTTGTCGCTGCCCGACCATTCGTTTGTTGCCGCGCATGCGGACGAGTTGCCGACGACGCCGGACGAGGCGATGATTCGCGAGGTACACGTGTATGGCATGGCGGCACGCGTGGGGGATCAAGGCCAGGCGGCGCAGCATCACGGGTTGGGGCGTTTGCTCGTAGAGCGTGCGTGCGAGATTGCCCGGGATGCGGGTTATGCGCGCATCAACGTGATCAGCGCGATTGGCACACGCGAGTACTATCGCCATCTTGGGTTTTATGACCATGGCCTTTATCTGCAAAAGGAGCTCTAGATGAACAAGCCGAGTGTTCCTGCCGGTGTCGTTGCCGGCGTTGCCCTGGGAGCCGCGGCGCTTGGTGCGGCCGCTGTCGCTGTTCGTGCTGCCTGTCTGCAGGTTGCGCGAACCCGCAATGGGTTGGCGCGTGTGAAGCGCGTGCACGACGAGGGCGGCGATGAGATTCGCGTGCTCGTGCAGGGCGGCGTCTACCAAAGCGCAAGCTACGTTGGCGAGCGTTGGGCGGAGCCCGTCTTTGCGTACTATCGTGCGTTTGACGACGTGTTTGAGTCCGAGGATGCGATGCGTGACGCTTGTGGTCACGGTATCGACCGCATGCTTATGCTGGGCGGTGGCGGGTTTGCTTATCCTAAGTTCGCCCTGATGTCGCACGAGGGCTTGCGCATGGACGTCATCGAGTATGACGGAGAGATTACGCGCCTGGCGCGCCGTTGGTTTTACCTGGATGAGCTGGAGCGCGCGGCGGGCGATCGCCTGCGGGTGATAATCGCTGAGGCTCGCTCGTATCTGGGTGTGACGAGCGTGGGCCATCGTCGCTACGACGTGGTCGTGAGCGATTGCTTTGGCGGTGCCGAGCCCGTGCGCGAGCTGGCGACGGTTGAGGCGTTGCGTTTGGTGCGAGGCAGCCTGAACCCCGGGGGTATCTACGCGGCCAATATCGTGAGCGCAAACGAGGGGAGCGACGTGACGTTCCTGCGCGACTGCGCTGCCACGGCGCTCGAGGTATTCGCCCACGCCTGGGTGGTCCCATGTGGCGATGCGGAGTTCGGCGGCGAGGAGAACTACCTGCTCATTGCCAGCGACGGTGACTACGCCTTTGCCGAAGCCGTGCCCTTCGACGCCGACTTCCTCGGCACCGTCCTTCACGACAAGTAAGTCTCCCCGTCCCAAAAAGACTGGTCTTAGGCGTGGTCGCGCCAGCCGAGAACGCGCTGCTTCATGCCTTCGATGTCGAGCACGCCTTCGGCAAAGCCTTTGCGCACGAGCTCTTCTGGAACGAATTCGTCGTACCGATCAAAGTAAGGCACCTCGCCGGGATAGACGAGGTCGATGGGGTCGAAGTCTTTCTCGGCTTCGGCGGCGAGCACTTCAAAGAACGTCTCCTCGTCGGCCTTCATCTTAAACTGCATAAAGTACGGGCGTGACGGGTCGAGTCCGCGAAGGCCCAACTCAGCGGCGCATTTGATTTTAAGCATGCGCTCGAGTGCTAGGAAGGCGTAGCTGCCTAACCAGGGGAAGAGCACCCAGGTGTCGCCACCCAGGTTGATGAGCGGCTTAGTTCCCGCGCCCGAAATCTCGGCGGTATGACGAGCTTGTGCCAAGCGAGCCCGTGCGTTACCCATGAGGTACGGATATGTCGCGTGCTCGTTGAGCGTCTTGCGCATGCGCTCGAGTACGTGTGTATTGATGTCACCGGGGCAGTCGCCAAAGTAGGCTGGCACACGACCCTTGACCTGCGTGGCGAAGACGGTGTGGCGCTTCCAGTCCACTTCCTCGACAATCCAGCAGTGTCCGGCGATGGCGATGCGCTCACCGGGCGGTGGCGGGTTGACGATCGTGCCCAATTCGGCCGACTCGCTACGAACGGTGAACTCCTCGTTTTCCTGGAACACGGCGTAGAACTTAAAGTTGTTGATGATGCGCTCGCCCGCGAGACCCACGATGAGCCCGCCGCCTTTGGTGACCTGGATGTGGTCGATCTTAATGAGGTGACGCAGCAGCACGCGATAGTCATCGGCCGAGATACGATGGAAATAGCTCAGTGTGAGCACGCGCTGGGCAAGTTCGGCCGGCGTGAGCTCTCCGGTGCTGGCGAGGGTCGACATGGTCTGGTGATAGAGCAGACTGTAGGGGAGTCGATCGAGCTCAGGCGGCTCGACCCACTTTTCCTCGCGATAGAGCTGTACGAGCGCGATGCCCTGCAGGAGCTTCCACGGAATGGTCTCGGGCATCATCGTGCGCGGCTCGGGCTCTTCCTCGCGCATGACGAACCACATCTCGGGTGGAAGATCGCGGCGTCCCGTGCGGCCCATACGCTGCAAAAAGGAGCTGACGGTAAACGGCGCATCGATCTGAAACGCACGTTCCAGACGGCCGATATCGATACCGAGCTCCAGCGTAGAGGTGGTGACGGTTGTCTGCGCCTGCTCCTCGTCGCGCATGAGCTCCTCGGCCGTCTCGCGCAGCGATGCCGAAAGGTTGCCGTGATGGATTAGAAAGCGGTCGGGCTCGTGTCGACTTTCGCAGTAGCTGCGCAGCATGGAACACACGGCCTCTGCCTCCTCACGCGAGTTGGCAAAGATCAGGCACTTGCGGCCGCGCGTATGCTCAAAGATATAGCCCATACCGGGGTCGGCGTTGTCGGGCGCCGTGTCGGTGGGGTTGAGAAGCGCCTGCTCGGTCGCTCGTGGGATGTCGACTTCGCCCTCGGGGGCCGAGGAAGTGCGACGGTCTTTGGGAGCGGCCTTGCCCCGTGCCCGCTCACGACGTTGACGGCGTTCCTCCTGTGTAAGCTGTCCACTGTGGCGCACGTCTTGGGCGCCAGCCGGCAGCGCCGCGGGCGCCGCCGGCTCAATACGCTCGCAAGCAAGCATCTCGGCTTCTTGTGGACCCGTGCTCTCGAATCCCCGCTGCTGTGCCTGGGGACCCGAGTTGTAGAAGTGCTCCATGGAGATGCGCCACACGCGGCGCGGTTCCTCAAAGCGGGGGATGATGCAATCGCGTCCTGTTCCCTGTGAGAGAAAGGCGCCCGTGCGCTCGGGGTCGCCGATGGTGGCAGAAAGGCCGATGCGGCGGGGCTGCACGCCCGCCATGCGCGAGAGGCGCTCGATAAGGCAGAGCGTCTGACCGCCGCGGTCGCCGCGCATGAGCGAATGAACCTCGTCGATAACCACATAGCGCAGGTCGCAGAACATACGAGGGATTGCCATGTGCTTATGGATCAGGAGCGCCTCGAGCGACTCGGGCGTAATCTGCAAGATACCGCTCGGTTTTTTGATGAGCTTAGCCTTGTGCGACTGCGAAACATCGCCATGCCAGTGCCAGACGGGGATATCGGCCTCTTCGCACAGGTCGTTGAGGCGGACGAACTGATCATTGATGAGTGCCTTGAGGGGGCCGATGTAGAGGGCGCCAACGCTCGCGGGCGGGTTCTCCCAAAACTCGGTCAGGATGGGAAAGAAGGCTGCCTCGGTTTTGCCGGAAGCCGTGGATGCCGTCAGGAGCACATTGTCCTGAGTGTTAAAGATGGCATCAGCTGCTGCAACCTGGATGGAGCGTAGACTCTCCCAATCGTGGGAGTAGATGAAGTCTTGGATAAACGGGGCGTAGCGGTCAAAGGCGTTCACGGGGCCTCCTTTCAAAAACGAATCTCTCAACGCGGTGGGCAGTGGCTTGCTGCATTACTGCCTCGACGTTTGCCCAGATAAAACCTGCCAAAATAAACCTGTCCCTTTTTGGCAGGTTAGATGGTGAATTCGGCGAAGTTGCGGTCGCCGCCTGCGGTGCCGGCGTCGCCTGTTGCGGCTGCCGGCGCCAGCGCGTCGCCGCCGACGCTTTGCAGCAACTCGGCCACATTTGCATCGGGGTTCTGACACAGGATATCGAGCAGCTCGATAAAGTCACGAATGACCTCACGGGGCGTCAGGTGCGTATCGGCTCCCACGCGGCCAAACTCAATCTTGAGAAAGTTCACCAAGTCGTTCTCGGTAAGCGTGGGCGTCCAGCCAAAGTAGCCGGCATGGATCTGCATGAGCTTTTCGATGAGCACCAGCAGCTCCTCGTAGGTGAGCGGCTGCAGGCGGATGATGGGCGCGAGCATGTCTTTGAGATCATCTCGCGCAAAGCGACCCTGAGCGAGTCGGCTGCGCAGAGCTTCGTAGGAGAACACGCCGCGGCGGCGGTCTTCGATGGAGGTTGGCGTGCCGCCCATGATCATGCCCAGGTACTGTGCCTTGCCCTGGAGTGTGTCGTTGTACATGGTCAGGATTTTCTCGTAGTTGTACTGGCGCGTGATAGCGTTGGGAATCTTATACAGATTCACGAGCTCGTCGATGAGCACCAGCATGCCCTTGTAGCCGCTGCAAACCAAAAAACGCGCGATGAGTTTGACGTAGTCGTACCAGTCGTCATCGCTGATGATGGTTGAGGACCCCAGTTCGGCGCGAGCCTCGCTCTTGGTGCGGTATTCGCCGCGGATCCATTTGGTCACGCGGCTCATAGCCTCTTCATCGCCCTCGGATACGGCCATGCGATAGCGGCGGAGCATGCGGGTGAAGTCGAAGCCGTGGACCATCTCCTCTAGTGGAGCGAGTTGGGCATTAACGGCAGGCTCGTCGGCGTCGGCACACGAGGCGACCCAGCGATCCAAAATAAGGTTGAGCGCACCGCCCTCGGGACGCGTCTTGGTCGATATATTGCGGATGAGCTCGCGGTAGGTGGCGAGGCCCTGTCCCTGACCGCCCTGCAGACGGCGCTCGGGCGACAGGTCGGCATCAGCGACGACGAATCCCTCGCCCATGGCATGCGTTCGGATGGTCTGAAGCAAGAAGCTCTTGCCGGCGCCGTAGCGACCGACTAAGAAGCGGAAGCTCGCGCCGCCATCGGCGATGAGACTCAAATCGGTGAGCAGGGCGCGAATCTCGACCTCGCGACCCACGGTGATATAGGGAAGGCCGATGCGCGGGACCACGCCGCCCTTGAGCGAGTTAAGGATAACGGCGGCGACGCGTTTGGGTACACGGGGCGCTGCGGATGCGGTATCACTCATGGTCTAGGTATCCTCTCACGTCTGCTTCGTAGTCCTCGATAATCTGCGGCCCTGCCGCGCTAAATTCAATTACGGTGTCGCCCACCAGGTCAAAGAGCGCCTCGTTGATGCTGTCGACGAGCATGTCCTCGCTCTGCCCCGATTGCACTACCGCCGATTCCGCCTGTACTGCGTTGTGCTCGAGCAGCGCGCGGAGATAGGCGTCTGCGGCAGGCGTGAGTTCGTTCGTGGCGTCAGCGGGCGCAACAGCTGCGAACGCGGGCGTCGGCGCGAGAAGCGGTGCCACGACACCAAACTGTTCGGTGGATATGGTTGGCTCGTCGGTCTTGTCCTGCCGAATGGGTGCCGCGACCGCCTCGACAATCGCGTCGACTACGGGCTCGGCTTCCGGTTGCCCTGAGTCCGCTGCCTCGACTTCCACAGGCGCGCTGTCCTCGCGCTCTTCATCGATCAAAAGCGCTTCACGCGTTTGCGCGGCGGCGCTTCGAATGTGCCCCAGCTGACTCAGATCGATATCGATCTTGACGGGCTGGTGTGCGGCGTCCCACGAAAGCCATGCCATGATCTCGTCATCGATAATCTTGGCCAGATATTTGGGGACCTTTTCTTCCTTAAGGGGATGGGCGGGGTCCAGCGCCAGGCGCAGGCGTTGGTCGCAGGCGCGCATCATTTCACCGAGCTTGCTGCTCTTTTGCCTACTGCCATGGATACGCATGCATTCCCAAAAGCCGTTTTGGCAACGGTAGATATGGATAGGATCCAGGCGGTATTCGCAGTCCTCGTGGCGCTCGGGCGCAAAGAATACGGCCGAGGCAAACATGGTGTAGGGCATGGCCGTCTCCTCCCCAAATAAACTCGCCACGATGCCGGTCTTTCGGTGCGTGTCATAGTAGCGCGCCATACGGACATACACGGCGCATGCCACGTGGCGCAGGTCGCGATGGTGGGAACGGTCGAGCCGTGAGTTATTCAGGTTGTACGTGGAGAGGGCGTTTATAGCGGTCATGAGTCGCTCCTCGCCTGCCTCGTCGGGCGGAAGGGGGAGCGTGGGCTCGGAGGTTTTGCGACGCTTGGGGACTTGGGCCGACGGCGTCGGTGTAGGTGCAAGGTCTCGAGCCGCGCGGCGCAGCTCGATGAGGGCGTTGTCGAACATGACGGTTTTAGAGTCGCGAAGCAGCTTGGGGTCGAGTCCGTGGAACACGGCGTAGTCCTGCAGCCACACGCGTGCAAACCGGTCGATGCCGGGCTCGAAGGCGCGGTAGGCATCCCAAAAGGCCTTGATTTTGTTAAAACCATCGAGTGGGTCATCTACGCCAATGCCACAGATCAGCTCATAGAGATACAGGAAGGCAAAGGACGTAGACGTTTCCTCGACGGTTCCGCGGCGCACTTGTGCACGCCAGGTAAAATAGCCACGCAACTGCCGATCGCTCATGGCGTTATAGGTGGGAAAGTACGACTTGAACGTACCGTTGTAGGGGCAGTCGTCCTCAAAGTCGGCCATCAGCAGGCCCTGGCGGTAAAAAAGCTCGGCTTCCGAAAGCCAGCGACCCGCGCCGCCTTTGGGGTCATCCTGCCAGCGCGATATCTCGCGCATCTTGCGGTATTGGTCGGGAAGGAAGTTCTGCATCTGACGACCGGTTTTGAGAATTGGCTCGTCAGCATAGACTTCGTTTGAGAAGCGAGCAGACTGATGGGTCCGGGCCTCGGCCATAATGCGCTCGATGAGCATCTTGATGTCCTGGTCGGCCACCGTCTCTCCTCTCCTAACGCAGCTTCGGTGACCTCATATCATAGCACAGCATCAAACAGGTGTTCGAGATACCGTTACGTAGATAGATTTAGAACAGGAGGGCATAGATGACGGCTATGACAACGGAGGGGAGCATATTGGCCGTGCGGAAGGTCTGAGGACGGATGAGGTTGACTCCGACGCAGAAGATGAGCATAGAGCCCACGAGCGATAGGCTGTCGAGGGCGGCGGCGGTCATGATGGGGGAGAGCGCGCCGGCAAACAGCGTAATCGTTCCCTGGAATACGGCAACGGGAAGGGCGGAGAAGATGCAGCCGCGGCCGAGTGAGGCCGTCATGGTGCAGACGATGATGCAGTCCAGCGCTCCCTTGAGGGCGAGCGTGGACCAGTCGCCGAGCAGGCCGTCTTGGATTGATCCCACGATAGCCATGGCACCGATACAGACGGTCAACGATGTCGAGACAAAAGCGTTGGTGAACTCGTTATCGCCCTCGCTGCCGGTTTTGCGCTTGAGCCATTCGCCAAGGTTCTCGATGGCGGCTTCCAAGTTGACGGCCTCGCCGATGAGCGAACCGAGCGCAAATGAGACGATGAGCATGGTGGTACCGGTGGTCGCCAGCGCCTTCCCATCGATAAGGAGCATCTTTTGCATGGTGCCGCCAAGGCCGATAAACAGGACGCACAGCCCCGATGCTTTCATGAGCGTGTCTTGGATGCGCGGTGTAATGAAGCGGCCGCCCGCTAATCCTAAAAGACCGCCCGCAACTAAAAGCACAACGTTGATGATTGTTCCCAAGCCCGGCATGAGCCCTCCTGTATTGATGCCAACGTGGCAATCGTAGCAGAGTGGAATGCGAGGTACATCGCGACTCATCTAATACGTTATATAAGTGGCATTAGCAACGACGCGCAGCATTTAAGCCTCAGGTGGTTGTCGGGACATAGGGATAGTATTCAAAGCGCAGTGTCATAAGCCGCTGTGGGGATTCAATAGCCGCGGCAATGATATTGGCATCGCGGGCACGATCAAACCCTTCGAGCTCGATCTGGTACGAGACGTCTTGCATAATGTCCAGACGTCGCCAGGCTAGGAGTGTGTCGCCATCGAATTCCAAGGTCTTGCCTCCGTCTGGAGCAACGGCGTATAGACGCAGCTTGGCGGTGGTTGCAGGGTCGACAACTGTGACCTTTTTAATTTCGTTTCGAGTATTCTTGGCGCCCAACAAGGTGAGTAGTGTTGGGGCCACGACCTCGCCCGATGGCAAAAAGACGACTTCGATGGATTCAGGAAATGCGATGATAGCCGACTTGCGGACGGGCTGATTGGCGGCGGCAACTTCGATGTTCGCAGCGTCGATGACCTCCGTGTGGTCGAGCGCGGCAAGCACGCAGCAGTTACCTTCATCGATCTCTTGAGGATCAGCAAGCCCCAGACTGTCCGCGAGCTCGGGATCGTTTGGATCGGCAGCGGGCTCATTCGGTGCTTCGAAAGAAGCTGGGATGCCGATTGTCGGCGACGGCGTGTCGCCCGCACCTGCTTCTTTGACCGCGCTCTCCTCTTGTATGGTTGCGTTGATGGGTTCGTCGTTTGGGGGGAGCGTCTTGGCGTCAAGCGCGGAGGGGAGAATTCCGATGGCTCCGGATCCGTTCCACTCCATTTCGAGAAGCGCCGGGTCGGCAAGAATGCATTGCCTGCTTTGCGCGTGGGCATCGATTTCAATAGGGCCTGCCTCTATCCCTCGTGTAAGGCTGAGTGATCCGGCTGGCTTCTCGAAATGAGCGTCTGTGTCTTTGGTGCTGACGGCGTAGAACAGCAGGGACGCTTCTCCCGCCGCGATGGCATCGGTACCGGCTTTGGTCAGCCGCAACGATGCCGTGAATGAGAGGGTGGGCTGCGCATCGTCTGCATTCGCGGCGGCGCAGCCCAGACATATACCGCCTCCTTTCTCGAAAAACGTACCGTCGAAGGCGACCTTCGCTCCGTTCGCCGAGTCATCGACCGAAGCGATGTCGATGCGCAGCTCTAAATTGCATGGATCGCCATCTGCATCGAGCACAACCGAGCGCCACGTGCAGATGGCGCATCCCGCCTGGGAGCCGTTCGTCTTGTTCGAACGATTGATATCCACGACTATCGAGCCGTCCGTATTACGACGAAGGCATCCCGAGGTTGAGATTGCGGCCTGTGCGATTGAAAAACGCTTGCACGCAATGGCGCTCGGCGGATTTGGTGCGGAACTTAGGGCTGCTGGTAAGGAGTCTGCCATGACGGGAGTCGCCCAAGCGGCGACAGGCGTTCCGGTTGCGAGCGCGCCGCAGAGTGCGACGACGGGCAAAAGGTTCTTCGATGCCATGGGGTCTCCTTAGCTAATTTAGTGTGGCCTGTCCGTGTTTTGTTTCTGGCTGCGTTTGATGTGCAGACCGAGGCCGGCGGTGCCCGCGCCTGCTGCTGTGGCGCCTGCTGCCAAGAGCCATCGTCTGTCGCCCGTCTGCGCCAACGGTTCCTCGCGGTCGCCGCGGTCGAGCTCCGAGAGGTCGACCGTCACTTGCGTGGCGGCCTGCGCCTGTTCTTGCTGGGCAAAGGCCATGGCTGGCCCAAACGCTAGGATGCTGACGGCGGCGGCCAGGGCGACAGCCTTATGCCGTGTGCGCACCGGGCTCGACCGTCCAGGTGATCGTTGCAACCTGATCGCCTTCGCCGGTTACGCGGAAGATGTCGCGCGTGACGCGGGCGACGTTTCCGCTTGTCTTGAGCTTAATTTTGTCCGTGCCGCCGGCAATGCCCTGGTAGCCCATGTCGAAGGCTGCGTTCTTGGAAAGATCGAGGCCCGTCTCCTGCATTGCGGCGCTGGCGTTCTGGAGTGCGCCGTCGGGGCCGACCTTAAAGTCGATGGAGTTCTGCGCGGTTCCGGCCTTGGCGTCGGCGGCAATGGTCCAGGTGTTCATGGCGTCGATCTTCATGTTGGTGACATGGATGCCGTAGGCCGAATGATTGTCGATGGTGGTCGCGTCTTCTGAGGGGCCCTGAAGCGTGCCGTCGGCCTTGGCGACGAAGGGAATAACCGTCGGAACTTTGAACTCAACGTTGTCGATCTCGGTCCTGACCATTACTTTCGTGGTTCCAACGCGCCCGGCTGCCATAGCTGGCGTCGGGGCGGCGCCCATTGCGAGCGCGAGCGCGAGCCCTGCGCCCACGACGAGCGCTCTGGCTCCGTTCATGTTCCTGGTGATGTCCATGGTCGTTCCTTTCTATTCGCCGCGGGCCGTCCCCGCGATGATTGGACGAATGCTGGTGAATTGCGTGCGGTGCCGCGTCGGCCGGAAAGCTAGTTCTCGGCTTGCTCAACCCGTACCTTGACACGTGTCGGATTGCCGTGGCTGTCGAGGGTCTTTGCATCGAGTGCCTGGATCTCGATGTACGCCTCGCCTTCTTTGATGTCGCCGGCGGGGCACGTCTCGATTGTCTTGCCGGTCTCGACCACACCGGATTCGTACATGGTCTCGTCGTTTTGGATGACGCGGAATCGCTGGGGAAATTTATTGTCTTGGACGTTTTGCACGTTGACGCGCAGCTTGCCGTCCTCCTGCAGCTGAGCGACCGGCGCGACCGAAATCGTCATCATGTTGTCGCGGACGATGGCGTCGAGCTCATCTTGGATTTCCTGACGCGTTTTGCCCTCGGCCGTCGTGACCGAAGCGCCCGCCTCGGGTACGGGCTGCGACTGCCAAGCGTATAGTCCTACGGCGACAAGGGCACAGACGATGGCCAAGCAGGCAACGATGAGCTTCTTGCGACGACCCAGGCCTGCAAAGTGGGGTGGCTTCTTCGCGCTCATGCGGCATCCTTGGCGGTATAGATGCGCGCAAAGGTGGACGGGTTCGCTCCAAAGAGCATGTGAAGCATCAGGCGGCGTGAGTAGACAAGCTCGTCGAAGTCGGGAGGGAGCTCGATGTTGTGGATATGCGCGATGCGGTGGGCGAGCGCCGAGAACGACTCGGGGTCGCAGATCACATCGGTGGTAACGTGGTAGACCGTCGTATCGGGGAATGCCTCTTCGTCGAAAGGCAGGAGATGGGGATCGTCGTCGACTTCGATGGCGATGCCGTACTGGGGCCAGTAATATGCCATGGGAACCTCCCTGCTTCTGGGGCCAAAACTTCTGTCGGTTTTGGCTGTCGATGCCGACGGTATCAGCCACTACTTGACCAATTGCTGACCAAATGCTTGACGGATTGGCGTCTCCGCAGGTAAATGGCGGCAAAAAATACTCCAACTTTTTTTAAGCGACAATCGCGCGGTCGGCGACGGCGGGGCTATATGTGTCAAAAGCATCGTCTGCCGAGGAAATCCAGCCGCTCGCCGAATTGCACGAACGTAAAAATCGCCAATTATGGAGACGGTTTCGAACACGTCGACGAAACGATGAGGTAACATCTCCCTGCAAATACTGTAGTTAGCTAAAGGGGGAGTTCGCGTGTCTGCAACCATCAAACCCTTCACCGACGAGTTCGAAGAGTATGGCCGCGATGAATCTCGCGCATCGGGCGAGGCCTCGAGCATCTCGTTTCCGACAACGGAGGACGAGGTCCGCGCCATTTTGAAAAAGCTCCATGCCGAGCGTGTTCCGGTAACGGTTCAGGGCGCCCGAACCGGCCTTGCCGCCGGTGCCGTGCCCCACGGCGGGCATATCCTCAATACTTCCCGTATGAATCGCTACTTGGGCCTTCGCCGCGATGAACAAGGCCAATTTCTGCTGCGCGTGGAGCCGGGCGTTGTGCTTTCGGAACTGCGCAAGCAGCTGGGCAAGAAGGTGCTGCCGACCGCTGGTTGGGACCAGGCATCGCTCGAGGCCTACGAGGAGTTCCAAGAGGCCCCCGAGCAGTTTTTTCCCACCGATCCCACCGAGGCATCTGCCTGTCTGGGCGGCATGGCGGCATGTAACGCCTCCGGTGCCCGCAGCTACGCCTACGGCCCCATGCGCCCACATATCACGGGACTCCACGTCGCGCTGGCTGATGGCGATTTGCTTGAGCTTCAGCGCGGCGAGGCTTTTACCCAGGGTCGCCATCTGTCGCTCGTGACGGCAGAGGGCCGCGCGCTCGAGCTCGACCTTCCCGACTACACCATGCCCAAGACCAAAAATGCTTCGGGCTATTTCGTTGCTGACGATATGGATGCCATCGATCTGTTTATCGGTGCGTGTGGCACAATCGGCGTCATCACCGAGCTCGAGATTGTCCTGCAGGCGGCGCCTGCGGTCGTTTGGGGCGTGAGCTGCTTCTTTGACAGCGAAGACAAGGCCGTGTCCTTCACCGATTCTGTGCGTCCCGTCCTGTCCCATGCGGCTGCCATCGAATATTTCGATGCGGGCGCCCTGGATATCCTGCGTCGTCAGCGTGAACAGTCGACCGCGTTCGCCTCGCTGCCTGCGCTCGACAAAGAGGCCAAGGTCTGTGTCTACGTGGAGCTCGACTGCGACGACGAAGTTCAGGCGACTGAGGAGCTGTATCACTTGGGGTGGGTACTGGAGCTTGCGGGCGGCAGTGACGATGCGACATGGGTCGCGCGCACCGAGGTCGATCGCGAGTGTCAGCGATTCTTCCGCCATGCGGTCCCCGAGAGCGTCAACATGCTCATCGACGAGCGCCGCCGCACGGATCCCACCATCACCAAATTGGGCTCGGACATGTCGGTGCCCAACGCACGCTTGGGCGATGTCATCGCCCTTTATCGCCGCACGTTGGCCGAAAGTGGGCTTGAATCTGCCGCCTGGGGGCACATCGGTAACAACCATCTGCATGTGAACATTCTGCCGCGCGATGCGCAGGATTATCGCCGCGGCGGAGAACTCTTTGCCCAGTGGGCTTCCGAGGTCACGGTCATGGGCGGCGCCGTCTCCGCAGAACACGGCGTCGGCAAGATCAAGGCGGGCTTCTTGGAGACGATGTACGGTCACGAGGCCATGGTCGAGTCGGCGCGGCTCAAGCTCCAGCTCGATCCTGACGGGCAGCTGGGTCGCGGTAACCTGTTTTCGGAGAAGCTCTTGGATGAGCTCGTCCAGAAAGGGGGCGCGTGAAGATGAGCGATTTCCATATGGTGGTGTGCGTCAAGGCCGTGCCGGGCAGCACCGAGGTCAAGATGGACCCCAAGACCAATACCATCGTGCGCGATGGCAAGCAGGCGGTCATTAATCCCTTTGACGCGAGCGCTTTGGAATGCGCGCTGGCGCTGAAGGACGACTTTATCGGCTTTGGCATGGATGTGCGCGTGACGGTGGTGTCGATGGGCATCCCCGCGACCGAGTCACTGCTGCGCGACTGCATCGCCCGCGGTGCCGACGACGCGCTGCTGCTGACCGATCGCGCCTTTGCAGGTGCCGATACCCTGGCAACCACCTACGCCCTCAAGTGCGGCATCGAAGCGCTCGACGAGGACTTCGACCTGCTCATCTGCGGCAAGATGGCGGTGGATGGCGATACGGCCCAGATCGGTCCCGAGCTTGCCGGTGCCTTTGAGATTCCCTGCGTGACCGACGTGCGCTGCGTGCAAAGCGCGGGCTTTACGACGTGTGGTGCGCTTTCGCTCGTTCACGGATGCGATGCCGGCGAGGAGACGGTGTATCTTGAGATGCCGTGCGCGATGACGACTGCCAAGGAGATTGGCCAGTTGCGTATGCCAAGTATTGCCGGTATTCGTGCGGCGGAGGAGGCGGACGTGCGCGTGGTCAGTGCCGCCGACGTGAACGCCGACCCCGCGCGTTGCGGCCTTGCCGGGTCGCCGACACAGGTCGTGCGCTCGTTTGTGCCCGACCGTGACCAAACGTGCGAGACCGTTGAGGGGACGGCGTCCGAGCAGGCGGCAAAGCTTGCCAAGATTATCGAGGGGATGGCATAGATGAGCGGACTGATTATCGATAGCGAAGCCTGTATCGGCTGCGGTCGCTGCGTTCGCGCCTGTGCCTCGGGCGGCATCGTAGTGGAAGGCGAGCGACCCAGCCGATGCGCCCGCGTAACCGACGGCTGCATCCTATGCGGTGGGTGCGTCGACGCCTGCCCCGTCAACGCTATCTCGATCGAGCGTGACGAGGCCGCTGGTACGGTGGACCTTGATGCATATCGAGACATTTGGGTCTTCGTGCAGACTGACGAGCACGATGCCGTGGCTCCCGTGGCCTACGAGCTCATGGGCAAGGGGCGCGAGCTTGCCGATGCTCGCGGCTGCCGTCTGGTGGCACTGGTCGGCATAAGCCCCGAGGGCTCGCTTGGGGACCTGGAGCATCTGGTTTGCGCGGGCGCCGACGAAGTCCTGGCCTGTCGCGACGAGCGCCTGCGCCAAAACGATGCGGAGGTCTACGCCCGCTTGATCTGCGATTTGGTAGCCGAACGCAAACCCGAGGCCATCCTATACGGTGCGACCGCTTTTGGTCGCGAACTGGCACCCGGCGTTGCCGTGCGTTTGCAGACGGGTCTTACGGCCGACTGCACCGTGCTTTCGATGGATGCGGAGTCGGGCCTACTGCAGCAGACGCGCCCGGCGTTTGGCGGCAACTTGATGGCCACCATCATTTGCCCCAACCACCGTCCGCAGATGGCAACGGTTCGTCCCGGCATCTTTAAGGCTCACGACTTCGACTACGGCCGCTCCGGCACGATCACCCAGATATCACTTGCGGATGATGCTAAGGCTCGTGTCGAGATCTCGATTCCCGCCGAGGAGTGGGGACAGCAGGCTTCGATCGCCGATGCCGAGCGCCTGGTCGTGGTGGGTCGCGGCATTGGTTCCAAGAAAAATTTGCCGCTGATGCGAAGGCTCGCCGAGGCTCTGGGAGCCGAGCTTGGTTGCACGCGACCTGTCGTGGAGGCCGGCTGGTTGGAGTATCGCCATCAGATTGGCCAGACCGGCGTATCGGTTTCGCCCAAGCTTCTCGTGAGTATCGGTGTTTCGGGCGCCATCCAGCATCTTGCCGGCATCGGTGGGGCGGAGTGCATTATCGCCATCAACGAGGACCCGGATGCCCCCATTTTTGGTGCTGCCCAGTACAAGGTTGTTGGGGACGCCGTCGAGGTCGTCGAGGAGCTGCTGGCCCAGCTTGAGCGCTAGGCGCGCGCCAGCCAGTCGCGCATCTCGTCCTTTAGGCGGCTCCAGGTTGCCTGCGTGGCGGGGTCGGTAAAGGGCCGCGTAATGCCAAAGGGCGCGTCGAGCAGGCGGTGGATATCGCCCTGTTCGCGCGCCAGCGCGCGGCTTGCTGGATAGACGAGCTCAAACATAAAGCAGATGAGTCCCACCAGGTAGTCTGCGGGCTCGTTGCGTTCATCGCGTGCGACGCAGCGGTGCTCGTCAAAGGCGGCAAGTGTCGGCGACGAGAAACGGCTGCCGAGAAACGTCTTCTCGTCCACCTTGAGGATGGTGTCGACGGTGCTGTCGGCGATGGTGCGCATAATGTCGATCTTGTCACCATCGCGCACGATATCGCAGAAGCTTCGCGTGCGCACGTCGAGCTGCGCGGGTAGACGGAAATCGCTGTGATAGGCAATGCTCGCTCGGATGAGCTCATCTTCTGCCGGGTCATCGATAAAGTCGCGGATGCTCGTTACGGCGGGTGCATCGGCGGGATTCTCGCCAAAGAGGACCTCGATGCCCAGCGCCGCATGGCTCATGCTCTCGGCGTCCTTAAAGGTGTCCCAGCGTCGCAGCTGCTCAAAGCGGCCCATATCGTGTAGCAGGCCGCAAAGCCATGCCAGGTCAATATCTTCTGACGACCAGCCCTGCTCGCGCGCTACGGCATCGCATGCCTCGGCCACGTGGTACGTATGCTCGATTTTGAGCGCGATGCGTGGGTTGGTGGCGTCGTAGGCATCGGTGTAGCTTTTGAAGGCCGCGCGCGCCCGGTCTCGATCGATAGCTGTCATAATGACTTCCTAAAAATTTGTGTCTTTCGATCCGGTGGCAATTGTAGGTGAACTCGGTTGCTGTCGGATGATGATTCTGCCGTATCGCTACATGCGGCTCGGAGACCTTGTCAGGATGAGAAGCGTATGGTGCTCAAAATCGTTAGAACCGTCTGGCCGGTGATGCTTACCTATGTTGCAATAGGCGCGCCGTGCGGAATGATCATGGGGCAGACGGGAATGGAGCCCTGGATGGTCTTTGCTCTGAGCAGCACGTTTGTGACGGGCAGCGGGCAGTTTATGATTTGCAATCTTTGGCTGGCGGGCGTACCGGCACCTTCGATTATCGCGAGCGTTGCTGCCATCTCCTCGCGTTTTGCGCTTTACTCGGCATCGATCGCGCCGCATCTGAAGAATGCCTCGAAGCGTCAGACGCTGGCTGTTGCCGCGACACTTACCGAGGAGGCATATGGCATCTCGCTTGCCAAGCTGATTGAGGGGGAGGATTGGGGCCCGCTCGAGTCCTTCGTGCTCAACGTGATCCTCATCGCAACATGGGGCGTTTCGTGTACGATGGGCGCCATCGTCGGCGCCGTTGTCGATGTTCCCACCGCCATTGCAGCCTTTGTCTGCACCTCGCTCTTTATCTGCCTGCTCTTTTCGCAGCGGCTGTCGCGCGGCAACGTTGTCGCGGCGGTTTCGGGCGCGGTGTCCGTCGCCGTATGCAAGTTCTTGGGCCTCGTGAATATTGCCGTGCCGGCAAGCGTCGTGGTCGGCATTACCATTGCGCTGGCGTGCGGTGCTGTATTTGACAGAAGAGGTGCCCGCGATGCCCGTTAACGAGTTCTTGGTTCTATGGCTGTCGTCGTGGGCTGCTATCGCGTTCTTTCGCATCGCGCCGGCGTTCGCCTTGCGCGGGCGGACCTTGTCGCCCCGCATTACCGAGGCCCTGGGCTATATCCCGCCCGCTGCCTTTGCCGCGCTGGTCGCCAACGACTTGGTGAGCCCCGGCGCGTTCGGCGCGGGACTCTGGCCTGCCTTGGTTCCCTGGATTGCGGCCGCCGGCGTCGTGGTCGTGGCGGTCAAGACAAAATCGATGCTGTGGTGCTGCGTCTCGGGCATCGTACTCTATATCGTCTTGAGCCTTATATAGGGGTGGCGTCGCGGGCGCCGAATCTCGTTCCATCCCAACTTGTCGAATTTTTCACCGAGCTGGTCTATTTCTTCTGGTACCATGGTCAAACTTTACTGTAGCAAAGCGTGACGTGGGCTTTTGTACCCCGTCAGCGGAAATGGGGGTTTCATGGGACAGGAAGCAACCGCCAACGAGCAAAAGAAATTCAGGGTCCCGCGCATCCCGGGCGACATCATGATTTACCCGATGATCGTCGGTCTTTTGCTCAACACGTTCTGCCCACAGGTTTTTGAGATCGGCGGCTTCTTTACGGCTGCCTGCCGCGGTGGCTCCAATACCATCGTCGCCGCGATTCTGCTGTTTGTGGGCGCCGGCATCAGCTTTAAGTCCACGCCGGGCGCCATCAAGACCGGCATCGTCGTGCTGATTCCCAAGCTGGTCGTCGCAGCGGCTCTCGGCCTGGGCGTGGCATATTTCTTTAACGATAACTTCCTGGGTCTGAGCTCCGTGTCTATCATCAGCGGCATTACGTTTTGCAACATGGCGCTCTACACGGGCATCATGGGCGAGTTCGGCGATGAGTCCGAGCGGGGCGCCGTCGGTATCCTGTTCTTTACGGCCGGCCCCGCCGTCACCATGATCATCCTCGGTGTCTCGGGTCTCGCCAACATTCCCATTGGCACCATTATCGGCTCCATCTTGCCGCTCGTTATCGGCATGGTTCTGGGCAACCTGTTCCCGTTTATCAAGAACCTGCTGGTTCCCGGTGCCAATCCCGCGATTGCCGTCATCGGATTTCAGCTCGGTGCGTCTATGAGCCTGTCGAGCTTTATCACCGGCGGTATTTCCGGCATCTTGCTGGGCCTTGTCACGCTGTTTGTCGTCGGTCCCATCACCTTTGCGTTCGAGCGCCTGTGCGGTGGTAACGGCAAGGCTGCCGTGGCTTGTTCCACCATCGCCGGCACGGCTATGACCACGCCGGTTGCCCTCGCCGAGGTCGCGCCGCGCTACGTCGAGCTTGCGCCCACAGCGTACGCCCAGATCGCCACCGCCGTTATCATCACGGCAATCATGGCCCCGATTCTGACCGGCTGGGTCGATAAGAAGTTCTGCCAGGGCAAGGAAGACCTGTCGCCTGCCGGTGTCAAGGCCATCGAGGAGGCCGTCGCGACCGACATCGATGACGAGTAGCAATTGGCGCCCATCAATGATGCTGGCGTGCAATTCGCGCCGCTAGAGCGCCCGGATGGTCACTGCTTGCAGTGGCCGTCCGGGCGCTCTGCTATTATTCCCCTTACCCCTGCGGAGTAGGGGGTGTTTGTTGCCCAGATTCGAATTGGGCGATTCTGACCATTCGGATATTGAAGGGATGGCGTCTAGTGGTCAAGGCACTCAAGATTGAGATATTCCTGCTATGCATGATTGTTCTTATCGGGCTTGCCGCGAGAAGTCGTCGCTCCTTGTTCTCGAGCACCCTGCAACTATTGTTTAGCATGCTTGGCTACACTTCTGCCGCGTACGTATTATTCGATATGATTTGGACGCTTTCGGATGGTGTGGACGGCACGTTGGGCATTGCAGCCAACTGGATTTCCAACGCGGTTTCGTTTTCGCTCTTTGCCATCGCGTGTCTCATTTGGTTTATCTATTCCGAGACGATGCAGGGCTCTCACCTTGTGACCTCGCGCTATAGGGTGGTGCTTGTAACGTTGCCTACGGCTCTGGTGGTCGTGCTGGCTTTTACCAGTTACTGGACGCACGCCCTGTTCTATATCGATTCGCAGGGCGTGTATCGTCGCGGCTTTGCCTATATGATCCAGCCCATTGTCAGCTACTGTTACGTTATACATACGTCCCTGCATGCGTTTGTGCAATCTCGCAGGGTCGAGAGCCTGCAGACGAAGGCTATCTATCGAACCTTGGCATTTTTCGCCATTCCGGCCCTGGTGGGCGGTACCTTTCAGATCGTATACTCGGTGCCTGGCCTTTGTGTCGGCATAATGATTAGCATGTTGCTGCTCTATATCATCTGCCAGGAGCAACTGATCTCGACTGACCCGTTGACTGGACTCAATAACCGCAACCGTTTTGAGACCTATATGCTGTCGCTCTTTTCAAATGTGGATCAGGCCGAAGATGTATATCTGCTTATGATGGACGCTGACGGCTTTAAGCAGATTAACGATCGCTATGGACATGTGGAGGGCGACCATGCTCTTCAGGTTGTTGCGACGGCGCTCAAGGATGTCTGCTCGGCGTCTGGTGGCTTTATCGCGCGTTATGGTGGCGATGAGTTCGTGGTGCTCCAAAAGGCAGCGGCGGAACAGGATATCATGCATCTGTGCGCGACAATCAACGACGAGCTCGCGCATGCCGAGGCGCCGTATGCATTGCGGATGTCCATCGGTTGCGCGCGGGTCGGCGATAGTGTTGATACCTGGCAAGACTTACTTCGCGCTGCCGATGCGGAGCTCTATCGCGTCAAGGCCGAGAAAAAGAAAGCCGGCGTACAAATACGCTAGAAAAGGGGCATACGACCGTGTTTGGTCGTGCGTCGCGTTTGCGTTTGTGGGGGGGCCACCGGCCATAATGCCCAGGCGCGGTGCGGCAAGACGGGCGTCTGCCGCCGCGACTCGGTACGAAATCAACGAGAACCAGTGTGCTCCATTAAGCTAAAGTATGCGAATGCCCTCCCTAAAAAGGTGAGCTCGCTAGGCTTTTTTGGGTTTGTTGACGATGATGATGCCGCCGCAGACCAACAACAGGGCAACGATGACGGTAACGGGGCTCGTGCCCGCGCCTTCGCCGAGCAGCAGCGCACTCAGCAGCACACCAAAGACGGGGTTCATAAACCCAAAGACCGAGACGCGGCTGACGGGGTTGACGGCAAGCAGGCGCGACCACAGCGAGTAGGCGACCGCGGAGATAAGCGCCATGTAGATGATGAGCGCGATGGCGGGGGCAATCGCCGTGGGGGAGAGCGCGCCACCCATCAAAAAGCCGATGGCGGTGAGGACAAGGCCGCCGACCAAGAACTGCCACCCGGCAAGCAAGACGCCGTCGTGCTCACGCGAGAAGATACCGATCAGGCAGGTCGAAAGGGCACCCGCGACGGTGGAGGCTAGGATAAAGCCCTCGCCATCGAGCCTGAAGCCAAAGGTGCCATCCGCGCCCGAAAGGTTGACGAGCGCGACGCCGGCAAAGCCCAGTGCACAGCCAAGCACCTTGGCCGTATTGAGCTTCTCGGTGCGAAACGCCAGGGCGGCAAAGAGGATTGCGAGGAAGTTGGCGCTGGCCTCGATGATGGAGCTCGACATGGCGCTGGCGCGCGAGAGGCCCAGATAGAAAAAGAAGTACTGCCCGATAGTCTGGAAGAGCGACAAGACAAAGATGGGCTTGATGTCGCGAGCCTGCGGAATGAGGGGGCGGCGTTGGGCCGCACTCATCCCAACGATAACCAGGGCGCCGGCAAGTGTGAAGCGCAAGCCCGCAAAGAGCAGCTGCGAGGCGCTATCGTGCGCTGGGATACCAAAGAGTGCGTAACCGATCTTGATACAGGGAAAGGCCGATCCCCAGAGTGCACAGCAGACGAGGCAGCCCAGGATGAGTCCGGGCAGGGTGGCGAGATACGGCTTGCGGCTTTCCATGATGTCCTTCCTACATGCGCGAAGCAAAAAAGAACCCGCCACCGGATGTGTCGGTGGCGGGTGTTGTTACCCGAAGGGATTGTACCCGATGGGAAAGGTTTAGGCGAAGTAGGCTACGCCGCTCTCAAAGATCGGCATGAATTTGTCGCCGGGGACATGCTCGGGCACGTTGCGGTACAGGTTGTCGCCGCGACGCTCGGCATGGCCCATCTTGCCCAGGACGCGGCCGTCGGGGCTCGTGATGCCCTCGATGGCGAGTGCGGAGCCGTTGGGGTTGACGGAAAGATCCATGCTGGGCTTGCCGTCCTCGCCCACGTACTGCGTGGCGACCTGGCCGTTGGCGATCAGCTGGGCGAGTACCTTGTCGTTGGCGACAAAGCGGCCCTCGCCGTGGCTGATGGCGACGGTGTAGGGGTCGTCCAGGCTGCACTGCGACAGCCACGGGGACAAGTTGGACGAGATGCGGGTGCGCACCAGGCGGCTCTGATGGCGACCGATGGTGTTGAACGTCAGCGTGGGCGCATCGGGCGTGGCGTCGACGATGTCACCGTAGGGCACCAGGCCGAGCTTGATCAGGGCCTGGAAGCCGTTGCAGATGCCCAGCATCAGGCCATCGCGGGCCTTGAGCAGGTCACGGACTGCCTCGGTGACCTCGGGAGCGCGGAAGAACGCCGTGATGAACTTGGCAGAGCCGTCGGGCTCGTCGCCGCCCGAGAAGCCGCCGGGGATCATGACGATCTGGCTTGCGCGGATGCGGCGGGCAAGCTCGTGGGTGCTCTCGGCGACGGCCTCGGGCGTGAGGTTGTTGATCACGAAGGTGTCGGCCTCGGCACCGGCGGCACGGAAGGCGCGGGCGCTGTCGTACTCGCAGTTGTTGCCGGGGAACACGGGGATGATCACGCGCGGACGGGCAATCTTGGCGCCGCCGTACACGTGGATATCCTTGGCGCGGAAGTCGATGGTCTCGACCTCGGGGGTCTCGCCGGCGCTGCGGTAGGCGAAGACGCCCTCGATGCCGCTCTCCCAGGCTTCCTGGAGCTTGGCGAGCTCGATGACCTCGGAGCCGGTGTCGATGACATAGCCCTCGACGGTGGTACCCAGGGGCTCGACGACAACGCCGTCGGCGACCTCGGGTAGCTCGGCGTCCTCGGCGAGCTCGACGATAAAGCTGCCGTAGAGCGGGGTGAAGAGGCTCTCCACGTCCACGTCCTCGGCAAGCTCGATACCGATCTGGTTGCCGACGCACATCTTAAAAAGGCTCTCGGCGCCGCAGCCGTAGCCGGGCGTGGAGACGGCCAGGGCGTCGCCGGTAGCAGTGAGCGCCTCGACGGCGTCAAACGCGGCGAGCAGCTGCTGAGCATCGGGGCGGTAGTCCTCGCCGTAGGTGGCGGGGGCGATGCGGACGACGCGGTGCGTCAGGCCCTTGAACTCAGGGGAGACGGCGCGCGCCGCGCGGCCCACGGCCACAGCGAAGCTGATCAGAGTCGGCGGAACGTTGAGCTCGCCGGCCTCGTCCTCAAACGAGCCGCTCATGGAATCCTTGCCACCGATGGCGCCGGCACCCAGGTCGACTTGGGCCATGAGGGCGCCCAGGACGGCTGCCGTGGGCTTGCCCCAGCGCTCGGCCTCGGTGCGCAGACGCTCGAAGTACTCCTGGAAGGAGAGATAGGCGCGCTTGTGCTCAAAGCCGGCGGCAACGAGCTTGGCAATGGACTCGACCACGGACAGGTAGGCGCCCGCAAACTGGTCGGCCTCCATCAGATAGGGGTTGAAGCCCCATGCCATGGCACTCGCCGTGGTGGTCTCGCCGTCCACGGGGAACTTGGCGACCATGGCCGAGCTGGGGGTGAGCTGCGTCTTGCCGCCAAAGGGCATGAGCACGGTCGCGGCGCCGATGGTGGAGTCGAAGCGCTCGGAAAGACCCTTGTTGGAAGCGACGTTGAGGTCGGTGACGAGCGAGGTCATGCGCTCGGCGAGCGTGGTGCCGGCCCAGCTGGGCTGCCACACGCTACGGGCGCACACGTGGGCGACCTGGTGCTTGGGTGCGCCGTTGGAGTTGAGGAACTCGCGGGACAGGTCGACGATGGCGACGCCGTTCCAGGCCATGCGCATGCGCGGCTCGGCGGTAACCTCGGCGATAACGGTTGCCTCCAGGTTCTCCTCGGCGGCGTAGCCCATGAACTCCTCGACGTCACCGTCGGCGACGGCGCAAGCCATGCGCTCCTGGGACTCGGAAATGGCGAGCTCGGTGCCATCCAGGCCGTCGTACTTCTTGGTCACGGTGTCAAGGTCGACATACAGGCCGTCGGCAAGTTCACCCACGGCGACCGAGACGCCGCCGGCGCCAAAGTCGTTGCAGCGCTTGATCAGACGGCAGGCGTCGCCGCGGCGGAACAGACGCTGCAGCTTGCGCTCGACCGGGGCGTTGCCCTTCTGGACCTCGGCGCCCGAGGTCTCGATGGACTCGGTGTTCTGGGTCTTTGAGGAGCCGGTAGCGCCACCGATGCCGTCACGGCCGGTGCGGCCGCCCAGCAGGATGATCTTGTCGGTGGGGGCGGGGCACTCGCGACGAACGTGGTTTGCCGGGGTGGCGCCCACGACGGCGCCAACTTCCATGCGCTTGGCCATGTAACCGGGGTGATAGAGTTCATTAACCTGACCGGTGGCAAGGCCGATCTGGTTGCCGTAGCTGGAGTAGCCGGCGGCAGCGGTGGTCACGAGCTTGCGCTGCGGCAGCTTGCCCTCGAGCGTCTCGGAAACCGGGACGGTGGGGTCGCCGGCGCCGGTGACGCGCATGGCCTGGTACACATAGCTGCGGCCCGAGAGCGGGTCGCGGATAGCGCCGCCCACGCAGGTGGCGGCACCGCCGAAGGGCTCGATCTCGGTCGGGTGGTTGTGGGTCTCGTTCTTAAACAGGAACAGCCAGTCCTGGTCCTCGCCGTCGACATCGACCTTCACCTTGACGGTGCAGGCGTTGATCTCCTCGGACTCGTCGACATCGGTCATGATGCCGGTCTTCTTAAGATACTTGGCGCCGATGGTGCCCATGTCCATGAGGCAGACGGGCTTGGCGTCGCGGCCGAGTTCGTGGCGCATCTCCATGTAGCGGTCGAAGGCTTGCTGCACCACGGCGTCGTCGATCGTCACGTCGTCCAGGACGGTGCCGAAGGTGGTGTGGCGGCAGTGATCGGACCAGTAGGTGTCGATCACGCGGATCTCGGTGATGGTGGGGTCGCGGTCCTCATCGCGGAAGTACTGCTGGCAGAAGGCGATGTCCGCCTCGTCCATGGCAAGGCCACGATCGGCGATAAAGGCGGCAAGGCCGGCCTCGTCGAGCTCGCGGAAGCCGTCGAGCACCTCGACGGGCTGGGGCTCGGGGGTCTCCATGTACAGCGTCTCGGGCAGGTCGAGCGAGGCGATGCGCGCCTCGACGGGGTTCACCACGTAGTGCTTGATGGCCTCGATGGCGGCTTCGTCCAGAGCGCCCGAGATGATATAGACCTTGGCGGAGCGCACGGCGGGGCGCTCGCCCTGGCTGATGAGCTGCACGCACTCGCTGGCGGAGTCGGCGCGCTGGTCAAACTGGCCAGGCAGGAATTCGACGGCAAAGACGGCGCCATCGCTTGCGGGGAGCTCGTCGTAGGTCACATCGACCTGGGGCTCGCTAAAGACGGTCGGCACGCAGGAGCGGAAAAGCTCCTCGTCGATGCCCTCGACGTCGTAGCGGTTGATGATCCTCAGGGCCTCGATGCCCTTGATGCCGAGAATTTCGGTCAGCTCGCCCTTGAGCTGCTGAGCCTCGACGTCGAACCCGGGTTTCTTCTCCACGTAGATACGAGAGACCATTGGTTCCTGCCTTCCTGATCGGTTGGGCGTACGGTACGGTATGCGGCAGCGGTCGGTTTGCGGGGTCTGCCTTGCGGTCGCCTTGAGCCACATGTTTGTAAACCTCACTATGATACGACAGCTCGCGGCGCGTTGAGGACGGCGAGGGTGCTACAGTGAAGCGCAAACAAGAGAAAGGCATCACATGGCATTCGTTTCGCTCGCCATCATCGCACTCGTGGCCTTTGCGAGTCCTTTTATCGCCTCGGCGATTCCCGGAAAACCCGTTCCCGAGACGGTCTTTTTGCTCGTGCTCGGCGCGGTGCTGGGACCCCATATGCTCGGCGTCATCCATGTAGATGCTGAGGTCTCGCTTGTGTCCGAGCTGGGCCTGGCCTTCTTGTTCCTGCTTGCCGGCTTTGAGATCGACCCCAAGAGCATCACGGGCGTCGAGGGGCGCTACGGCTTGGCGACGTGGGTCGTCACGTTTGGTATCGCCTGGCTTGCCGTGCGCTTTACCCCGTGGTTCTCAGTCAGTCATTTCGACGGTATCGCCGTGACGCTTGCCCTCACTTCGACGGCGCTCGGCACGCTCGTGCCCATCATGCGTGAGCGCTCGCTCACTGGCACGCGTGTGGGCGACTCGATTCTCGCGTATGGCACCTGGGGTGAGCTCGGCCCTGTGCTCGCCATGTCGGTGCTGCTGTCTGCCCGCACTGGCATCCAAACGCTCGTAATCCTTGGCTTGTTTGCGGTGGTTTGCGTGTTGCTGGCTGTGGTCCCAAGCCGCTCCAAGCGTGTCGGCAGCCGCTTCTTTGCGTTTGTCGAGGAACGCGCCGATACCACGTCGCAGACCTTCGTGCGCCTGACGGTGCTCATCCTGGTCACGCTCGTGGCGTTCTCGGCCATCTTTGACCTCGACATCGTGTTGGGTTCTTTTGCCGCCGGCTTTGTCCTGCGCTATATCATCCCCGAGGGCAACCATACGCTCGAGACCAAGCTCGACGGCCTGGCCTACGGCTTTTTGATTCCGGTGTTCTTTACCGTATCGGGCGCAAAGATCGACCTGACGGCCGTGGCGTCGCGCCCGGGCTTGCTCGCGGGTTTTATCGTGGCGTTGCTGATTATTCGTGCCGTGCCCATTCTCATCTCTATGGGCATTTGTCCCGCGACGCGCGATGTGTCGGCGTATGGCCGCATTACCGTGGCCCTGTACTGCACCACGGCCCTGCCGATCATCGTTGCCGTGACAAGCGTTGCCGTCAACGCGGGTGCGCTGTCGCAAGATATTGCGTCGGTCATGGTTGCCGCTGGTGCCATCACGGTGTTCTTGATGCCATTGCTCGCGCAGCTCTTCTACCGCGTGGTCGACGCCGCGCCGGTTGCCGCCGTGGCAGAAGTTGCCGAGCATCCATCCGATGCGCTCGACATCCTGCGTGCTCATCACGATTTGGCAAGCCTGCTCGCACGCGAGCACGAGTTGCTGACATCGCATGGCCATGGTCGCGTATTTGAGGGCCTGCCTACGCTCGATACGATTGCCGAGCGTCTTTCCGCTGAGGCGGCGAGCGGCCATATCGATGCCCGTATTGTGGACGCGGCACATCTTCTTGCCGATAAGACCTATGGAGACGAGGTCGACCCGTCCGAGCTGACTCCGCGCGAGCGTCGCCGCCTGGAGCGCGCTAAGCTCGCCGTGCGCGAATACCGCCGCCGCATGCTGGAGCTCTATGCGCGCGATGAAGCCCAGGACGACGACGGCAGGTAGCCGACACCGCCGCGGAAAATGAATCCCGGAATTGGCGTCCAGAGTGGGATGCACTTTCCGCGAGAGGCCCGTTGTGGAAAGTGCGTCCCAGAATCGGCGTCCAAAATGGGATGCAGTTTCCTCATGAGGGCTCTGGGGGGAAACGGCATCCCGTTCTGAGCTGAAATGCCGGGACGCAGTTTCCCTTACAAAACAGAAGAAGGCGCGCTGCCTGCGGTTGATGCAGGCAGCGCGCCTTTTGCGTTGAGCTTCGTTGAGGTTCGAAGTAGTGGACTAGTTCGCCATAACGCCTTCGGTCCAGGCCTCGACGTCCTCGATGCGCAGGACGTTGGCGACCTCGGCCACGCAGTCGACGCTGGCAAGCTCGGCGGCGGCAGCCTGGACGTCCTTCTCGAGCGCGCGGTGCGTCAGGAAGATGACCGAGCAGGCATCGCTGACGCCCGATTTGCCGTCCTCGACCTGGTTGATGAGCGAGATCGAGATGTTGTGCTTGGCAAAGATGTCGACCGTCTCGGACAGGGCGCCTACGCGGTCGGCGACCTTCAGGCGCACATAGTACTTGGTCTGGAGCTCGTCCATGGGCTTAAAGGCGAGGTTGTGACCATAGGGCTCAATCTCGGGCAGCGGAGCCACACCGCGGCTGATCTGCTCGGAGAGCGACAGGATATCGCCCACGACGGCGCTCGCGGTGGGGAAGGAGCCTGCGCCGGCACCGTAGAACATGGTCTCGCCCACGGCGTCGCCTACCACGTAGACAGCGTTCATGGCGCCGTTGACCTTGGCAAGCATGTGGTCGGCGGGGATCAGCGTGGGATGCACGCGGACGTCGACGCCGGCGTCGGTGTTGCGGGCGATGCCGAGCAGCTTAATGGTGTAGCCGAGTTCGCGTGCCTGGGCGATGTCCTCGGCGCCGATGGTACGGATGCCCTGCTGGTATACGTCGTCGGTGGTCACACGGGTGCCAAAGCCGATGGAGGCGAGGATCGCCGTTTTGCTGGCGGCGTCGAAGCCGTCGACGTCGGCGGACGGGTCGGCCTCGGCATAGCCCTTGGCCTGCGCGTCGGCGAGCACGTCGGCGTAATCGGCACCCTCGGCGTCCATGCGCGACAGGATGTAGTTGGTGGTACCGTTGAGAATACCGGCGATGGTCAGGATCTTGTTGCCCACCAGGTCGTGCTCAAGCGTGCTCACGATGGGGATGCCGCCGCCGCAGCTGGCCTCGCACTTAATCTGCACGCCGCACGCGCGTGCCTTCTCGGCAAGCGTCTCGACGTGACGGCCCAGTAGGGCCTTGTTGGCAGAGACGACGTGCTTGCCGTGCTCAAAGGCAGTGGTGAAGATCTCGGTTGCGGGGTGCTCGCCACCGATCAGCTCGACGACGATGTCGACGGCGGGGTCGGTGACGACGTCGCGCCAGTCACTCGTAAAGGCCTCGCGCTCAATGCCTGCCGCCTCGGCCTGCTCCCAAGCAAGCGCGCAGGCGCGGGTCAGCTTAAGGTCGATGCCGTAGGCTGCCAGGTACTCATCGTGGTGGCTCTTGATCAGACGGGCCACGCCGCCGCCGACGGTTCCCAGACCGATCAGACCGACGTTCACGGTGCGCAGGGGTTCGCTCATAGATAGCTCCTTCGTGCATCTTATGGATGGATTAACCGCTTAAAGGTTGAGTGCATTCTAGCGTGAACCGAGAGCGCGTGCTCGCTAGGCAACAGGAGTCGCACAAAACGGCACCCCCGAAACGCTGCGGAAACATTGGAAACATGCTCGCTACAAACGGAACTCCGTAACAAACTGTCAACGTTTGCGCCATAAGGTTTGCCCTGTACCGCAAGACGGCCGCACCGCGGCCAGCGAAAAGGGGGACACCATGTTTAGCATCAACAACGTACTTAACCGCAGGAGTTTCTTGGCTGGCGCCGCGGCGCTCGGTGGCACCGCGGCGCTCGCTGGTTGCTCGTCGGGTGGCTCGGACGGCGGCTCCGCCGATGACGGCAAGACCTTCAAGATCGGCGTCATCGGCCCTCTGACCGGCGCCGCGGCAACCTATGGCGTTTCGGCCGAGAAGGGTGCCAAGCTCGCCGCCAAGGATTTCTCGACCAAGGACCTCAAACTCTCGCTTAAGTCCGAGGATGACGTCGCTGACGGCGAGAAGGCTATCAACGCCTTCAATACCCTGTGTGACTGGGGCATGCAGGCGCTCGTCGGTCCGGTCACCACCGGTGCTGCCGTCGCCGTCTCGGGCGAGATCGCCGACGACATGCTCATGGTCACGCCCTCGGCCTCGTCTCTCGACGTCACCAAGGATAAGACCACGGTCTTTCAGGTTTGCTTCACCGATCCCACCATGGGCGCCAGCGCCGCGAAGTTCTTGGCCGAGAAGTACGCGGACGCCAAGATCGCCCTGTTCTACAACTCCGGCGATACGTACAGCTCGGGTGTTGCCGATGCCTTTGCCGAGCAGGCCAAGGAGTCCAAACTTGATATCGTCGATACCGAGACCTTTAAGGACGATTCCTCCACGAGCTTTACCAACCAGCTCACCAAGGCCAAGGAGGCCGGCGCCACGCTCATCTTTGCGCCGATCTACTACACGCCGGCGTCCGTTTTGCTCAAGAACGCCAAGGACATGGGCTACGACATGACCCTCATGGGTACCGACGGCATGGACGGCCTGCTCTCTGTGGAAGGCTTCGATACCTCTCTTGCCGAGGGCGTGCTGCTTATGACCCCGTTCTCTGCCGACAACGAGAAGAATGCCGACTTCGTCAAGGCATATAAGGACGTCTACGACGAGACGCCTAACCAGTTTGCCGCCGACGCCTACGATTGCGTCCACGCCATCGCCGAGGCCATCGACAAGGCAGACATCGACATTACGGCCGACGGCGCCGACATTGCCGGCGACCTTGCCAAGGCCATGCGCAAGATCAAGATCGACGGCCTGACCGGCGAGCTAACGTGGAATGACGAAGGTCAGGTCGAAAAGCCTGCTACGGCCTATGTGATTCAGGACGGTAAGTACATCGCCGCCTAAGTGCATATACATCGAGACCGGCGGGCCGTTTTATTCAGGGCAAGGACGCCTGTAACAGAACGGAAACATTACTTTCACACAATAAAGTGGCTAAACTGCATAAATCGACAGGAATACGCAGAATTATGGATAAATGAACAAATCCAAAGAAAAGTTGAAATAATCGCCACTTTCCTTAACTAAAGCGTCTAGTATTTTGCGAACGCCGAGCACGGCGAAGGATGGCCTGTCGGGTAACCGAAACCCGACGAGATTTGAGAGGAGAGCCGCATGTCGAGCCTCACCGGTAAGTCATTGAACCCTGTTATGAATCGCAGGAGCGTTATCGCGAGCGCAGCAGGTCTGGGGGCGATGTCCATTCTAGCTGGTTGCTCCTCCAACGGCGGCGACAGCGGTTCCGCTTCGAGCGACGCTTCGTTTAAGATCGGTACCATCGGCCCGCTGACCGGCGCCAACGCGTCCTACGGCAAGTCCGTTACCCAGGGTGTCGAGCTTGGCTGCAAGGATTTCTCGACCAAGGAGCTGCCGCTTGCCAGCAAGGCCGAGGATGACCAGGCCGACGGCGAGAAGGCCGTCAACGCCTTCAACACCCTGCTCGACTGGGGCATGCAGGCTCTCGTCGGCCCGACCACCACGGGTGCGTCGGTTGCCGTTGCCGCCGAGTGCGGTAACGACCCCAAGACGTTCATGATCACCCCGTCCGCGTCCTCCGAGGACGTCACCGACGGCAAAGATTGCGTCTTCCAGGTTTGCTTCACCGACCCCAACCAGGGTGTCAACGCTGCCAAGTTCCTGGCGCAGAAGTATGCGGACGAGAAGTTCGTGCTGTTCTATAACTCCGGCGACGCCTATTCTTCGGGCATCGCAGATTCCTTTAAGGCCCAGGCCGCTGAGTCCAAGCTCGAGATTGTTGACGAGGAGACCTTTAAGGACGACTCCGCCACGAGCTTTACCAACCAGCTGACCAAGGCCAAGCAGGCCGGCGCCACCATGATCTTTGCGCCGATCTACTACACGCCGGCGTCCGTCCTGCTCAAGAACGCCAAGGACATGGGCTACGACGTCAAGATGATGGGCTGCGACGGCATGGACGGCATCCTGGGCGTTGAGGGCTTCGATACCTCTCTTGCCGAGGGCCTGCTGCTCATGACCCCGTTCTCCGCCGACGACGAGAAGAACGCCGACTTCGTCAACGCTTACAAGGATAAGTACGGCGATACCCCCGACCAGTTTGCCGCCGACGCCTACGACGGCGTGCACGCGGTGGCCGAGGCCGTCAAGGAGGCCGGTCTTGGTGTCGACGCCGATCCGACCGAGGCCGCCGAGAAGCTGTCCAAGGCTATGCTCAAGATTACCGTTGACGGTCTGACCGGCAAGCTCACCTGGAACGATAAGGGCCAGGTCCAGAAGGAGCCCACGGCGTACGTCATCACCGACGGCAAGTACGTACAGGCCTAATTGGCCGCCTTACATAGAGCGGTTTTGATCCCAAGCAGGGGAGGTTTTGGCCTTCCCTGCTTGCTTGGTATCTAGGGACAGTGTAACGTCCCTGTTTCATACATTAACTGGAAACCTATTCGAAAGGGGGATGTGGAACATGACGGTCTTTATCCAATACCTGGTCAACGGCCTGTCCATGGGCAGCGTCTACGCCATCATCGCGTTGGGCTACACCATGGTCTACGGTATCGCCAAGATGCTCAACTTCGCTCACGGCGATGTCATCATGGTCGGTGCCTATGTCTCGTTCTGCGCCACGTCGTATCTCGGCCTCCCGGGCTGGGCATCTGTAGTTCTCTCTTGTGTGGTCTGCACGGTTCTCGGTGTTCTCATTGAGGGTCTGGCCTATAAGCCGCTGCGCCAAGCAGGCCCACTGGCCGTTCTGATCACGGCCATCGGCGTGTCTTACTTCCTGCAGAACGCCGCGCAGCTTCTGTGGGGCGCCACGCCCAAGAACTTCACTTCGCTCGTCACCTTCCCGGTGCCGGAGTTCTTGGCCAAGTTTAACGTAAGCGCCGTCTCGCTCGTCACTATCGTCGCCTGCCTGGTTATCATGGCCGGCCTGATGTTCTTTACAGGTAAGACCAAGATGGGCAAGGCCATGCGCGCTGTGTCCGAGGACAAGGCCGCCGCTCAGCTCATGGGCATCAACGTCAACCGCACCATCTCGATGACGTTCGCCATCGGCTCCGCCCTTGCCGCCATCGCCGGCGTGCTCCTGTGCTCCTACTCGCCGGTGTTGCAGCCCACCACGGGCGCCATGCCTGGCATCAAGGCCTTCGACGCTGCCGTTTTCGGCGGCATCGGCTCCATCCCCGGTGCCTTTGTCGGCGGTATTCTCATCGGCATCATCGAGGCGATGGCGCAGGCTTACATTTCCACGAGCCTTGCCAACTCCATCGTCTTTGGTGTTTTGATCATCGTCCTGCTCGTCAAGCCTGCCGGCCTCTTGGGCAAGTACGTCCCCGAGAAGGTGTAGGTGAGCGTTATGAAGTTTCTTAAAGACAAGCAGACGCGTCACGACTTTGTCACGTACGCCATGTGCGTTGTGGCGTTCGCCATCGTGTTCTTTATGCAGTCCAACCACATGATCCCGCGCATGATCGCCGGTCAGCTGGTTCCCATCACGGCCTATATCGTCATGGCCATCTCCCTTAACCTCGTCGTCGGCATCGCGGGCGACTTGTCGCTGGGCCACGCGGGCTTTATGAGCGTCGGTGCCTATACGGGCATCGTCACTGCCGTCGCGCTGGAGAGCACCGTTCCGTCCGATCCGATGCGTCTGATCATCAGCATTGTGGTCGGCGCTATCGCCGCTGGCATCTTGGGCTTCTTGATCGGCATCCCGGTCCTGCGCCTGAGCGGCGACTATCTGGCCATCGTGACCCTGGCTTTTGGCGAGATCATCAAAGAGGTCGTCACCTGCCTCATTGTGGGCGTCGATTCCCGCGGCCTGCATGTGATCTTTAACATCACGGGTAACTCCACGATCGACGACCTGCACCTGCTCGAGGACGGCACCGCCATCATCAAGGGCGCGCAGGGCGCATCGGGCGTGTCGACCTATTCGACCTTCCTTGCCGGCGCAATCCTGGTTATGGTCGCGCTCGTGATTGTGCTCAACCTGGTTCGCAGCCGTACCGGTCGTGCCATTATTGCCGTGCGCGACAACAAGATCGCTGCCGAGTCTGTGGGCATCTCCGTCACCCAGTACCGCATGATCGCCTTCGTGGTTTCCGCTGCCCTCGCCGGCGCTGCCGGAGCTCTCTTCGGCGGTAACTTCTCGCAGCTTTCCGCCACTAAGTTCGACTTCAATACGTCCATCCTCATTCTGGTGTTCGTGGTCCTCGGCGGCCTGGGCAATATGCGCGGCTCCGTTATCGCCGCGGCGCTGCTCACGGTGCTCCCCGAGCTGCTCCGTCAGTTCTCGGACTACCGCATGCTCATCTACGCCATCGTGTTGATTCTGGTCATGGTCTTTACTAACAACCCACAGCTCAAGGCGTTCTTCGCACGCATTAAGGACCGCTTTGCTTCCAAGAAGGAGGTGGCAGCCGATGCCCAGTAAGTTTGAGTTCAACAAGGGCAAGATGGTCCCGTATCCTTCTGGCGCCATCGTTCCCGACCGCGACCTGGGCCAGCGCCCGGCGCTCGAGTGCATTCACCTGGGCATTGAATTCGGCGGCCTTAAGGCGGTCGACGACTTTAGCCTAACCATCGGCAAGACCGAGATTGCCGGTCTCATCGGCCCCAACGGTGCCGGCAAGACCACGGTCTTCAACCTGCTCACCAAGGTGTACCAGCCTACGCACGGCACCATCCTGCTCGACGGTGAGGACACTTCGGGCAAGTCGGTCTACCAGGTCAACCGCATGGGTATTGCCCGTACGTTCCAGAACATCCGTCTGTTCAACACCATGACGGTGGAGGACAACGTTAAGGTCGGCCTGCACAACCAGGAGCGCTACTCCGGCTTTGAGGGCGTGCTGCGCCTGCCGACGTATTGGAAGCACGAGAAGGCCGCCCACGAGCGCGCCATGGAGCTGCTGTCCATTTTTGACATGGAGCACCTGGCAAATGAACAGGCCGGCTCGCTTCCTTACGGCGCTCAGCGCCGTCTGGAAATCGTCCGCGCGCTTGCCACTAACCCCAAGCTGCTGCTGCTCGACGAGCCTGCCGCCGGCATGAACCCGTCCGAGACCGCAGAGCTCATGGCGAACATCGTCAAGATTCGCGACACCTTCGGCATCGCCATCATGCTTATCGAGCATGATATGTCGCTCGTTATGAACATCTGCGAGGGCATCTGCGTGCTCAACTTTGGCAAGGTCATTGCCAAGGGTACGGCCGAGGAGATCCAGAACAACGACGCCGTTATCGAGGCATATCTGGGCAAGCAGGATAAGGGGGAGAACTAAATGGCAGAGCCGATGCTTTCCGTCTACAACATCAACGTCTGGTACGGCGCCATCCACGC
This sequence comes from Collinsella sp. CLA-ER-H10, assembly GCF_040092475.1. Lineage (NCBI taxonomy): Bacteria > Bacillati > Actinomycetota > Coriobacteriia > Coriobacteriales > Coriobacteriaceae > Collinsella > Collinsella sp. CLA-ER-H10. The sequence continues at coordinate 50,685 of NZ_JBBNLM010000010.1, forward strand.
CATCAAGGACATCTCCTTTAACGTCAACGAGGGCGAGATCGTGGCCTTGATTGGTGCCAACGGCGCCGGCAAGTCCACGACGCTTAAGACCGTCTCGGGCCTGCTGCGTTCCAAGACCGGCTCCATCAAGTTTATGGGCGAGGACATTACCCATACGCCTGCCGACAAGCTAGTGGGCAAGGGCCTGGCTCAGGTTCCCGAGGGCCGTCGCGCCTTTTTGCAGATGACGGTCGAGGAGAACCTGGAAATGGGTGCCTATACGCAGCCCAAGTCCACGGTGGCTCCGGGCCTCGAGCGCGTCTACGAGCAGTTCCCGCGCCTAAAGGAGCGCCGTCGCCAGGTCGCCGGCACCCTTTCGGGCGGCGAGCAGCAGATGCTCGTTATGGGCCGCGCCCTTATGAGCAACCCTAAGCTGCTCATGCTCGATGAGCCCTCCATGGGTCTGGCGCCGATTCTGATTGAGCAGATCTTCCAGATCGTCGAGGACCTGCACAAGGCCGGCACCACGGTGCTTCTGGTCGAGCAGAACGCGCAGATGGCACTTTCCATCGCTACACGCGGCTATGTACTCGAGACCGGCAAGATCACCATGACCGGCACCGGTCAAGAGCTGCTGCACGACGATAACGTCCGCAAGGCCTATCTGGGCGGTTAATCCATTCAACAAAGGGGGCGCTGACCAACCCGGTCAGCGCCCCCTTTTAAGTTGCGGTGAAATAGGGACTAAATGGGGGCGCTAGACGCCAAAACAGTCCCTATTCCACCGCAACTTCATGGGGATGTGTGACAATGCCCGTCGGAAAACATCTGCTGTCTTTGGGGGCCTATCTATGCTGTACGAGTTTTGTGCCGAGAACTTTGAGCGGGTGCCGGCGGCTATCGAGGCCGGTGCGGGGCGCATCGAGCTGTGCGATAACCTTGCCGTCGGTGGTACCACGCCCTCGGCCGGCGTTATCAGCGCTACGACCAACTATGCCCACGAACACGATGCACGGGTGATGTGCATGATCCGTCCGCGTGGCGGCGACTTTCACTACAACCAGGATGAGCTGCGCATGATGGAGATGGACCTGGGCCTTGCTGTGAGTGCCGGCGTTGACGGCCTGGTCTTTGGCTGCTGCAAGCCCTGTGCCGGCGGCTGGGCGCTCGACGAGCTCACCCTCGGCGCCTTCGTTATGGCTACGGGCTGCGCGACCGAGGAGTGCAAGCGCGAGCCCCTTGACATCACCTTCCACATGGCATTTGACCAGCTCTCGCCCGAGGCTCAGCTCGATGCGATTGATACACTTGCCGATTGCGGCGTTACGCGCATTCTGACGCACGGTGGTGCTGCCGGTACGTCGATCGAGGACAACTTCGAAAACCTGGCCCGCTTGATTGAGTACGCGGGCGATCGTTTGACCATCCTTCCAGGCGGCGGCATTACCACGGCAAATCGCGACGCGGTCGCGGCGGCGCTAGGCGTCTCCGAGCTCCATGGAACCAAGATCGTGCCGCTGGAGGCGTAGTCCGTGGCGCTGGTATTTGACGTTCAGCAGGCGAACGGCAAGCCCGACGATAACCGTCGCCCTGGCACCGCGTGCCCCTTTTGCGACACGGAGGGGCTCGCCAACATCATCCAGCGCGATGGTGACTGCATCTGGCTCGAGAATAAGTTCAAGACCTTGCGGGCCACCCGTCAGACCGTATTGATCGAGTCGGCCAATCACGACGCCGACCTGGTGACCTATGAACCGGATGAGCTGCATCATGTGATGCGGTTTGCCCTGGGCTGTTGGCAGCAGATGATCGATTCCCAACAGTACCGCAGTGTGCTCATGTACAAGAACAAAGGCCCGCTTTCGGGCGGCAGCCTCGTCCATCCACACATGCAGATTGTGGGCTTGGAACAGGAGGACGGCTATGCGGCGTTGACCTCAGCCAACTTTGAAGGCATCAATGTCTGGCAACAGGGGAGAATCTCGGTCGACATCTCAACCGAGCCAATCATGGGATTCTTCGAGGTCAACGTCTCGGCTCCGCAGGGAATCGCCGCCAGCGATGACACGAGAGACCAAGCCGAGACGGACCTCTTCGCCGATGCGATTCAGGTGGCCCTGCGCTATATCCTGAACGAGCACCATGGTGGTCGCGCAGAGTCGTACAACTTGTTTTTCTATCACTTGGGCGGTCGGACCATTGCCAAGGCGCTTCCACGTTGGGTGGTTTCGCCCTACTTTGTGGGCTATCGTTTGGCCCAGGTCAATGCCGAGACGACGCTCGATATCGATGCTGAGCGCCTGCGCGCACGCCTGGAGGCGCTTGCATAACCAAGGGCTCGGCCTCGCGCCTGTGGCTGGCTATTTCGCCATTACGCTGCGGCCGGCCTCGACGCGCTTGCGTTGGGCAGCGCGCTCCTCGCCAGTTAGGCGCTCAAAGAGATGCCCGATAATCGAGGCCAGCACCTGCTGAAACAGCGTTCCGCACATGACGGGAAACACGACCTCGCCGGGAAAATACTGCGTGGCGATGACGGCGCCCGAAGAGATATTGCGCATGCCGCAGGTAAAGCACACGGTAGTCGTCTCGCTATATGGCAGATGGAGCGCACGGGCGACCAGAAAACCGACGACAAAGCCGCTGATGGCGAAGGTCAAAATAAAGAGGGCGACTTCCAGGCGCACCGCGTTCATGTGCAGCACGTACTCGCTCATGGCGGTGGAGTTGGAGGCGATAACGCCCATCATCATGAATTTGCAGGCGGGCGAGAGCGCGGGGGAGAGCTTCTCGTGTCCCCATCCACGCGTGAGCTCGTTGATTACGATGCCGAGCACGGCGGGGATGGCGATCATAAAGGCCATGTCTTGCATCATGCTCGGCACATCGATCGAGACGGTGGCATCCAGCAGGAGCTTAAGCGTGAGCGGAATCGTCACAGGGGAGATAACCGAGGACGTCAGGATGATGGTGAGCGCGAGCGGGCCGTTGCCGCCGAACATGCTGATCCACATAAAAGCGGTGACGGCCACGGGCACGCTGTACTCGAGCACGATGCCGCAGACAAGGTTGGGGTTGGAGCCAAAGAAGAGTGACCCCATGGCATACGCCGCGATGGGAATAAGCACTGCCGAGACCAGCAACGCCAGAATCAGGTGCAGCGGACGGTGGAACACCTCGGCTACCTGGTGAAAGGTGTTGCTGAGCGCACCCTGAAACGTCATAAAGGCGAAGAGGGCGGGAACAATGGGCTTGAGCACGCCGATCTGCTGGGGAAAGAGCACGCCGAGCGCCACGCAAATCGGAACGATGATCTGCATATGCCCCGCGAGGAACTTTCCCAGTCCAGCCCATTGCTTCATATGTCCCGTGACTCCCTTTATCCGCGAACTCGTTTGTATGGATATACTAGACGCTCGTATGCGTCCGTGCGGCTGAAACGCTCGATTATTTCGAGGCCATTACCGCCATCGTTTGTCGAAACCGCGGCGCACCGCGGCGTTTTGCGTCCGCGCTGCACGGTATAATAAATCCGTTCAACAGATCTGCCTGCCGAAGCGGGTATACACAGAGGACTCATCGCTATGAACCGTGAGAGGTATCGCGGCGACCTGCCCCTATCAGGGGTGGGTGCCTATGTCATCGCTTAAGACGACGCATCGCTGGGCGGTCGCTCAGCAAAACCCCGAGCTCGAAAAGGAGCTTTCGGCTGGTCTGGGCATTCCCGGGCTGGTGGCGCGCATTATGGTCGCGCACGGCATTGGCTCCATCAAAGAGGGCCAATTGTTTTTGACGCCTTCGCTCGATCGCGACTGGGCCGACCCACTCATTATCCCGGGCATGTCAGTCGTTGCCGACCGCGTCGAGCGTGCTATTCGCAACCACGAGCACATTGCAGTCTTTGGCGATTTTGACGTTGACGGTATTACGTCGACTTGCCTGTTGACCGAGGCTCTGCGCACGTTTGGCGCCGATGTCACGCCGTTTATTCCGCATCGCTTTGACGAGGGCTACGGTCTTTCGCGCGCGGCGCTCGACCGCGTTAACGAGCTCGCTCGCCCCCAGCTGATCGTGACCGTCGATAACGGCATTGCCGCCAAGGAAGAGGTTTCCTATCTGGAGAGCCTGGGGATCGATTTGGTGGTCACGGACCATCACGAGCCCTCCGACCAGGTGCCGCAGGGTGTGCCCCTGACCGACCCCAAGCTCGAGGACGAGGGCCCCTCGCGCGAGCTTGCCGGTGTTGGTGTGGCGCTCAAACTGGTGCAAGTCCTGGGTGAGCGCCTGGGCAAGCCGTCGTATTGGCGTTCGCTAATCGAGGTCGCGGCGCTGGGCACCGTGTCCGACATGATGCCGCTCACGCCCGAGAACCGCGCACTGGTCGCCGAGGGCATCCAGCAGATGCGCGTGACGGCCCGTCCCGGCTACATCGCACTTGCCGCGCTCGCCAAGGCGGACCTTTCGAGCATTACGGCGGATGGCCTGTCATTCTCGCTCATTCCCCGCTTAAACGCTGCCGGTCGCATGGCCGATCCCAAGCTGGCGCTCGACCTGCTGCTTGCCCGCAATCCCATCGAAGCAAGCGCGCTGGCGGCTGAGCTCGAGGAAATCAACCACCAGCGCCGTGAGATCGAGGCGGAGCTCACGCGCGATGCCATGGCAAAGGTCGAGGAGACCTATGACGGCGGACGCGCGATTGTCGTGGGTGGCGAGGGCTGGCACGAGGGTGTCAAGGGCATCGTGGCAAGCCGTCTGACCAACCGCTATCACGTGCCGGCGCTGCTGTTCTCGATCGAGGACGGTATCGCGCGCGGCTCTGGTCGCTCGGTGGGCAAAGTTAACCTGTTTGACGCCGTCGAGCGCTGTTCCGACCTGCTGATTCGTCGCGGCGGACATGCCGGTGCGGTGGGTGTGACCATCGAGGCATCCAAGCTCGATGAATTCCGTCGTCGCCTTTCCGCCGTGCTATCGGAGATTCCCGCCGAGGACTTTGAAGACATCGACGAGGTTGCCGCCACGGTCGACCTTTCCGAGCTGAATATTGAGACTATAGAGCAGATTTCCCGTCTTGAGCCGTTTGGCCAGGGCAACAAGGTGCCGTTGCTGGCCGCCGAGGGCGTGACGATGTGCGATCGCGCCGTGGTGGGCAAAACCGGCGAGCACATGCGCTTTGTGGCGACCGATGGCGCCGCGAGCGTGCCGGCCATTATGTTCCGCGTGCCGCAAATCGATAAGCTCATCAACTGCGATAGCGCTGTCGACTTGGTGTTCGAGGCCGTTGCCGAGCATTGGCAGGGGCGTGTGAAGCCCAAGCTCATGATCAAGGATGTCTTGGTGCGCGATACCACGGCGTCCAATATCGACGATCCGGCATGTGAACTTCGCCGCGGCGTGCAACCGGCGGATTCTGGCCTGCGCCTGGAGTCGCGTAAACGCGAGACGCTCGCCCAGCTTTCTTATACCGAGCTGACGCGCTCGCTTATCCATAGCTTTATCGGCTCGAACCAGCCGCACCGCGCGCAGGTCGAGGCGCTCGATGCCCTGGCCGATCACCAGAGTGTTCTGGCCGTTATGGGAACGGGGCGCGGCAAGTCGCTCATCTTCCATGTGCATGCCGCGCGCGAGGCGGTCCTTCGCGGGCGTGCGAGCATCTTTGTCTATCCGCTGCGTGCGCTCGTTGCCGACCAGGCCTATCACCTCTCGTCGACGATGGCAGCGCTTGGCATTGGCGTTGGCGTGCTGACCGGCGAGACCGTGGAAGCCGCACGCGATGACGTGTTCGCCGGCCTAGCTTCGGGCCGCACCGGTATCGTGCTCACGACGCCCGAGTTCCTGTCTATCCACCGTGACCGTTTCGCGCGTTCGGGCCGCATCGGCTTTGTCGTTATCGATGAGGCGCACCACGCCGGCCTTGCCAAGGGCGGCGACCGTAGCGCCTATCTTGACATGCCCGATATCCTCAAAGCCCTGGGCGACCCGGTCGTTATGGCTGCGACGGCCACCGCGACGGCTCCGGTCGTGGCCGAGCTTGCCCGCATGTTGCCAATCACTCGCACGGTGGTCGACGAGACGGTGCGCGAGAACCTGCAGCTCGAGGACGACCGCGACCTTGCGAGCCGCGAGAACCGTTTGGTGTCGATCGTGGCGACGGGGGAGAAGACCGTCATTTACGTCAATTCGCGTGACCAGTCCGTGGCGCTCGCCAAGACACTACGCAAACGCGTTCCCGACTGTGCGACCCGTATCGCGTTCTATAACGCTGGCCTTACGCGCACCGACCGCCATCGCGTAGAGGAGGCGTTTCGAGACGGCAGCCTCAGCTGCATCGTCTCGACATCCGCCTTTGGCGAGGGCGTCAACCTTCCCGATATTCGCCATGTCGTGCTCTATCACATGCCGTTTGGCGGCATTGAGTTTAACCAGATGAGCGGCCGCGCCGGTCGCGATGGCCAACCCGCCGTGATCCATCTACTCTATTCGTCGCGTGACGCCCGTATTAACGAGCGCCTACTCGACTGCTATGCGCCCGAGCGCGACGAGCTCGTCACGCTCTATCGCGCGCTGCAGACCATGTGGCGCTCCAACCGCGGCAAGACCGGGGACGATTCCTTTAGCGCGAGCGATATCGACATCGCGCAGATGTGCCTTGCCATCGATGCTCGCACGCCGGTCGACGAGCGCTCGGTGGAAAGCGGCCTGGGAATCTTCGAAGAGCTTGGTTTCTGTCGCGTTTCGGGGTTTGACGACACTCGTCGCATTGCGATGGCCGAAAACCCCGGCCGCGTGCAATTGAGCAGGTCAATTCGCTATTTGGAGGGCTTGCGCTCGCGCATGGAGTTTTCGGCTTTCCGGAGCTGGGCGCTCGATTCGTGCGCTTCTGATATGCTAGCCAAAGTTAACCGCCCGATCGTACCGCGGGCCTAGGGGAAGGGGACCTCGATGGATGCCGCAGCCCGTACCGCCCATGATTCCACCCTCCAGCCGTTTTCGGAGATGGAGCACTATAAGCATGCCGATGAGCTGCCGCCCGAGATTATGGCGGACAGCTACGACAAACTGGAGCGCCTGTGCCTCAAATATATGAATGAGGACGACTTTTCTAAGGTTGAGCAGGCCTACTGCTTTGCCGCCGAGAAGCACTGCAACCAAAAGCGCCGCTCGGGCGAGATGTACATTAACCATCCCGTCGAGGTTGCCATCATTTTGGCCGATCTCAAGATGGACTGCGATGTGGTGTGCGCCGCGCTGCTGCACGATACCGTCGAGGATACTGAGACCTCGCTCGCCGATGTTTCCGGCCTGTTTGGCGATACGGTGGCCGAGCTCGTCGATGGCGTGACCAAGCTCACCAACATCGAAGTCGACAGCATGGACGAGAAGCAGGCGCTCACGCTGCGCAAGATGTTCCTCGCCATGTCCAAGGACATTCGCGTCATCATCGTTAAACTTGCCGATCGTCTGCACAACATGCGAACGCTGGCGGCCCTTCGCGAGGACCGTCGCCTGTTTAAGGCTCGCGAGACCATGGACGTGTATGCGCCCCTGGCCGACCGTCTGGGCATGAGCTCTATTAAGTGGGAGCTCGAGGACCTGTCCTTCTTCTACCTTGAGCCCGATGCCTACCAGCGCATCGCACGCATGGTGGCTGAGTCGCGCGAGGTTCGCGAGCGCTATCTGGCCGAGACCATCAAGACGCTCACCGACGAGCTCAACCGCATCGGCCTGGAAGACTTCCAGATCAACGGCCGTTCCAAGCACTATTGGTCCATCTACCAAAAGATGAAGCGCAAGGGCAAGGAATTCTCCGAGATCTACGACCTGGTGGCACTGCGCGTCATCACGCATTCGGTACGCGATTGCTACTCCACGCTCGGCGCGGTGCATACGCTGTGGCACCCCATGCCCGGTCGCTTTAAAGACTATATCGCCATGCCCAAGGTCAATAACTACCAGTCGCTCCATACGACGGTAATCGGCCCCACGGCCCGCCCGCTCGAGATTCAGATTCGAACCTACGAGATGCATGAGCAGGCCGAGTACGGCATTGCCGCCCACTGGCTCTATAAGAAGTCGGGCGGATCGTCTGCGTCTAAGACCAATGATGCCCAGCGTCTGGACGACCAGATTAACTGGCTCAAACATTCGCTCGATTGGGCTGCGTCTGATGAGATCACCGACGCCAAGGAATACCTGCATTCGCTGAAGGTCGACCTGTTCGATCAGGAGATCTTCGTCTTTACGCCCAAGGGCGAGGTCATGGCGCTTCGTGCCGGCTCCACCCCGCTCGACTTTGCCTACGCGGTCCACACCGAGGTCGGCAACCACTGTGTGGGCGCCAAGATCAACGGTGCCGTGGCGCCGCTCACGCACGAGATCAAGACGGGCGACCGCGTCGAGATTCTGACCAACAAGAGCTCCAAGCCGTCGCGCGACTGGCTCAAGATCGTCAAAACGCCTTCCGCCAAGTCCAAGATCCGTCGCTACTTTGCCGCCGCGACTAAGGACGACGACGCTGCCGCCGGTCGCGATATACTGGCCAAGGACCTGCGCAAGCGCGGGTACGGCATCTCCACGCCGCGCTCGACGCGTGCGCTCAATGCCGTGGCAGAGCAGCTGAACTTTAAACAGCTCGAGGACCTGTTTGCGGCCGTCGGTGCCGGTAAGGTCGCCCCGCGTGCCGTGGGCAACAAGGTCGAGCAAATCTTGGACCCCAAGCCCGAGGAGCAGCTCACCAAGGCCGAGGCTATCGCCGAGGTCGTGAAGCAGCCCGCTCGCGGCTCCAACCGCAAGCCGCAAAAGCGCGGCAAGAGCGCCAGTAACGGCATTATCGTCAAGGGCGAGAGCAACAGCGGCCTGCTGGTCCGTCTGGCTCATTGCTGCAACCCCGTGACGGGCGACGACATCGTCGGCTTCATCACGCGCGGTCGCGGCGTTTCGGTGCATCGCGCCAACTGCCCTAACGTCAAGGGTCTTATGGAACATCCCGAGCGCATGATCGATGTGGAGTGGGACGGCGCTGCCGACACCCTCTTCCAGGTCGAGATCGTGGTCGAGTGCCTGGACCGCATGGGCCTGCTCAAGGATGTCACCATTGCCATTGGCGATGCGGGCGGTAATATCCTTTCTGCCGCCACGTCGACCAACCGCGAGGGTATTGCAACCCTGCGCTTTATGGTCGAGATCTCGGACGCGAGCGGTCTGGATCCGCTGCTGGCTTCCATCAGCAGTGTCGATTCGGTCTACGACGCTCGCCGTCTTATGCCCGGCGAAGGCGGAGCTCAGCTCAAGCGCCGTGTGTAGGTGCGAGAGCCTCTCAGCATCATAGATATTGGTTACGTTCGAGGCATCGTTTGGTGCCTCGAACGTATTTTAGAAGGAGGGTATGCGCATGGGCGATATGACTTTGGACCTGACACCCCGAGGTGCGGCTTCGATTGAGACACTCGTCAACGGCCCGATTCAGACCAACAGTTACGCCGTGATTTCGAATGACGAGTGCTTAATCGTCGATCCGGCGTGGGAGGGCGAGCGTCTTGTGGAGTATATCCGCACCGCGCATCCCGAGGTGCGCGTACTCGGCTCTGTCTGCACGCACGGCCATGCCGACCATGTTGGCGGGGTCGCCGGGGTTCGAGCTGTTGTTGGCGACGGCGCACTATATGAGTTGTGCGCTAAGGACGTGACGGTACCTCGCGCAAATATCGAGGAGCAGCGCGCCATGTGGGGCATCGAGACGCCCGATCCGGGTGAGCCGACGCGTTTGCTTGCCGAGGGCGATACAATCGAGGTGGGCGACGTCTGCCTGCAGGTGATCGAGACGCCGGGGCATACGCCGGGCGGCATCGTCCTGTTCGCCGCGACCGAGCAGGGGAACATCGCCTTTGTGGGCGACACGCTTTTCCCGGGCAGCCACGGCCGTACCGATCTTTCCGGCGGTGACGAGGCGGCGATTATGCGCTCGCTCTCCAAACTTGCCAAGACGCTTCCGCCCGATACCGTTTGCTTGACGGGCCATGGCGATTCGACCACGATGGCGCGCGAACTTATGCAGAATCCGTTTATGCAGATGTAGGCTCGAAGCCGTCTTTCGAACCACGAAGACCGCTCAATCGTCAAGCTATTTTCCCCAGTGGGTAGATTCTGTGGGGCAAACGGTCAAAATTTGTCCAATCGGATGGTATTCGTGAACAAACGAACGTTTATGCTCGGGTATGTCGTGGTAAAATCTCAGGCGTTATCGGAGCAACCTTACAGGAGGTTTCTTTTATGCTCGTCAACGCAGCAGACATGCTCAAGAAGGCCGAGGCCGGCAAGTACGCTCTCGGTGCCTTCAACACCAACAACCTCGAGTGGACCCTGGCTATTCTCCAGGCCGCCGAGGAGGCCAAGTCTCCGCTGATCCTTCAGTGCACCGCCGGTGCCGCTAAGTGGATGGGCGGTTTCAAGGTCTGCGCCGACATGGTCAAGGCTGCCGTCGAGGCCACGGGCGTTACCGTTCCCGTCGCCCTTCACCTCGATCACGGTTCTTACGAGGACTGCTTCAAGTGCATCGAGGCCGGCTTCACGTCCATCATGTATGACGGCTCTCACGAGGAGACCTTCCAGCTTAACCTCGACCGCACCAAGGAGCTCGTTGAGCTTGCCCACTCCAAGGGCATGTCCATCGAGGCCGAGGTTGGCGGCATCGGCGGCACCGAGGACGGCGTGACTTCCAACGGCGAGCTCGCTGACCCCGCTGAGTGCAAGCAGATTGCCGACCTGGGCGTCGACTTCCTCGCCTGCGGCATCGGCAACATCCACGGCGTGTATCCCGCCGACTGGGCTGGCCTTTCCTTCGAGCGTCTGGGCGAGATCAAGGCCGAGACCGGCGACCTGCCCCTCGTTCTGCACGGTGGCACCGGCATCCCCGAGGATCAGATCAAGAAGGCCATCTCCCTGGGTATCTCCAAGATCAACGTCAACACCGACCTGCAGCTCGTCTTCGCCAAGGGCGTTCGCGAGTACATCGAGGCTGGCAAGGATCAGCAGGGCAAGGGCTTTGACCCCCGCAAGCTCCTCAAGCCTGGTCGCGACAACATCGTTGCCCGCACCAAGGAGCTCATGGAGGAGTTTGGCTCCGTCAACAAGGCGTAAGTAGCGGTTTAACTTTCCCGTCGGAGGCCCCGTTCACCCTACGCTTTTCCCTTGCGCTCACCTGGCTTTGCCAGAAGTCGCGCAATGGGAAAAGCTTCGGGTGAACGGGGCCTCCTTCGTTAACTCGCTACAGGGTTACTGGGCTGAATTCATTTTTTGACTACCGCTCGGCGGTGTTGATGGCTCCCTTGTTGGGGCTTTCTTTTTTATCTCGCTACAATGGGCTTCAAGAGTTCTAATGACTTGGAGTTTGGTATGGCTGTTATTAATGTACTGCCTTCGGATGGGAAGGTTATTGACGAGGGTCCTGTTGGTTGCTCTGTTGATGTTTGCAATGATGACTTCCGTTTTCTAGATGTTGGCTTGCCACCCGAGATTCTGCGTTTAAAGGACGCGGGGTATCTTTCGCAGGCTATTGAGGCTTGCGACCGCCTACTTGCCCAAGATCCCGATCCCTCGCTCGCTGCCTGCGTTCGCGCCGAGCGGTATCGCATGATCGAGACGCCGCTTCATTTTTCGGTGTCGCGCGATCGAGCTATTGCGATGATTCGCGAGGAGTGGCCTGAGTTTACCGAGGAGCAGTTTGACGATCTGATTGACCGTAAGCGTATTGACTGGCGCTTTATCGATGGCGAGCTGTTCGTTCTCGATAACTTCCTCGATTCGCTTCGCGTATATCCCAAAGAGGCCCCCGGCATGCGTCCCGATTCTACGGACGGAATAGCACTGCGCAACGAGATGCTCAAGGAGATGGAGTCGCAAAACGGATTGACTCGCGTTATTACGCTTCAGGCGTCCTTGTCTGTCCCCGGCGCTCTAGAGGGGGAGACCGTTCGCGCTTGGCTTCCCGTTGCCGCCACCTGCCACCAGCAGTCTCGGGTCGAGATTCTCGACATGACGCCGGAGGGTGCTGTTGCTCCCGCGAACGCTTCGCCACGTACCGCCTCGTGGTCTTCTTCGAGTGAACGCTCATTCTCGGTGACCTATCGTTATCACATCGATGCTGCTTATTGTGATGTCTACGGTGGCACACTTCCGGTTCATCCGCGTATGGACGCGCCTCTGCCCGAGGATATTTCCGAGGACCGTCCGCACATTGCATTCACACCGTATCTGCAGCAGCTGACGGCCCGTGTCATTGACAGGCTCGAGGATCCGCTCGATCGCGCCCGTGCCATCTATGATTACCTGACGCAGCATATCGACTATCGCTACCAGCCGCCGTACCTGCTTTTGGGCTCTATTGCCGATGACTGCGCGCATTCGCTCCGCGGCGATTGCGGTGTTATGGCGCTCACGTTTATCACCATGTGTCGCATCGCCGGCGTGCCTGCCCGTTGGCAGAGTGGCCTGTATGTTGCGCCCGATTCGGTGGGGCCGCACGACTGGGCGGAGTTCTATACGCCGCAGACCGGTTGGCTTAACGCCGACGTATCGTTTGGCTCCTCGGCACGCAGAATGGGGGAGGAGTGGCGCCGCCGTCACTACTTTGGCAACCTCGACCCGTGGCGCATGGTGGCAAACAATCGATTCCAGGCCGAGTTTGAGCCGGCTTTCGACGGCATGCGCGAGGACCCCTACGACAATCAGATGGGCGAGGCCTCGGTCGACGGTCGCGGATGCCGCCAGCGCGAGATGCTCCGTTCAGTCGAACTCATCGAAATGCTCGAAGTTCCATTTTCGGACTAATCGATAGCAAGCTGTGATAAACTAACTCACGCATTACGTGCCCGAGTGGCGGAATTGGCAGACGCAGTGGACTCAAAATCCACCGTTGGCAACAACGTGCGAGTTCGAGTCTCGCCTCGGGCACCATACATGCAAGTGAGCGTTCAAGGGGGTTGCGGCCCCCTTTTTCGTGCCGAACTCGCGTGAGCGCGCGAAGCGTTAAGCAAACAGGCCTGTGGCCTGTTTGTAGCGGAGCGTGGCGAGGGCGCCACGCGCCCGAAGCCCGGGGCTTCGCGAAGCGAAGGCCCTTCGAGTCTCGCCTCGGGCACCATACATGCAAGTGAGCGTTCAAGGGGGTCAAGGCCCCTTTTTCGTGTACGTAATGTGATAACGCGCTGTACGTGTTATTATTCGCAGGGCGTTGTTCCCGCAATGCCCTAAAGAGGAACCCGAGGGTTCCCACCTTTTGGCGCCAATGAGCAGCTGACTGGTCATACAACTTAGATTACCTTCCTCAAATCGAGGAAGTCTATGTGTACGACCTGGTTGCTGAGAAGCGCCGGGTTATTTTTTTATGAATGGAGGTAGGGAAAATAGCTAAGTCTGATGACACCCGCATCAACGACGAGATCACTGCATCTTCGTGCCGTTTGATTGGCGTCGATGGCTCTCAGCTCGGCCTGTTCGCCATCCGCGATGCCCAGCGCGTCGCCGACGATCAGGGTCTCGACCTGGTCGAGATCGCTCCCAACGCGGAGCCGCCGGTCTGCAAGGTCATGGACTACGGTAAGTTCAAGTACCAGCAGGCCATGAAGGCCAAGGCTGCTCGTAAGAACCAGTCCAAGGTCGAGGTCAAGGAAATGAAGTTCCGACCCAAGATCGACGTTGGCGACTACGAGACCAAGAAGGGCCACGTTCTGCGTTTCCTCAAGAAGGGCGCACGCGTTAAGATCACCATCATGTTCCGCGGCCGTGAGATGGCTCACCCGGAGCAGGGCCTTAACGTTCTCGAGCGTCTCGCCGAGGATCTCAAGCCTTACGCTACGGTCGAGTCCAAGCCTAAGATGGAAGGCCGTAACATGCTTATGCTGCTCGCCCCGATTAAGGGCGCCTTCGATGAGGATAAAGCGGCAAGCGATACCAAGTAACTAGTGTTCTGTAACCGATTAAGGAGTATTTCATGCCTAAGATGAAGTCCCACAGCGGCACCAAGAAGCGTTTCCGCAAGACTGGTACCGGCAAGCTTATGCGCGCCAAGGCTTTCAAGAGCCACATCCTGAGCAAGAAGTCCACCAAGCGTAAGCGTGGCTTCCGTCAGGAGACCGAGATTGCCGCTGCCGACCGCAAGGTCATCAAGTCGCGTCTCGCCTAAGTTCGCGTTCCCGTTTTTCGTTTTACCGTCTAGGAGTTGATAGAACATGGCACGTATTAAGCGCGCTGTTGCCGCCAAGAAGAAGCGCCGTACCGTTATGCACCGTGCGAAGGGTTACTACGGTGCCGCTTCGCGTACTTACAAGCATGCTAAAGAGCAGGTCCAGCACTCCCTGCAGTATCAGTATCGTGATCGCCGCAACAAGAAGCGCGAGATCCGTTCTCTTTGGATCACTCGTATCAACGCTGCTGCTCGCCTGAACGACATCTCTTACTCTCAGTTCATGCACGGCCTGAAGGTTGCCGGCATCGAGCTCGACCGCAAGGTCCTGGCTCAGATGGCTTACGAGGACATCGAGTCCTTCAACGAGCTGGCTACCATCGCCAAGAAGGCTCTCGAGGCCTAATAGATTCTCTTGAATCGCTAGGGGAGTGTCGCGTTGTGCGCGGCGCTCCCTCTTTTTATCTGAAGCGCGGTTTACATTGCTAAAAGCGCGGGTAGATAAACACTTACAGGTGACCGATCTCTATATATTCCTGAACCAAAGGGTCATCATCTGATACGTGCGGAAGATCCGCACCAGTCTTTCTATTACCTATAGAAAGCAATATGTTGTGTAGGACTTGTGAAGAGCGGAATTGACGTCCCACAGAGCTTCGCGGTCTGGCAATATATCTCCTTGCCGCGCGGCCCGGTGCAACCGGGAACCAGCGCAGGCGTGCACCTTGAGAACCGGATACTGCGAGGATGGACACACCAGTTGTGTCGCATCCGGGCAGACATCGAACCATTTGAAATGGTCTAACTTGGATTTGTTTTTCGCAAGGCCGCCGAGAGGCGGCCCCGAGAAATTCCTTTTCCTATACTAGAACCATATGAATCGAACGGAACCGATCAGCTAATAGTTGTGAGGACCGGACGGGCTCGAAGCCCATTTATTTTGGACGGAGAGTTCGATCCTGGCTCAGGATGAACGCTGGCGGCGCGCCTAACACATGCAAGTCGAACGGCACCCCTCCTCGGAGGGAAGCGAGTG
>NZ_JBBNLM010000011.1:0-65865 GCF_040092475.1 Collinsella sp. CLA-ER-H10
AGCTTCGCGAGTACATGAACGAGCACCTCAAGGACTACCTGGGCGTCGAGAAGGTCATCTGGGTCAAGGAGGGCATCGACCCCGAGGAGACCAACGGCCACATCGACGACGTCGCCACGTTCATCGCTCCGGGCGTCATGGCCTGCATCTGGACCGACGATCCCGAGTATCCGTTCTACGAGCAATGCCACGCCGTCTACGAGACCCTCTCCAACGCCGTTGACGCCAAGGGCCGCAAGATGAAGGTCTACAAGCTCTGCATGCCTGTGAACCCGCTGTTCATGGACCAGGCTTCCTGCGACACCATCGACGCCGACGAGAACGCCGAGCCGCGCGTTGCCGACGAGCCGCTGATCGCCTCCTACATGAACTACCTGGTCACCAACCACGGCGTTATCGTCCCGCAGTACGGCGACGAGAACGATCAACTTGCCGTTGACACGCTCCAGAAGATCTACGACGAGGTCTGGGGCGAGGGCGTCTACAAGTGCGTCGGCGTTCAGTCCGAGCAGGTCGTCTTCGGTGGCGGAAATATCCACTGCATTACGCAGCAGGAACCCTCGGCGTAACTGTCTGTCTTCCCGAGGTGCGGCACCTTCCCGTTCATTTGTCGCTTGCGTACCCAAAGTGCGCGGCGCTCCTATTTCACGGGAATCTGCCGCACCTCAGAAACCCAGCCGGTCAAGCGGACCGACGTAGCTTGTTACCGCATTAGTCATTGGTGCCAACCCTGGCAACGATGCAGGTCGAAAAACGTCAGCGAAAACCCGCCAGAGCGAGCAAGGTGCCTTGAAGCGAGGCGGCATTGACCTTCTGGTCATGCCGTCGAAGCTGAAAGGCAGATTGCCGTTCTGGCGGGTTTGCAGCGTCGAGCCGTTACGCGGTTTGGTAAAACCGCGTAACTAAATACGTTCCGCGATCTCGTGGATGAGGTAGTCGGTCTTTTCCCAGCCCAGGCACGGATCGGTGATCGACTTGCCAAAGACGCCGCCGTCGACCGGCTGGTTGCCGTCCTCCAGGTAAGACTCGATCATAAAGCCCTTGACCAGCTTGGAGATGGACTCGTTGCGGCGGCAGCTGTCGAGCACTTCCTTGCAAATGCGATACTGCTCCAGCGGACGCTTGCCCGAGTTGTCATGGTTGCAGTCGATGATCGCTGCCGGATTGGCATAGCCGGCATGCTCGGTATAGCGCTCGGCCAGGCGCTCCAGGTGCTCGTAGTGGTAGTTGGGGTAGGTGCGCCCATCGAGACCGATGTAGCCACGCATAACGGCGTGCGCGAGCGGATTGCCGTCGCACTCGACCTCCCAGTTGCGGAAGATGAAGCTCTGGTGCGCCTGCGCGGCGTAAATGGAGTTGAGCATAACGGTGGTAGAGCCGGCAGTGGGATTCTTCATGCCAACGGGTACCGAAATGCCGCTCGACACCAGGCGATGCTCCTGGTTTTCGACCGAGCGTGCGCCCACGGCAACATAGCTCAGCAGGTCGACGAGGTATTGGTAGTTGGACGGATAGAGCATCTCGTCGGCGGTGAAGAAGCCCGTTTCCTCAATAACGCGCAGGTGCATATGGCGGATGGCCTTGACGCCCTCGAGCAGATCGTCGGGAGCCTCGGGGTTGGGGTTGTGCAGCAGGCCCTTGTAGCCGGTGCCCTTGGTGCGCGGCTTGTTGGTGTAGACGCGCGGAATGATGATGAGCTTGTCCTTGACCTCCTCGGCGGTCTTGGCCAGTCGGTTCATGTACTCAAGCACCGAATCCTCGCGGTCGGCAGAGCACGGGCCGATGATGAGCACCTTGCGTGCGTCCTCGCCGGTAAAGACTTTGGCGACCTCGGCGTCAAATGCCTGCTTTTTGGCGGTAAGCTCGGCAGAAAGTGGCATTTCCTCGCGGATCTCCATGGGGATCGGCAGCCTGCGTTTGAATTCCATGGCCATAGGGGTCTCCTCAATCTATAGAAAGAGCAATAAGCGTATTGTCGAATGCTCGGCATTATCCGCTGTCGCACGCTAAAGTGCAACCCCTTGTCACCCCGAAACCTACCAAAAAGGGACAGGTTTATTTTGGTCGGTTTTATCTGGGAAAATGTCGGCACTCGCCGGAAGGGGGTCGGCGTACGGCACGCTGGAGCAAGTTGGATCTTCTGCGGCATACCCCGTGGGCAAAAAATGGCAAATATGAGTACTGTTGCTGGCGTAGTCTCATATCGAGCTTACAAGATAATAGGCATAACAGCAAATATGTTCATTAACGTTGGCACACAGAAGCATGTTAACGGGCGTTTTGATTAATTTGAAGGCGTATAGAAGCCGCAAAGAGGTCATTTGAGGCGGTTTTGGCTGCTACTAAAAATGTAACAGTACTCATATTTGACCTTTTTTGGCCACAGGGTCCGGAAGGGGCTGTCAATCGGGCCCCAAGAGAGCTAATTCGAGTGCCGTGGACGAAAAAACGGGGGCGCAGGTTGTCCTGCGTCCCCGTTCTCGGGCGTTATTCGTTCCCTGCAGCAGAATTTACGCCGCCTCGTCGAATTGCGAGTTATATAGGTCGGCGTAGAAGCCGCCCTGGGCGAGCAACTCGTCGTGCGTGCCCTTCTCGACGATATCGCCGTCGCGAATCACCAAGATCACGTCGGCGTTGCGGATCGTGGACAGGCGGTGCGCGATAACAAAGCTGGTACGGCCCTGCATCAGCACATCCATGGCACGCTGAATAAGCTCCTCGGTACGAGTGTCAACGTTGGAGGTTGCCTCGTCCAGAATTAGCGCCGGGCGGTCGGCCAAAATGGCACGGGCAATGGTCACGAGCTGGCGCTGGCCCTGCGACAGGTTGGTGCCTTCCTCGTTGATCATAAAGTCGTAGCCGCCGGCGAGCGTATGGATAAAGTGATCGCAGCGTGCGGCGCGTGCAGCGGCTTCGACCTCGGCATCGCTTGCATCGGGGCGTCCGTAGCGGATGTTCTCGCGGATGGTGCCGTTAAACAGCCAGGTATCCTGCAGCACCATGGCAAACTCGCCGCGCAGCGCCGCGCGGTCCCAGTCGCGCACGTCGACACCCTCGACGCGCAGCGAACCGCCGTCCACATCGTAGAAGCGCTGCAGCAGCTTAATGAGCGTGGTCTTGCCGGCGCCGGTAGGACCGACGATGGCGATGGTCTGGCCGGGCTGCGCCTCGCAGCTAAAGTCGTGGATGATGGTCTTGTCGGGCGTATAGCCAAACTTGACGTGATCAAACTCCACATGGCCGGGGCGCTTTTCGGGAATCTGCGCGTCGGCTTTCTGCTCCTCCTCGGGCGCGGCCAGGAACTCAAAGACGCGCTCGGTGGCGGCTGCCATCGACTGCATCGTGTTGCTCACGTTGCCCAGTTGCTGCACGGGCTGCGTAAAGTTGCGAACGTACTGGATAAAGCTCTGGATGTCGCCGGGCGTGGCGTTGCCGGTCAGTGCGAGCTGTGCGCCCACCACGACGACGCCCACGTAGCCCATGTTGCCCACCAAGCTCATAAGCGGCATCATCAGGCCCGACAGAAACTGCGAGCGCCAGCCACTAATAAAGAGGCGGTCGTTTTGACGGTCGAACTCCTCGATCGAGGCCTCGGCGCGGTCGAACACCTGGATGACGTTCTGGCCGGCAAAGTCCTCCTCGATAATGCCGTTGACGGCGCCCAGAACCTGCTGTTGCTCGCGGAAGTACGGCTGCGAGAAGTGAATCATTACGGTCAGGATAATCGCGGCGGCCGGCAGCGTGAGCACGGTGACGCCGGTAAGCGGCAGGCTGATCGAAAGCATCATGACGAGCACGCCGATAATCTGCGTCACCGACGTGATGAGCTGCGTCACGCTCTGGTTGAGCGACTGACCCAGCGTATCGACGTCGTTGGTGATGCGGCTGAGTACGTCTCCCTTGCTGTGGCCGTTGAAGTAGCTCATCGGCACGACGGCAATCTTGGCGGCGATTTCCTTGCGCATGCGGTAACAAATCTTTTGCGTGACGCCGGTCATGAGCCAGCCCTGGATGAGGCTGCAGACAGAGCTCGCCAGATACAGGCAGAGCAAAAAGCCGAGCGTCTTGGCGATCCAGTCAAAGTCAACGTCGCCGGTGCCGTTGACCTTGGCGACCAGGCCTTCGAACAGCTTGGTCGTAACCTGGCCGAGCACCTTGGGTCCCACAATGTTAAAGATGACCGAGCACACGGCAAAGGCGACGGCGGCAAACACGGCAATCTTGTGCTGGCCGATATAGCCGAGCAGCTGCCTCATGGTGCCCTTAAAGTCCTTGGCCTTTTCGCCGCGACGCATGCCGCCCATGCGGCCCATGGGACCACGCTGGCGGGTGGGCTTGGGAATCTGAGTCTTGGTCTCGTCTGCCATTAGCGCTCGCCTCCTTCCATGACGGCTGCAATTTCTTCTTGGGTAAGCCCCAGCTCCTCGGCGGAAAGCTGCGACTGTGCGATCTCCAGGTACGCCGGGCAGCTGCGCAGCAGCTCCTTGTGCGTGCCGGTGCCCACTACGTGGCCGTCGTCGAGCACGATGATCTGGTCGGCGTGCATGATGGTCGCGATGCGCTGGGCCACGACCACGAGCGCGGCGTCGGTAACGTTTTTGGCCAGCTCCTCGCGTAGGCGCGCGTCGGTCTTGTAGTCGAGGGCACTAAACGAGTCATCGAACACCACGACCTCGGGCTTTTTGGCCAACGCGCGGGCGATGGCCAGACGCTGGCGCTGACCACCCGAAACATTGGAGCCGCCCTGGCTGATGGGGGAGTCGTAGCCGCCCTCGCGCTCGGCGATAAAGTCCTCCGCCTGGGCGACGCGTGCTGCCTGGCGCATATCCTCGTCACTCACCATGTCGCCGGCAAACTTGAGGTTGCTCTCGACAGTACCCGAGAACAGGCGCCCCTGCTGCGGGATGTAACCAATGCGGCGACGCAGCTCGGAGAGAGTCATGTCACGCACGTCGACGCCGTCAAGCGAAATGCTGCCGCCTGTGACGTCGTACAGGCGCGGAATCAGCTGCACGAGCGTGGACTTGCCCGAGCCCGTGGAGCCGATGATGCCGAGCATCTGGCCGGCATGCGTGGTGAAGTTCACGCCGCTAATGACGTCGGCGCGGGCATCGGGATACTGGAAGCTCACGTCGCGGAAGGTGA
The DNA here is from genome assembly GCF_040092475.1 of Collinsella sp. CLA-ER-H10. NCBI lineage: Bacteria > Bacillati > Actinomycetota > Coriobacteriia > Coriobacteriales > Coriobacteriaceae > Collinsella > Collinsella sp. CLA-ER-H10. The sequence goes on from NZ_JBBNLM010000011.1 coordinate 5,146, forward strand.
GCTCACCGCGCGGCGCGCTGGCCGCGGGCAGTTTGGGCGAGGCAGGGTCGTTGATGCTCGTGGGGCAGGTGATGACCTCTTCCACGCGCTCGGCTGCGACCTCGGCGCGGGGCAGGATGACCGAAACCATGGTGAGGATCATAAACGCCATGACGATCTGCATGGTGTAGGAGATAAACGCCATCATGTTGCCGACCTGCATCACGCCGTCGGACACGCCCTGCGCGCCAAACCAGACGATAAGCACGGTGATGCAGTTCATGACGAGCATCATGAGCGGCATCATAAAGCTCATGGCTCGGTTGGTGTAGAGCTGCGTGGTCATCAGGTCGAGCGAAGCCTTGTCAAAACGCTCGAGCTCATGCTCCTCGCGGTTGAACGAGCGGATGGGCATAAGGCCGTCGAGCAGCTCGCGGGCGGTAAGGTTCACGCGGTCCACAAAGCTCTGCATCTTTTTGAACTTGGGCATGGTGAGGCCCATAAGCACGCCGACGACGGCCGAGACCGCGATGATGGCCACGGCGATGGTCCACTCCAGGCCGGTGTGGTTGGCCAGGACACGCATGACGGCGACGATGCCCATGACGGGGGCCATCAGACACATGCGGATAAACAGGGTTGCGGCCATCTGAATCTGCTGAATGTCGTTGGTGCAGCGGGTGATGAGCGAGGCCTGGCTAAACTTGCCCACCTCGGCCGGCGAGAAGTGCATAACCTTGTTGAAGGTCTCGCGGCGCAGGTCGCGGGCGATGGAGCAGGCGGTGCGCGAAGCCACGGCACCGGTCAGGATGGTGGCGACCAGCGAGATTAGGCACAGACCAAACATCGTGGTCGCCATGCGGCCCAGGTAGGCGTTCTGCACGTCGGCGGGGTCGATGCCCTGTGCCTTGTACTCGTCCTGCACATAGCTCACGGCGCGCTGGGTGACGATGGAGCCCGACATGGAGCCCATTTTGTCCGCCATTTGGTTGGCGCCCTCAACGAGCTTGCCCTGGTCGATTAGGCCGCCTTCAACGCCTAGACGCAGGCTCTTCATGGTGATCTTGCCACCGTCGGCATCAATCTGCTTTTGCATGTTCTGCACCGCAGCGGCCTTCTGCTGCATCTCGGCGAGTTGCTCGGGCGTCATCGCCGCCATCTGCTCGGGCGTGGGCATGGCCTGGGCGCCGCTGTTGTCTTTCTCACCGGACGTGCCCATCATGTCGCCCATGGAGTTGGCATCGATGCCCTGGTTGAGCGAAAGGACGACAGTCTCAGGCAGGCTCATAATGCCGGCAATCTTGCCTCCATCGGCACGCTCTTCCTCGGTACCCTTGTACGTTCGAATGCCGTTTTTGTCAGCCTTGCTAAACACGGCCTCCACAGCCTTGGCGTCCTTGGCGCTCATAAAGAGTTCGAGGTCGTCGAGCGATTCGGCGCGAATGGTGTCGGGCACGGGCGAGGCGATGCCGCCTTGCTGCACGCCCACGTCGACGATGTCGCTCATATAGGTAGGCAGCGCCAGATCGGCGTTGCAGCTGATTACGATAAGTACGATAGCTGCGAACAGTGCCAGGACATGCTTTTTAAAGAGCTTGAGAATCCTCACTCGGCATCTCTCCTTTCTTGGTTGCGGTCGATTATTTCGTTGGCACGTCTTAGAAGACGCACCATCTCTTGGGTATCTGTTTCGCCGAACTGCTCGAGGAAGGCCGCGGTGCGGTCCTCGAATTCCCGACGCTTGATTTCGAGATCATGGAATCCCTTGTCGGTCACCGTGACGTGTACGCGACGACGGTCGGTCTTTGAGTGCTCGCGCTCGACCCAGCCCTTGGCTTCGAGAGCGCGTAGGATATTGGCGATGCGGGCACTCGAGACCCAGGCGCGATCTGCGAGTTCGCTCGGCGTGAGCGAACCGCCAGCGAGCATGAGGGCGCGCATGACGGCCATCTCGCCGCCGAGAGCTTTGTCCGCAAAGCGCGAAACGCGCTGATGCATGCTGCCAAACTCGGTAAGGAGCTGGCGTCCAAGCTCATGGAAATCGGTATCTTCCACCGAAAACCCCTAACACTAGAAACTATTTTCGGTGGAAGATGATACCCCTGCACGCGCGCCCTATACGGAAGATTTTTGGGACATGCCTAGAAAACTGCCTTTAGGCGATCTCCGTACACCGTCGGTGCCAGCAAAGTTAGGGGCAGATCTCTAGGCATGTCCCAAAAACTACCTGGTTGCTGGGCAATATAAAGAGCGCATAAAGAGTAAAAAATTCAATCGCTGAAGCGTTTCAAAGAACTATTATGCCCGCGGTTAGGCGAGGGGTTGTCACCACCATGACGACTGGGACTCATTTATCGCCACGTGCGATGCTCCAACTTCCCGCAAGGAGACACCTGAATCAAGGGGGTTGGAGTCATGGCATTTGACTTCACGGGCAAAACCGCGATCGTTACCGGCGGCACTCAGGGCATTGGCCTCGAGATTGCCAAGGGCATCGTTGCGGGCGGCGGACACGTCGCGCTCATCGCAAGGAACGCTGCTAAGGGCGAGGCCGCGGTGGCCGAGCTTGGCGAGGGCAACAAGTTCTATCAGCTCGATGTCGCCGATGCACCCAAGGCGCGCGAGACCGTCGAGCAGATTTTTACGGACCTGCCGCAAACCAACATCCTGATCAACTGCGCTGGCGTCATCAGCACCAAGAAGTTCGACGAGATCGATGACACCGAGTGGCGTCGCACCATCGATATCAACCTCAACGGTACCTTCACTATGATGAACGCCGTGTACCCGCACTTTAAGGCGGCCCATGCCGGCACTATCGTCAACGTGAGCTCTGTCGCTGGCAAGATCGGTGGCGGCCTGCTCGGCACCGCGGCCTACGCGAGCTCTAAGGCCGGTGTCAACGGCCTGACCAAGGCAGTCGCCAAGGAAGGCGGCAAGTTTGGCGTCCGCTGTAACGCCGTGTGCCCGTCGCTCACGTTGACCGATATGACCTCGATTCTCTCTGACGAGAACTCTCAGCGTATCATCAACGGTATTCCTCTGGGCCGCGCCGCCCAGGCCAGCGAGCCTGCGCAGATGGTGCTGTTCTTCGCTTCCGACCTCGCCAGCTTCGTGAACGGCGAGATCGGTGACTGCGACGGTGGCATCGTTCTGGACGGGTAATACTCCGCGACGATTATTCGGCGACGGCTCCTGCGACTCGGGACCGTCGCCTTCTTTCTGATATAGGCGCATGCGGCTACGATTCGCATGCATCCAAAGGAGATATATATGAGTGAATCGACTGCGGTGGAGGCGCCGGCGGCAAAGGAGCCGTTCTTTAAGATGTCCTCCATCCCGGGCGCCAATATCTTGGTGCCGCTTCTGTTGGGCTGTCTGCTCAACACGCTATTCCCCGACCTGTTCAAAACGCTCGGCAGCTTTACGCTTGGCATGACCCAGCAGGGCGCTGGCCCGCTCGTGGGCGCTTTTTTGCTCATCGTCGGTACGACGATTTCGTTTAAGAGCGCTCCTGCCGCCGCTGCCCGCGGCGCCATCATCATCGCCGTCAAGCAGATCGTGGTCGTTGCCATGTCGCTGCTCATCCTTTATGTGTTCAACGACAACCTGTTTGGCATCTCTGCCATGGTGATGCTGGCGGCTTGCACCGGCGCCAACAACGCTATGTACGCTGGTCTGATGGGCACCATGGGCAATGAGGCCGAGCGTGGCGCTGTCGCAATCACCACGCTCGTTGTCGGCCCTCCGGTCACGATGATCGTGCTCGGCGCTGCCGGCCAGGCTCCGATCGGCTGGTCGCTCGTGGGTGCCATCCTGCCGATCGTCGTCGGCATTATTCTGGGCAACGTCTTCCCCAGCTTTAAGAAGATGATGGCACCGGCACTTTCCGCCGTCATCGTGCTCGTCTTCTTTGCCATGGGCTCGACCATGACCTTTGGCCAGCTCATTAATGGCGGTCTTCCCGGTATTCTGCTCGGCGTGATCTGCTCGGTGATCTTTGCAATTCCCGTCATCGCGGTCGACAAGCTCACGGGCGGCACGGGTGTCGCAGGTGCGGCCATTTCGAGCTGCGCCGGAGCCAATGTGGCTACGCCTGCTGCCATGGCAAGCGTCAACGGGGCCATGTACGGTGGCGCCGTGCTCGCGACGGCTACGGCACAGGTTGCTGCCTGCGCAATCGTGACGGCTATATTGACCCCGCTGGTCACCAGCTGGTGCTACAAGCATTTTGAGGGCCAGCAGAGCAACAGCAAGGCAACGACCGACAAGGCTTCCGCAGCCGCCTAATGCCAAACGGCAATCAAAGCTAAATAACTAGCCACGCCATAGGGCGGCCCCGGGGGAAATCCCGTGGCCGCCCTTCAGTTTCTGAAGGGTCTCTGGGGTACTTTACCCTGATAAAGCTGACATAACAGCTAGAGTGAACGTCGTACAAAGGCAAGGAAAAATACCAAACAAATCGGTGAACGGTAGTTGCTCGCGCTCGCATTTCCTGCGGATTTGTTAAAAACGCCCTAATGGTATAAAAAAAGAAACATATAACAGCCCTGATGAAGGGGGTGGCTATGTTATCCTTCTCAAACGGGTGAAATCTTGGGTTTTGGGTTGCAGTTCCAAGGTGGACAAACGTTTTTCCCTGTACCAACGTGTGGTGAAGAACGGAAGAAGCCGGTAGTGCAAGCCGATAATTCAAGAATTCAATAAGCAGCGGTGTGAGAGAGCGCCGCATTACACGTAACTAGGAGCGTGGTTACACAATGCAGGAGGCATGGGAAGGCTTCAAGGAAGGCATCTGGACGGGAGAAGTTGACGTCCGAGACTTCATCCAGAAGAACTACACCCCCTATGAGGGCGACGAGTCGTTCCTCGCCGGTCCGACCGAGCGTACCAAGGAGCTGTGGGGCGAGGTTCTCGACCTGCTGCTCAAGGAGCGCGAGCAGGGCGGTGTCCTCGATATGGACACCAAGACTGTCACGGGTATCGTGAGCCACCCCGCTGGCTACATCGATAACGCCCACCGCGAGAAGGAGACCATCGTCGGCCTCCAGACCGACAAGCCGCTCAAGCGCGCGCTGCACGTCAACGGTGGTATCCGCATCGCTTGCCAGGCTGCCAGCCAGCACGGCTACAAGGTCGACGAGAACGTTGTCGAGCGCTACACCTTCGAGCGCAAGACCCATAACGCCGGCGTCTTCGATGTTTACACCCCCGAGATGCGTGCTTGCCGCTCGGCCCACATCATCACCGGTCTGCCCGATGGCTATGGCCGCGGCCGCATCATCGGCGACTACCGCCGTGTCGCCCTGTACGGTGTCGACTACCTGATCAAGGACAAGGAGGCCCAGAAGGCTTCCACCCCGACGGTCATGACCGCCGACAACATCCGCGATCGTGAGGAGCTGCAGGAGCAGATCCGCGCCCTCGGCGAGCTTAAGATGATGGCCGAGACCTATGGTTTCGATATTTCCAACCCTGCTACCAACACGCAGGAGGCCATCCAGTGGATGTACTTCGCCTACCTCGCTGCCGTTAAGGAGCAGAACGGCGCCGCTATGTCCATCGGCCGTACCTCCACGTTCATCGACATCTACGCTGAGCGCGACCTTGCCAACGGTACCTTCACCGAGGAGCAGATCCAGGAGTTCGTGGATCACTTCATCATGAAGCTCCGCATGGTCAAGTTTGCCCGTACCCCCGAGTACCAGGCCCTGTTCACCGGCGATCCGCAGTGGGTCACCGAGTCCATCGGCGGCATGGGTGTTGACGGCCGTACGCTCGTTACTAAGATGAGCTACCGCTACCTGCACACGCTCGAGAACATGGGTACCAGCCCCGAGCCCAACATGACCGTTCTGTGGTCGACCCGTCTGCCCGAGAACTTCAAGAAGTTCTGCGCCAAGACTTCCGTCGCCAGCTCCTCGATCCAGTACGAGAACGACGACCTCATGCGCGTCTATCACGGTGACGACTACGGCATTGCCTGCTGCGTGTCCTCCATGCGCATCGGCAAGGAGATGCAGTTCTTCGGCGCCCGCGCCAACCTTGCCAAGTGCCTGCTCTACGCACTCAACGGCGGTGTTGACGAGGTCTCCAAGAAGCAGGTCGGCCCCAAGTATCGCGCCGTCGAGGGCGATACGCTCGATTACGACGACGTTGTGGCCAAGTACAACGACATGATGAAGTGGCTCGCTGGCGTGTACGTTAACTCGCTGAACATCATTCACTACATGCACGACAAGTATTGCTACGAGCGCATCCAGATGGCTCTGCACGACAAGCACGTGCACCGCTGGTTCGCTACGGGTATCGCTGGCCTTTCCGTCGTGGCTGACTCCCTGTCTGCCATCAAGTACGCCAAGGTCCACCCCGTCCGTGACGAGAACGGCATTATCGTCGACTTCGAGACCGAGGGCGATTTCCCCAAGTACGGTAACGACGACGACCGCGTCGACCAGATCGCTCACGACGTTGTGCACCAGTTCATGGAGTACATCCGCATGAACGACACCTACCGCAACTCCGTGCCCACGACCTCGGTTCTGACCATTACCTCCAACGTCGTGTACGGTAAGAAGACCGGCTCCACGCCCGACGGCCGCAAGGCTGGCCAGCCGTTCGCCCCGGGTGCTAACCCCATGCACAAGCGCGATAGCCACGGCGCCATCGCTTCGCTGTCTTCGGTTTCCAAGCTCCCGTTCCGCGATGCTCAGGACGGCATCTCCAACACCTTCTCCATCATTCCGAGTGCGCTCGGCAAGGAGGATCAGGTGTTCTTTGGCGATATCGACCTTGATCAGCTGGGCGAGTAACTATTGTTAGTGCTATACTAACAATAACGATTACTGATTAGTGCGCCGGTTTCGGCCGGCGCCTATCAATCGAAGGAGACACATTATGAAGGTTTCTGAAGTTTCCGAGACTCAGGCCGATAACCTGGTCCACATGCTCGACGCTTACGCCGAGAAGGGTGGCCACCACCTGAACATCAACGTCTTCAACCGTGAGACGCTGCTCGACGCTCAGGCTCACCCCGAGAAGTACCCGCAGCTGACCATCCGCGTTTCCGGCTATGCCGTGAACTTCCACACGCTCACCAAGGAGCAGCAGGACGAGGTCATTTCGCGTACCTTCCACGACAAGTTCTAAAGGGATTTAACTCCCGCAGGATCGCCGGGGCTGTTTGGGTTACCTCCCAAAACGTCCTCGGACATGCAAGAAACCCTCGCTGCGCACTTCGTGCGGCGAGGGCTTCTTGCGTCCTGCGGAATATTTTGGGAGATAGCCCAAGCAGCCCCGGCGGGGTCCTGTGTAGTCACCCTTTAGGCGGAACTCTCCTAATTATTTGGATGAGTCGTTTACTTACTTGTGCTGTTACCGTCTTCCCGCTGTTGTTGGGGTATGCTTTGTTCGTATGTAAACGTATGACATGTTGATGGGGGAGGGTGTTATGGCTCGCGAGAGTGCTCGTTCTAAGGATACGGCTAAGCCTGGCATCAAGGAAGTTGCAGCGGTGGCGGGGGTTTCGCCTACTACGGTATCTCGCGTGCTTAATAATCGCGGCTATATTAGCCAAGAGACCCGCGATAAGGTCCATGCCGCGATGAAGCGCATCAACTATACGCCCAACGATATCGCCCGTGCCATGCTCAACGGTCGCCTGAATCTTATCGGTATGATCGTCCCCTATGTCAGCAGTCCGTTTCATGCCCAAGTGGTTCAAGTCATTGAGCATACCCTGGCCGAAAACGGTTTTAAGATGCTGCTGTGCAATAGCGCCAATCGACCCGAGCTTGAGCGCTCTTATATCGACATGCTTCGACGCAATATGGTTGATGGCGTCATCGTCAACTCGCTTAATATCGGTGCCGAGGCGTATGCCGGGATGGGCTTGAGTCTGGTTGGTATCGACTGCGACCTTGGCGAAGCCTCTGTTCAGATTGCGAGCGACAGCTATAGCATCGGCGAACTTGCCACGCGTCGCCTGATCGATGACGGATGTTCACGCATCCTGTGCCTGCGCAGCAATAGCCGCATGCGCATGCCTGCCAATAAGCGTACCGATGCCTACCTCGATGTTGTTGAGCAGGCCGGTTTGCCCGCGCTTGTCCGTGAGGTCGAGTTCGTTAAGCCCGACGACGAAAAGAGCGCGGTCGTTGCGAAGATCCTCGATGAGAACCCCGATATTGACGGCATCTTTGCGGGAGACGACACGATGGCGGCTATCTGTCTTAACGTGATGAAGCAGCGCGGCTTGAGCGCTCCGGATGATATTAAGGTCGTGGGCGCGGATGGTGCCCGCCGCACTATGACGTTTATGCCTGACTTAACAACCGTACGCCAAGATATCGATCGCATCGGTGAGCTCGCGGCGCAATCCATCGTCGCTCTTGTTAACGGCGAAAAGCCCGAATCGAATATCAAGCTCCCCGTTGAACTCATTGAGGGTAAAACCGCGTAGTTCATCCCGTGCCAAAAGAATTCCTCAAACGCCTCTGATGACCGTTCGCCGGCATATGTCAACCGTTTGCCGACGACTGGAACTGCGAAAAGATGTATTGGTGTGAAAACGTTTGACATATGAAAACGATTGACATATCTTGCAGTTGTACCGAGCTAGTATCTCGTGAGAAAGGAAGTCTCGGATGCACAAGGTGTATTACCAGCCTGAGGGAATTTGGGTAGGCGACATCATGCCGTACGGCGAGGACGGCACGTTCTATCTCTATCACCAGCGTGACACGCGTAACCCCGGACCTTTCGGAGAGCCGTTTGGCTGGGCACTCGCTACGACCAAGGACTTCGTCAATTACAAAGACTTTGGCGAGAGCCTTGAGCGTGGCGGCGACGAGGAAGTCGACCAGTATGTTTATGCCGGCACGGTGTTTAAGGTGGGCGACAAGTACCATGCGCTCTACACTGGTTGCAATCGCGATAAGGTCAAGGCACGCTTGATGAAGCAGGTTCTTCTTCACGCAACGAGTGACGACGCCGTCAAGTGGGAGAAGAACATTGCCGAGACGCTGCTTCCGCCCCAGGAGGGTTACGATGACCGCAACTGGCGCGATCCCTTTGTGCTTTGGGATGAGGAGAACGAAGAGTACATGCTCATCCTCGGCACGCGTGTGGGCGAGGACAAGCGTCTGATGACCGGTCGTCTGGTCAAGTTCACCTCCAAGGACCTGGATACCTGGGAGTTCCAGGGCGACTGGTGGAATCCGGGCCTGTACACCATGTTCGAGATGCCTGATCTCTTTAAGATGGGCGACTGGTGGTATCTGGTGTTCTCCGAGTACAGTGATGGCAACAAGACCCGTTACCGCATGTCTCGCTCTATCAACGGTCCTTGGATCACTCCTGCGGACGATTCCTTCGATGGCCGCGCGTACTATGCCGCGCGTACCGCATTTGATGGCGAGCGCCGCGTTCTCTTTGGTTGGGTTCCTACGCGTGACGAGGGCGGTGACCCCAGCTCTTACCTGTGGGGTGGCACCTTTATGCCTCTCGAGATCGTTCAGCGTGCTGACGGAACGCTCGGCACCAAGCTCCCCGACAGCATGCTTGGCGCCTTTGGCGAGGCTAAGGCAGTCGAGGCCTTTGAGCTTTCCTGCGAGTCGGGCAAGGTCGAGCAGGTGCTCGCCGCGGATGCCGGCTCCACCTACTTGCTCGATGCCGACATCGAGCTCGCCGGTGACGCTGCCGGCTTCTCGGTGAAGCTTGCCGAGGACGCCGAGTCCGGTCTTGCCTATGAGTTCCGCGCCAACCTGCGTGAGGGCAAGCTCGAGTTCACGGCGGCCCCCCAGTATCCGTGGTTCCAGGTCAACAACATGGGCCTCGAGCGTCCGTTGTTCTTTAAGGGCGAGGGCACTCATCATGTGCGCCTGGTCGTTGACGACGATATCGCGACCATCTTTGTCGATGATGTTGCGCTTAACGCGCGCTTCTGCAATAAGCAGGGCCAGGGTGTGGCGCTTACCGTCACCGACGGTGCGCTCAAGTGCGCAAACGCAACGATCGCTTCTCTGTAGCGGCAACGAACCGTTTTATGATTTAGAAAAGGAATGGAGAGGAACATGGACTACAAGGCAGTGTCCCAGCAAGTCGTCGACAACGTCGGCGGACTGGAGAACATCGAGGGCGCCACGCATTGCGTGACCCGTCTGCGTCTGGTGCTCAAGGATACGAGCAAATACAACAAGGCCGAGCTCGAGAACATCGATGGCGTCAAGGGCGTGCTGTACAACAGCGGCCAGCTCATGATCATCTTCGGTACCGGTACCGTCAACAAGGTTTACGATGAGTTTATGGCTCTGACGGGCGTTAAGGAGATCAGTGCTTCCGAGGTCAAGGGCGCCGAGGCGGACAAGAAAGGCAAGTTCTTCTCGGTCCTCAAGGTATTCTCGGACATCTTTATCCCCATCATTCCCGCCTTCGTCGGCGCTGCAATCATCATCGGCCTTAAGTCGCTGATCGTTGCCAACGGCCTCTTTGGCATGGAGGGCAGCCTCGCCGATCACAGCGAGTTCCTCAAGAACCTCGCAAGCTTCTTTGCCATTATCGCCACCACGTTCGACTACCTGCCTGTCCTGGTTATGTACAGCGCGGTCAAGCGTTTTGGCGGTAACCCGATCCTGGGCATCCTCGTCGGTATCGTCATGGTTCACCCGAGCCTTATGAACCGCAACACGTTCGTTATGGACCCGACGGGTGCTGAGTACTGGAACTTCGGTCCGCTATCCATTCCCATGGTTGCTTTCCAGGGCGGTGTGTTCCCCGCAATCCTGACTGCCTGGTTTATGGCCAAGGTCGAGAAGATTGCCCAGAAGTACATCCCCGAGGTCGTTTCGTTCGTCTTTGTCCCGACCGTTACCCTGATTCTTGCTAACGTTGCCCTGTTCACCGTGTTCGGCCCGCTCGGCAACCTGATCGGTGACGTCCTCGCCGGCGTAATCGATATCCTGTACAACAGGATGGGCGTCTTTGGTGCCTTTGTCTTCGCCGCGTTCCTGCAGCCGCTCGTCGTTACCGGTACGCATCAGTTCATCCAGGGTATCGAGGCAAACCTTGTTGCCACGACTGGCTTCAACTACATCCAGGCCATCTGGTCGGTTTCCATCATCGCCCAGGGCGGCGGCGCCATCGGTATGTACCTCATTCACAAGAAGCACTCCAAAGAGCGCAACATCTGCATGTCGTCCTTTATCCCGACGCTGGTCGGAATCTCCGAGCCCGCTATCTTTGCTGCAAACATGCGCTATTCGATCATTCCGTTCATCTGCGCATGCATCGGTGCAGGCTGCGGCGGTGCCTTCGTCAAGCTCTTTGAGGTGCGCGCTATCGGTCAGGGTCTGACCGGCGTGCTTGGCCTGCTCATCGTTACGCCCGAGACGCTCGTGTGGTATGTGGCTGGCAATCTCATCGCCTTCATCGTGCCGATCGTCTTGATCTTTGCCTACAACAAGGCAAAGGGCGTGCCGACCACCGATGAAGAGGGCGCTGGCGCTGGCTTCGACGTTAGCTTCTAGTTGAGCCGTTCAGCGTAATGTGCGGATAAGTCCATTTGGGGAAGGGCGTTCGGCTCGTGTGAGTCGAGCGTCCTTTCCCATAGACGAGAAAGTCAACGGCGATGTTTAATCAAAAAAATAAGGTGACATGCGCGGACTATGAGCAGTGGCGTGCCGGACAGGATGAGACGGTGGCTCGCATCGCATCCGACCCCGATAGACTCCTGTTCCATGTGGAGCCTGAGCTTGGCTGGCTCAACGACCCCAATGGTTTGGTTCAGATTGGTGATACGTATCACATCTATCATCAATACGATCCGTTCGATGCTGCGCATGGCGGTCCAGTACTTTGGAACCATCTGACGACAAAGGATTTTGTGACGTACGAGAATCACGGCCCCGTGCTGTTCCCCGATTCCGATTTGGATTCGAGTGGAGCGTATTCTGGTTCTGCCTTTGTACGTGATGGCAAGATTCACTACTTCTATACCGGCAACGTTAAACATTTTGACCGTGATGATTACGACTACGTGTTGACGGGCCGTGAGCAAAACCAAATTCATATGGTTGCCGAGAATCCCGACGAATTGGGCGAGAAGCGCATAGCTGTTGGGCCGGTCGATTACCCCGACGATATCGGTACGCACGTGCGCGACCCCAAGATCCTTGAACACGACGGTATCTACTACATGGTTCTCGGCGCTCGTACGAAAGACGATCGCGGGTGCGTGCTTGTCTATACCTCGCGTGATCTAGAGGACTGGGGCTATGCGACGCGCATTGAGCTGGGCGAGAAGTTTGGCTTTATGTGGGAGTGTCCTGATCTGTTTGAGCTCGATGGCGAGCTTATTCTCGTTTGCTGTCCGCAGGGCGTGCCCGCCGATGGCTGGCGTTACCGCAATCCGCATCAGTGCGTGTGGTTCTCCATCGAGGCCGATTGGGGGGCGCCGAGCTTTAAGATCGTCGGCCAGGGCATGCCTCCGATGGTCGATGCCGGTTTTGATTTCTATGCTCCGCAGTCCTTTGAGGATGCTGCAGGCCGGCGATTGATGATCGGATGGTCGGGTTGCCCCGATGCGACGGCGGAAAACCCGACGGTGGCGCGCGGGTGGCAGTGCGCGTTGACGGTGCCGCGAGAGCTGAGCATGCGCGATGGTAAGCTCTGCCAGCAGCCGGCGCACGAGATTGAGAGGATGCGCGGCGACTGCGTTCGCACGACAGGCGGTGAAACCGTTGAGGAGCCGGGCCGCCTGTTTGATCTCGTGGTTTCCTGTGAGGGCGCCAAGATGGTTGAGCTCGAGATTCGCAAGGGTGTCTTTGTGCGCTATGCGGACGGGATGCTTACCCTCGACATGGGTGACGAAGGCTATGGGCGCGACCAGAGGTCGATTGAGCTCGGCGAGCTTCGCGACCTGCGCGTGCTTTCGGACACTACGATGGTCGAGATTTTTGCCAACGGCGGTGAGGCGGCACTTACGAGCCGTACCTATTCGTCGGCGGTTCCGGCGATGGCGCTGCACGCCGAGGGCGCGGCGTCGATGGATTTCTACCGCCTCGCTCATTAACCGTGCATGGAGCACGATTGGACTTGTTGGGCGGAATGTGTCGCAGTTGCCGCGGCCAACTACCGTTTATCGCGTATAGCGACCGTTTGCGGAATAAGTAACACTCCTTAATAAACCGTGTAAAATCTCAGTTAAGCACGGAGTTTTCCAGGGAGACGCTGTCCTTTGTTATGTGCAAAGGGCGGCGTCTCTTTGGCGCTTAGATGCCGTTGTGCAACAGCGCGACGCGCGTGTCATGTATTGAAAAGCCAATGTCGAGATGGGTCGTGATAAGAATGGGCAAGTATGTAATCGTGGTTGAGTCTGGGTCGGATGTAACGCCGGAGCTCTGCGAGCGCTACGGCATCGTGCGCGTGCCCATGCATGTCACGATTGGTGACGAGACCGTCGAGGACGGCTCGATCGATCCGCTCGAGATTTATTCGCGCTGCAACGAGTTTGGTGTGATGCCCAAGACCAGTGGCTGTTCGCCAGCGGATTTTGCGCATGTGTACGACCGCATCCATGCCGAGCAACCCGACGCGACTATTTTGCATCTTGCATATTCCGAGGCCACGACCTGTTCGCATCAGTCCTCTAAGATTGCGGCTCAGGGGCGCGACTACGTGTTCTCCATGGACACGCGCTTTGTCTCGGTGGGCCAGTCGCTCGTTGTCGTCGAGACCGCCAAGTATATTGAGGCTCATCCCGATGCCACCGTTGACGAGATCTTTGCATTTACGAACTCCGTCATGGACCGCGTGTTGCTGGGTTTTGTTCCTACGGACCTTGCCTTCCTTAAGGCGGGCGGTCGCTTGTCCAACGTCGCATTCCTTGGTGCCCATCTGCTCAAGATTAAGCCCTGCATTGAGGTGACGGGCGGTAAGTTCGTGGCGACCAAGAAGTTCCGCGGTTCTATGCTCAAGTGCGCCCGCGCCTTCATTGACCACATGGTTGCGAAGGGCGAGATTGACTACTCGCACATTGGCCTGGCGTATTCGGTGGGCCTTTCCCAGGAGCTGCGCGATGACATGGAAGTCTATGCGCATGACCTGGGCTTTAAGGACGTTACCTGGACTCAAGTCGGCGGCGTCATCTCGAGCCACTGTGGCCCGACCGCCTTCGGTGCGGTGCTCACGCTTAAGGCGTAAAGGCCGCAGGCGAGCGTTCTTCAGCCTGACATCTCGACGTAGACCCCAGCCATGGTGATGGGGGATAGATTAAAACGTGCCATTCTAGCCCGAGACGTTTAAACGCAAGCGCATGGGCTAGAATGGCTCTGGCATTTTAATTGGTTGCATCCAAGGAGAGGCAAGGTAGCGGGAATGGCTGAGATGACGCTTGAGGGTGTGGACGCTCGTCCTGAGGATTCCGCATTTGCCCTAGGCCGCGTGCATTCAATCGAGACGATGGGAACGGTCGACGGACCCGGCATCCGCTTTGTGGTGTTTGTTCAGGGCTGTCCCATGCGCTGTGCGTATTGTCACAATCCCGATACTTGGTCGGTTAGCGGCGGCACCATGGTGACCGTCGAGCACCTTATGGACGAGTTCCAGAGTAACCATGAGTTTTACCGCAGCGGCGGAATTACGGTTTCGGGCGGCGAGCCACTTCTGCAGCCCGAGTTTTTGGCCGACCTGTTCCGTGCAATGCACAACAACCCCGATGGTCGTGTACATACCTGCATGGATAGCTGTGGCTACGCCTTCGACCCTCAGCATCCCGAGAAGTTCGATGCCGTTCTCAACGAGACCGACATGGCGCTGCTCGACATCAAGCATGCCGATCCGGCTGAGCATAAAAAGCTGACCGGCTGCGATCCTGCACGTATCCTGGCGTTTGGCGATGAGCTTGCCCGTCGCAAGATCAAGGTCGTTATCCGCCACGTGGTTGTGCCGGGCATTACCGACACGGTGGAGGAGTGCGAGAAGCTCGGTCGCCTCATCGCTCCATGGCACAACGTGGTGGGCCTGGAAATGCTGCCATATCACACGATGGGTGTCGTCAAGTACGAGCAACTGGGCATTCCCTATAAGCTCGAGGGCGTGCCCCAGATGGATACCGCGCGTATGCCCGAGCTGCGCAATGCCGTTATGGCCGGCATGAAAGAGCGCCGTGCGGAGCTAAAAAACGCCATCGGCTAGCGTGCCATTTTTGCGCCCCAAAGGCACTCATTGGGGACAGACTTAAATGAGCGCCCTTGGGCACCAAGTTGATTGCCAAAGAGCCCCGTCAAGTTGCGGTGGAATAGTTCTTGTTTTTCGGCTTATGCCGCCCAAACAGGAACTATTTCACCGCAACTGCGTTTTGGGTAGAGATGTGCAACAGAATTGGCAAAAATGCATAGAAACGCTTGTGGTTTCTTTAAAGACACCTTAAACGCCGCTGAATATCTTTGGAAAGAAATGCCTGCTCGGTATCATGCTGCTCGTATATAAACGGTAGCAGTCAGGAGACCACGTGCGAAACATCGCATCGCGGGACGAGTATGTGCCGCAGCATGGCAGCAGATATAAGACGAAGGACACGTCTTCGCGTGGCCTTGCCGACACTCGCATCCGCGTGAGGAAGATTGCCGCCATTGGGATGCTAACGTCGGCGGTTATTATCCTCGGAATTACCGCCAAAACCTACGCATCGGAGCGAATGGCACATTCAGATGCGTCAACGGTACAGACGCAAAACAAAAAGGTCTCTGAATCTAAAGTCACCGCAAGTCAAACCCTGTCGACAGCGAACCTCAAGACGGGGCTTTCGAAGGCGGACTTTAACGATATTCCCTCAGGCGATACCGTGCAGACCTTCTCACTGGTTGATGACCAGATCCTCGCCCTGGAGGATGAGAACCTCGCCGCACTCCAGAATGCGCTTGACCAGGCGCAGGAGCTGGGCGATGTGGGCGTGGTGTTTTACGACCTGTCGAGCGGTAAGGGCGTGACGTATAACGCTGATGTCGAGGTGTACGGTGCGAGTAGCTACAAGGCACTCTATGCGTTGTACATCTGCGAATCTCTGGTCGAGACGGGCCAGGTTTCACTCGATGACTTCCTTGGCACCTATGGTGGCTACAACATGGGTTGGCAGACGGTGCGCGACCTTATCGAGAATGCCGTCGCCAACTCAGACAACGATTCGTTTATCGCGTTACGCGCGGCGTTTGACCATGATGGCTATGAGGATTGGATTGCCAATCTGGGTGTTGATGACGAAACGGCACTGAATCCGATGAGTGATTTTCCGACCTACTGCCCGCGCACTTCTGCGAGGTTATGGCGCGAGATGAGCGAGTATCTGAGCATGGATACCGAGACTTCACAGTGGTTGTCAGGCCTTTTGGCATCAACATCGCGCTCGTTTATTCGCGATGGCATTGCGGACGATCAGGTCTTGGTGCGCAACAAAGCGGGTTGGATCAGCGAGGACGGCTACTATTCGACATGCGATGCAGGCCTCATCGACATCGATGGCCGTACCTATGTCATGAGCGTCATGACATCGATGCCATCGAGCGACCGTTCGAGCGAGGTTACGGCTGCGATTGCAAAGGCTCTGTTTGATACGCGAGCTGCACTGGCTTAGCGTGTTCGTTTGGCGAGGTCAAACAAAATGCTGGTACCATACCTTGGTTGAGAATTTCGTATAGGTTTGGGGAATGGTATGGCTACCATCGCGATTATCGGTGCGCTCGAAAAAGAGATCATGCAGATTAAGGAAGAGCTGAGCGACGTTTGCGAGGCACGGGAGGCAGGCTTGACCGTTGTGAGCGGTGAGCTCGACGGCCTGACAGTTGTCGCCACAACGGCGGGCATGGGCACGGTGAACGCCGCCGCTGCAACACAGCACCTCATTAGCAAGTATGCTCCGCAGGCTGTTGTGTTTTCGGGCATTGCGGGCGGTTTGAACCCCAAGCTCCATATCGACGACGTGGTCATTGGCAAACGCCTACGCTATCTGGATACCGATACCGCGCTTATCGCCGAGTCCGCACCGGGGCTCGAGGAGTTTGGCTCGACGCCCGCGCTGGTCGATATTGCCGCCGACGTGCTTGCTGAGCGTGGGTTTGTTGACGCTTCGACAAATGCAGTCGCTTCGAATGAGGGCACCAAGCAGTTCCTGGTCGGCACGATTGCCACGGGTAACCGTTTTGTGACGGGCGCCGCCATGCGCAACGACGCTATCGAGGCGACGCATGCCGATTGTGTCGGCATGGAGGGCGCGGCAATTGCCCATGTCGCAACCAAAAATGGTGTCGATTGCCTGGTGTTGCGCGCTATCAGCGATAATTGTGACGAGGCGTACGATGCAATTTGCGAGCGAGAGTTCGATCTGTTCGAGTACGCGCGTGTCGCAAGTGACATTACGCTCGATATCGTCCGCCGCATTGCCGCTGCGCAATAGCGCGTCTATTTGTAAGAACCTACGACCAAGGAGTGTCCATGGCCGATTCCATTAACTACCAGCTTGCCAAGTTCGTCGCCAGCTATGGCAAGGTTTCGCAGATTCCCGAGTCCACCTGCCCCGAGGTGAGCTTTGTCGGCCGCTCCAACGTGGGCAAGTCGTCGATTATGAACAAGCTATTTGGCCGCAAGAACCTAGTCAAGGTTTCCAGTACGCCGGGCAAGACGAGCAACATCAACTTCTTTGAGGCCGACGACGTGCATTTCGTGGACCTGCCGGGTTACGGTTTCGCCCGTCGCTCCAAGGCCGAGCGCGACCGCTGGGCCGAGCTTATCGGCGACTTTTTCGACTCCGAGCGCAGCTTTAACTTGGTCGTCTCGCTGGTGGACATTCGTCACGATCCCAGCAAGCTCGATCATGACATGATCGACTACCTGCAGGGCAATGAGTTCAACTTTATCGTCTGCCTCACCAAGGCCGACAAGCTCAGTCGCACCCAGCAGGCCCGCCAGGCAGCAGCCATCAAAAAGCAGCTCAACGTTCCGGCCGAGAACGTAATCATCACAAGCTCCCAGACCGGCACCGGCATCGACGAACTCAAAAAGCGCATCGCCGAGGCTTGCCTCTAGTAAGGGTTCTTGGCAGGCAATAGTTTGCATCTATCTATATCACCCCAGTGATAGTTATTGGTACACTATCACTGGGGTGATATTTTTGTTTGGAGGTCGATATGGAGCTTTGGCACGGGTCGGAGGTTGTTGTCGAGCATCCGTCGTTGGATAAATGCAGACAATTCAATGACTATGGGTGTGGGTTTTATTGCACGCCACATGAGGAAATGGCAATGGAGTGGGCATGTCGGACTGAGTCTGATGGCATTGCAAATCGATATGAGCTCGATATGGATGGTCTCGCAGTCTTGGATTTGGAGTCCGGGGAGTTTTCAATTCTCAATTGGCTTGCGATTTTGGCTAACAATAGGGAGTTCAATGTTTCGACACCGCTGGCGCGCGAAGGACTTCGCTATCTGCTGGATAACTGCCTGATTGATATTTCTCCCTATGACGTAATTCGAGGTTATCGCGCCGACGACTCCTATTTTTCGTTTGCAAGACAGTTTGTCAGCGGCATGATCTCGCTCAGGCAGCTGCAACGTATCATGCGCTTGGGTGATTTGGGTATCCAATATGCTCTTATGAGCGAGTGCGCATTTTCGGCGATTAGATTCTGCGATTGGAAGCAGGCTTTGGGGTCTGAGTTTTATCCCAAGCGTTTTGAGCGAGAGCAGAATGCTCGACGCAAATACTTGGATACGGTTAACGGGTTCGATTCCGAAGGTATCGACATTAGGGATTTAATGGCAGGGAGGGTTGATTTAAATGATCCAAGAGTTAACGGATTGTGGGCCGAGTAGGACATACCCCGTCTACTACCTCGAGGATGCAATGAACAACCTCGGCGACTGCTTTGACTATGCCGTTAACGATTATGGAGCAGAAGGATCGGAAGTTGCTGAACTCTTTTGCCTGAGCGGCGTAGCTCGCGAGTTCGAACGCGGCAACGCATGGGTCGTATCGGGAAAATCGGGCGTTGAGCTGTTCGCGCTTATCGCTGAAAGGTCCGGCTATCAGAGCGGGTCTATACCGGATCGCACCTATCGTTTTGAGAAGACGCCAGAGTATTGGACAGGCTGGATACTGGCATATCTGCAGTGGCGTTTAGGGGAGTCTTTCGAAGACCTGCTGCATGTCGTTCCGTTTGACGCACTGCGCAGTCTGTACTATCCCTGGCATGAAGCCTCGGAGGAACGCGTGGCTCGCCTCGTCTGCGATATGGCGAAAAAAGCGTCCAGGCAAACCAAACTTGCGTTAGCAAGAAAGAAGCTTAAGAAAACCCAACAAGACCTGGCATACGAATCGGGCGTGTCCCTCCGCTCAATCCAAATGTACGAACAACGCCAGAGAAACATCAACGAAGCCTCGGTAACAACCGTAAGGGATATAGCAAAAGCCCTACACTGCAACATCGAAGACCTCCTAGAGCCAGTCTTCGAATACAAAGAAACCAGCGCCGCCTAAACCAGGCACGCAGCCGATGCCGGCCTCTAGGAAGTGCTCCAGCCTAGCAAGAGCCCCTACCAATAAAAAGCCAAACTATCAGCCCGGCGACTTTCCAGAGCGTAGGTCCCTGTAGCCGCCGCCGGCGAAGTTAACATAGGGGAGGCCAGGGGGCTTTGCCCCCAAATCTTTCCGCAGGACGGCAGGACCCCCGCCGCACGAAGTGCGCAGCGGGGGTCCTGCCATGTCCGAGGACGATTTGGGGGCAAAGCCCCCTGGCCTCCCCGGCGAGTATACGGGACGGCGACTACAGGTATTCGATCTGGGCGCCTTCCGTGTCGCACGTCAGAATATGCGTATCACACTTAGGGAACTGCTCGCGCAGCTTGACCTGCAGGAACTTTGCCACGATGGTGTCGTCAGTCACGGCCATGAGAGTCGAGCCCGAGCCGCTGATCCAGATGGTCTTGGCGCCGCCGTTAAGGCAGGTGTCGCGCACGGCGTTGTAGTCGGGAATCAGACGGCGACGATAGGGTTCCTGGATGCGGTCGTCATTGGCGGCGGCAATCAGGTCGAGGTCACCAGTCTCCAAGCCGCGCGTCATGCCGGCGATGCGGCCCATCTGCCACACGGCGGTGGAGAGTGGAATCTCCTGCGGCACAACCTTGCGCGCCTCGCTCGTATGCACCTCGTAGGGCGGAATCACGGTAATAAAACGCAGGCGATCGCTCACCTCGTAGCGCAGGCACTGGGGGAGCGAATCGGTCGGCGTAAAGGAACAGACGGCGCCGCCCAGGATAGCGGGGGCGACGTTATCGGGATGGCCCTCGACTTCGGTGGCAATGCGAACCAGCTCGGCGCGGTCGACGGTGTGGCCTGTCAGTGCGGCGGCGGCCATAATGCCGGCGACGACGCAGGTGGAGCTGGAGCCCAGGCCGCGGGCGACGGGCACGTCGGTCTGGATGTCGATGGCAACGGGAAAAGCCGGCTCGTCCCATGCAGCCAGTGCATCGACAAAGCTCACGTAGACCAGGTTGTTCTCGTTTTGGAATTCCTCGGGGCAGCCCGTGATGGTGAGTTTGTCGGCGCGCTCGAAGGTGAAGTGCGAGTAGAGGCTGACGGCCATGCCGAGGGTATCGTAGCCAATGCCCAAGTTGGCGCTTGTTGCTGGGACGGTGATCTTGATCATGTGAGTCCTCCTGGCGTGCCTGGCTGTTTAGTTCGCTGCTCGGGCAGTCCTGCGCAAGACGGAAAGCACATTAAGTGCTTTCCTTTGCGTGCGGAACTCGCGACAAACTAAACAGCCAGGCACGCTATGCACGTTCGTCATCATCCCGGTAGGTATCTGATAAAAGAAGGTGCGCCGGCTTTCGCCGGCGCCTTATAAGGGGTTTAGTTGGTTGCTATCTTTTTTGCAGCCTGCTCTACGTAGCTGGCCATCTCATCGACGTCGCAGACGTCTTCGAAGCGGACGGGCTTGGACTCGAGTTCGGCGAGCTGGGCTGGGGCGACCGTGTTGGTTGCCTGCTCGAGCACGCGCATGGCCTCAAAGTCGTCCTCGGGAACGTCGAGGCCCAGGGCATCGCAGCAGGCGCGCGGGAACTTGTAGGGGCTGGCGGTCGAAAGCAGCACGCGGGCCTTGGCGCCCTCGGTGGGGGCGACCTGCTCAAAGACGTGATAGCCGCAAGCGGTGTGCGGGTCGATCACGTAGCCGTTGGCATCCCAGCAGCTCTTGATGGCGGCGCGAACCTCGTCCTCGCTGGCCCAGCCGCAGCCAAATACGCTCTGGATCTTGGCCAGCAGCTCGGCAGGCACCTCGTAGCGACCGGTCTGGGCAAGCTGCTCCATAAGGCCGGCAACGAGCTCGCAGTCGCCGTCGGACAGGAAGTAGAGCATGCGCTCCAGATTAGAGCTAATAAGGATGTCCATCGACGGCGAAATGGTCGTGAAGAACGGACGGTTGCGGTCGTAGACGCCGGTGGTCAGGAAGTCAGCGAGCACGTTGTTCTTGTCGCTGGCCACGACGAGTTTGGCGACGGGCAGACCCATGCGCTTGGCGTAGTAGCCGGCCAGGATATCGCCAAAGTTGCCGGTCGGTACGCAGAACTCCACGGCATCGCCGGCCTCGATGGCGCCGGCGCGCAGCAGCTGCGCATAGGCGGCAAAGTAGTAGACGACCTGCGGCACCAGGCGGCCGACGTTGATGGAGTTGGCGCTCGAAAGCACGGTGCCGGCGGCCTCCAGGCGCTCGGCCAGCTCCTTATCGGCAAAGATGCGCTTGACGGCACTCTGGGCGTCGTCGAAGTTGCCGCGGATGCCGCAGACGGCGACGTTGCCGCCCTCCTGCGTGGACATCTGCAGATTCTGCACGCGGCTGACCTTGCCCTCGGGATAAAAGACGGTGATGCCCGTGCCCGGGGCGTCGGCAAAGCCGGCGAGTGCTGCCTTGCCTGTGTCGCCCGACGTGGCGGTGACGATCATGATGCGCTCGGCGCCGCCGTCCTTGGCGGAAGTGCGGGCCATCAAGCGGGGGAGCATCTGCAGGGCGACGTCCTTGAAGGCGCTCGTGGGACCGCCAAAGAGCTCCATCACATAGGTCTGAGGGGCGTCAGCGCCCGGCGCAGCGTCGAGTTTGACGAGCGGCGTAACCTCTTCACTCGCGAACGTGCCGCGGTATGCCTCGTCGACACACGCCGAAATTTCTTCGGCCGTGTAATCATTCAGTAACATTCCCAACACATCTTGAGCGATTTCAAAGTACGATTTATCTGCAAGCGAGCTGATATCGACCTGCTGGGTGCCGAGCTCGTCCGAGACAAACAAACCCCCGTCGGGAGCGATGCCGGTACGGATTGCCACCTTACTTGAGCACGATAAAGTGCGTCCTCGTGTACTATGATAAGTTCCCATATAACACTGCTCCTCGGATGCCTTGGTCCCAATCGGTGAAACCATGGTATCAGAGCGCGCAAAATAGGTTCGCAGAGGCTTTTTAGAAAGGTAACCTCCAGCCCATGATTAAGATTGCCAAGTTTGGCGGCTCGTCGGTCGCCGACGCCGAACACTTCAAAAAGATCAAGGCCATCGTCGGCGCCGACCCTGCCCGCCGTTTTGTGGTGGTTTCCGCCTGCGGCCGCCGCTTTAAGGGCGACACCAAGGTGACCGACCTGCTCTATCTGGTCAATGCGCACGTTAAGTACCACGTGTCGTGTGAGGAGCTGCTCGAGGACATCGGCCAGCGCTATTTTGATATCGCTGATGAGTTGGAGCTCACCTATCCCATCCGTGAGGAGTTCGCGGCCTTTGCCGAGCGCGCCCGCTCGGGCGGCTACTCCACCGAGGAGCTTGTGAGCCGTGGCGAGTACTTTACCGCTCGCCTGATGGCTGAGTACCTGGGCCTACCGTTCCTGGACGCCGCGACGGTTGTGGCGTTCCATCACGACGGTACGCTCAGCATGAATCGCACCTCCGAGCTGGTGCAGGAGTATGGCCAGCAGGGCGGCTTCGTTATGCCTGGCTTCTACGGCGCGACGCGCGAGGGCCAGATCAAGCTGCTCGATCGAGGCGGTGGCGATATCTCGGGCTCGATCTTGGCCAAGTGCCTGGGCGCCGACCTGTACGAGAACTGGACCGACGTCTCGGGCTTCTATTCTGCCGATCCGCGTATTGTTCCCGAGGCTCAGCCCATTGCGCGCGTTACCTACGAGGAGCTGCGCGAGCTTTCGTACATGGGCGCAAGCGTCCTGCACGAGGAGGCCGTGTTCCCCGTGCGCGAGGCGGGTATTCCGCTGGTCATCAAGAACACCAATGCGCCGCAGGACCCCGGTACCATCATTAGCGAGACGGCTGATGAGGGCGAGGCGGAGCCCATCATTACCGGCGTGACCGGCAAGCGCGGCTTTGTCGCCATCAACGTTGCCCGCGACCGCACCAAGCCCCGCGTTGGCTTTATGCGCCGTGCGCTTTCGGTGTTCGAACGCTATGACGTTTCCGTCGAGCACATGCCCACCGGTGTCGACCGTTTTGGCGCCGTGGTGCAGGAGCAGGACGTGCACGATTCGCTGTACTCGCTCGTTGGTGACATTCAGCAGGAGGTCGAGCCGCTCGAGATCGAGGTTGTCGAGGGTCTGGCGCTCATCGCGACCGTCGGCCGTAACCTGCGCGGTCGTGCAGGCATCTCGGGCCACCTGTTTGGCATGCTTGGCCAGGCCGGCGTGAGCGTGCGCATGATTTCGCAGAGCTGTGACGAGATCAATATCATTATCGGTGTCGAGGAGAAGGACTTCGACCTTGCGATTCGGACCATTTACCGTGCCTTCTCCGATGAGAACGGCATTGTGAAGGTCTCCGATCTGGAGGCTCCCGCGCCGGCCGATCCCACCCTGGCCGCGCTCAAAAAGTAGCGACTGCTCGGTAGATTTTTGGGTCATGTCTCAAAAATCTACGGCGGGGCGTTTCGTTTCGGTTTCGTTTCGACGGGGCGGGTTTCATGCCCGCCCTGTTCTTGTATAAACTGGCAACAATAATCGGCCTGCTCGGCGTGCGGGCAAAAGCCACAACCTTTAAAGGGGGAAGCATGAAACAGTACACGGTTGCTATTTTGGGCGCGACGGGAGCCGTGGGCACCCAGATGCTCGAGTGCCTCAACGAGCAGGAGTTCCCGGT
The DNA here is from genome assembly GCF_040092475.1 of Collinsella sp. CLA-ER-H10. Taxonomy (NCBI): domain Bacteria; kingdom Bacillati; phylum Actinomycetota; class Coriobacteriia; order Coriobacteriales; family Coriobacteriaceae; genus Collinsella; species Collinsella sp. CLA-ER-H10. The sequence goes on from NZ_JBBNLM010000011.1 coordinate 29,293, forward strand.
CGGCAAGCTCAAGCTGTTGGCAAGCGCACGCTCCGCGGGCAAGACCGTCGAGTTCCGCGGCGAGCAAATCGTGATCGAAGAGGCTTGCCCCGAGGCCTTTGAGGGCTGTGACATTGTGCTTGGCGCTGCCGGCGACGATATCGCCAAGGAATTGCTGCCCGAGGCCGTAAAGCGCGGCGCCGTCGTGGTCGACAACAGCCATGCCTTCCGCATGGATCCCGAGGTGCCGCTGGTCGTGCCCGAGATCAATGCCGACGACATCAAGTGGCATCACGGCCTTATCGCCAACCCCAACTGCGCGACCATCATCGGCCTGGTTCCCACGTGGCCGCTGCATCAGCTTGCCGGCGTGAAGCGCATGATCGTCTCGACGTATCAGGCGGCTTCTGGTGCCGGTGCTCCCGGTATGGCCGAGCTCGAAGCGCAGCTTGCTGCCCTGGGCCGTGGCGAGGAGATTCCCGAGCCGCGCGCATTTGCCGCCCAGCTGGCGAGCAACCTGATTCCGCAGATTGGCGGCGTCAAGGAGGAGGGCTTTACCTCTGAGGAGATGAAGCTACAAAACGAGGGCCGTAAGATCATGCACCTGCCCGAGCTGCGCGTGAACTGCACCTGCGTGCGCGTGCCTGTGCTGCGCTCGCACTCCGAGAGCATTACGCTCGAGTTCGAGCGTGACATTACGGTTGACGAGGCCCGTGTTGCGCTGGCTGCCGCTCCGGGCGTGAAGCTGGTTGACGACATGAGCGCCGAGGATGCGCACGACCGCTTCCCCATGCCGATGGATACGTCCGATCAGGACCTGATTTGGGTCGGTCGCGTGCGCCGCGACATCTCGAACCCGGAGGCCGCGCGTGGCATTACCTTCTGGTGCTGCGGTGACCAAATCCGTAAGGGCGCGGCAACCAACGCCGTCCAGATCGCTAAGCTGCTCTGCGAGTAGTGTGACCTGTCCGGCGGGGGCCGGGCTCAGTTTTCAGAACGTCCTCGACCATGTGTGGCGCCTTGTCCTGCTCCTTCGGAGCCGCGGACAAGGCGCCACACTGGTCTGCGGAGTGTTCTGAAAACTGAGCCCGGCCCCCGCCTGCGGTGACGCTGCTGCAAGCGGCCTGCGATGGGGTCGTTGTTGGTTGAGGCCGCTGGGCTGATGTGGGGGCGCGTGGCTGTTGCGGGCCCTGGTCCCGGCGGCGGCCTCGGCGCTGCGCGCCTGCTGCCTTGGGTGACTTTGGGGTCGATTGGGGTTGTCTGCACAATTCGCGGTATTATGTTGCGGAGTTTTGAAAGGAGCCGCTGGTGGTCACGACGACGTTTGCTTCGCCTTTGGGCGAAATCTTGCTTGCCGCTGATGGCCGCGGTCTGACGGGGCTTTGGTTTGAGGGACAGGAGCATTTTGGCTCCACGCTTCTCAAAGAAGATCCTGAACATGTTGAAGGCGCCGATGCAGTTTCTGGTGCTGGCGGCATGTCGTCGGTGAGTCCTGCAAATGGTGCGGCTTCTTCGGTGCTTGAGCGTTCGTGGGCTTGGCTGAATGCTTATTTTGCAGGGCAGGAACCTCGGTTTACGCCGCCGTTGCATTTGATTGGCACGGCGTTTCAGCGTGAAGTTTGGTACGAGCTGCTTTCTATTCCGCGTGGCGAGGTCGCTACGTATGGCGAGATCGCCCAGCGTGTTGCGGCTCGATATCGTGTGCCGGGAAATGAGACACCCGTTGTGTCTCCCCGTGCCGTGGGGGCCGCGGTCGCTCGCAACCCTGTTTCGATTATTGTGCCATGCCATCGCGTGGTGGCGGCCGACGGCTCGCTTAACGGATATGCCGGCGGGCTTGATCGCAAGGAGTGGCTGCTTCGGCTTGAGGGCGCGTACGAGGAGTAACACTCGAGCGCTTTGCATAGCCAAGATGCCGTGAAAGAACGGGACATGCTTTCCGAATGGAGGCTCAGACGGAAACTACGTCCCGGAATTCCGTTTTAAAGCGGGATGCGCTTTCCGAATGGCGTTCCGAGCGGAAACCGTGTCCCGGAATACAGCCTCAGAGTGGGACACCGTTTCCGGCTGAGACCACCTGCCTGGACATCGATCTACGCCCGCTCCTGCAGGGCGTAGATGGACTTATCCATGTTGAACAGGTAAGCCACAACGCAGACAATAATGAACATCGGCAAGTTACCAAAGCCGAAGACTTCGCAGCCAATAAGGATGGGTGCGAGCAGCGTATTGGTGGCGCTGCCAAAGACGGCTGCGTAGCCCAGTGCGGCGCAGAGCTCGACGGGCATGCCGAGTTGAGCCTCGTTATGGCGACATCTGGGTAACAGAAAGGCCCGCGTTCCTCAGAGGCAAGATAGGCAATTCTGCTTCTGAGGTAGATCTCAATTCTGCCGACCGCACTGCCGACCGCATCAAACATTAACTGCCGGAGGGCTCGGTCAAATTCATACGTGTAGATGATGGTTTCGAATGTTGTGCCTTCGCGAAAGATGGTAATCCCGGACTTGCATTTGGTTTTGTAGGGAAACCAGTAGGCCGACAGTCTGTAGTGGTTGGCTTCGACCAAAGCTCGCTCGAGTTCGCTTTGATCAGAGCACTTAAGACCCTTGTTTTCTGTCAATAGTGCTATTTGTTCGTTGATGGATATCCGCGACTTCTGGTATTTCATTAAGCCTCTTGATAGAAAAAGAGCTGGAGTTGCGCATCGTTGAGAGGCTTTCCAGCTTTAGCAAAACAAACTTATAAGATGCGACGGGCCGCGTCAAGATAATTACCGGACGGCCTAGGAGGCGGCTGGTTGGCTGGCTTAAAACCCAGCGCGTGAAATGACGCTCCACGCTATTCAGCGCGCTTGATAGGATGACGAACCACAGTCTTAAGTTTCTCCGGCGCACACTTGCGTGGATCGGAAAGATAGATTTCGTGATGTAAACGGGTGTCTGAGAAGTCGGGGACATAGCCCTGCTCGGTCGCATATTCATGCATGGCGTCTACGGTTGCCGGCTCGCTGTCGTAGGGTCCGGTATGCATGCATTGAACGCAGAGACCCTCGTCAACTTTAAGCAGCTCGACGGCAGAAAAGTCCAGTTTCTTTTTGGCCGTGGCTTCCGCGACCGCCCAGTCAAAGTCATCCTGAGTGACGAAATCGGGCAGGCGGATGCACGAGATAAAGTTGAAATCGTCCTTGCGTACATAATCGATGTCGCCGCTCGGGGAGTCTTGCCACCAGAAGCCCTCGAGCGGCGGTACCACAAAGTCGAAATAGCCCTCGATACTCCTTGAGCCTTTCTTTGACATCTTGACGGTATAGGCGATGCCGTAAAGCAGCGGCAGGGCATTTTGATACTCGCCACCTTCGGTATTTGGGTCGCCCTTTCCGCGAACGGCAACGTAGCTCATAGGCGGGACAGTTACGATACTCGGCTTGCTCGCAGGTCTGTAGAGCTCCTTGCATTCCTTCTTAAAGTCGAACGCCATGTTGGCCGCCTTTCTGCGTATTGGCCTGCTTAGATAGCTGAATCATATCATAGAAACGAACAGCTGTTCGAATGATTTGGCTGACAGATTGAGATGCGTGCGTTGTGTTTGGCGGTCGGCCTGACCCCATCGATGATTTCTCTGCCTCCCCGGCGCCTCATCTATAGCTGCCGTTTCCCCATATAGAACCTGCCAAAATAAACCCGTCCCTTTTTAGTCGGTGCGAAATGGGTAATACTAAAGAGTTATCCGACCAGATGGGAACCGATCGATGGCTTATATCGAATTCAAAGACGTCATCAAGGCATACGGCGAGGGCGACGCCCGCATTCACGCACTCGACGGCGCGAGCTTTACGGTCGAGCGCGGCGAGCTCGCCATCATTTTGGGTGCTTCGGGTGCCGGCAAGACCACGGCGCTCAACATTCTGGGCGGCATGGATACGGCGACTTCCGGCACCGTGACGGTGGACGGGCGCGATGTGAGCTCCGCTAACGAGGCGCAGCTCGTGGAATACCGCCGCGCCGACGTCGGCTTTGTCTTCCAGTTCTACAATCTGGTCCCCAACCTGACGGCGCTCGAAAATGTTGAGCTTGCGGCGCAAATCTGCCCTGATTCGCTCGATGCCGAGCAAACGCTTTGCCAGGTTGGCTTGGGTGAGCGCCTCGCCAACTTCCCCGCGCAGCTTTCGGGCGGCGAGCAGCAGCGCGTGTCCATTGCCCGCGCACTGGCAAAGAACCCCAAGCTGCTTTTGTGCGACGAGCCCACGGGCGCACTTGACTATAAAACCGGCAAGCAGATCTTGCAGCTGCTGCAGGACACTTGCCGCAAGCAGGGCATTACGGTCATCATCATCACCCACAACTCCGCGCTGGCGCCCATGGCCGATCGCCTGATCCGCTTTAAGAACGGTCGCGTGGAGAGCGAGACGGTCCAGCAAAATCCCGTGCCTATCGAGACGATCGAGTGGTAGCGCCCATGGACCAAGACCGCCAAAACAGCCTACGCCGCGACGCGCAGAACACGGAGCGCGAGCAGGATTTTACGACCTACCGCACTGCCCAAAGCTCAAACGATATGGTGCCGACGGTTTTTCGCCGTGGCATCTACCGCACAATCCGAGGCAGTCTTAAGCGCTTTTTGTCAATCGTGGTCATCACCGCGCTTGGCGTGAGCGTGATGTGCGGCCTTAAGGCGGGTTGCGAGGACCTGTGTGATTCGGTTGATGCCTACTTCGACCAGCAAAATGTCTATGACATTAACGTGCAGTCGACCTATGGCCTGACTGACGATGATCTCGACGCCATACAAGAGGTCGATGGCGTCGAAACGGCCGAGGGCATCTACACCGAGACCGCCTACACCGCCGTGGGCACAACGCGCGAGCGCGTGGTCGTGCAGAGTCTCTCCAAGGAGAACATCGATCAGCCGGTGCTCGTGAACGGCGATTTGCCCGAGAGCGCCGATGAAGTCGCGGTGACTTCGAAGTTCCTGAAGGCATCGGGCAAGAAAATCGGCGATACGGTGAGTTTTGCCGCCAATGACGCGAGCTCGTCCAATCAAAGCGCCAAGGACCAGTTTGCCGCGGGCGATTACACCATTACGGCTGAGGTCCTCGACCCCACTGATGTAAGTTCTGACTCGACAGTCAACGCCTTTCGCGCTGCTTCGGCGGCGGACTATAAGTTCTATGTGAGCGAGGACGCCGCGACATCTTCTTCCTACTCCGCGGTCCACGTGATCGTCGAGGGAGCCAAGAGCCTCAACTCCTATTCGTATTCCTACGCGGCAAAGATCAATGAGGTCAAGGGCAATATCGAGAAGATCCGCGAGGAGCGTGAGAAGGCGCGCGCCCAGGAGCTGACGGTCGACACGCCGGCAAGCTTGGATGCGGCCGAGCGCCAGGCGAATATGCTCTTTGGGATTGAGCAGGACAACATCAATCGCATGGCCGAGGGCAGCGACGAGCGTGCGCAGGCGCAAGCCGACCTGGACCAGCGCCGTGCCGCCGCCGACCAGCAGTTTGCCGATGCCCGCGCCGAGCTTTCCGATCTGGGCGAATGCACCTGGTACATCCAGGACCGCGGCAATATCGCAAGCTACTCGAGCGTGGAGAGCGATAGCTCGTCAATTGAGGCTATCGCCACGGTGTTCCCGTTCATCTTCTTTATCGTCGCCGTGCTCATCAGCCTTACCACCGCCACGCGTATGGTCGAGGAGGAGCGCACGCTCATCGGCCTGTATAAGGCGCTCGGCTATTCGCGCGGGCGCATCCTGTCCAAATACGTGGACTATGCGCTGTGGGCTTGTCTGATCGGCGGCGTGCTCGGCAACATCATCGGATTTGTGGGCCTGCCGCTGTTCCTGTTTACGGTGTTCGACGACATGTACTCACTGCCCCAGATGCTACTTTCGTACGACATCGTGTCCTCGATCGTTTCGGTGGCGCTGTTTGCCGTGGGCGTGGTGGGCGCCACGATTATCGCCTGCCGCCACGAGATGGCCGAGACCCCTGCCTCGCTCATGCGCCCCAAGGCGCCGCGTGCCGGCTCACGCATTCTGCTCGAGCGTATCGGATTTATCTGGCGCCGCATGGGCTTTTTGAACAAGGTGGCAGCGCGTAACCTGTTCCGCTACAAAAAGCGCGCCTTTATGACCATCTTCGGCATCGCCGGCTGCACGGCGCTCGTGATCTGCGGCATGGGCATTCGTGATACGTCGGTCGCGCTTTCGCCCAAGCAGTACGGCCACATCACACGCTACGACCTGCTGGCGGTTGCCAATCCCGACGATTTTTCGCAGACGTGCGCGGCGCTCGACGAGCGAAGCGCGGTCAAGGATTCCGGTGTGACCGTAACTTCGACGCTGCCGATCATGACCGACAACGTCACCTTTACATTCGGCGGAAAGAGCGAGACCGTGCAGCTGATCGTGGTGCCCGATGACCGCACGAACGATCTGGACGACTATGTTCGCCTTGAGGATGAGTCCAAAGAGCCACTGTCTTTGCGTGACGGAGACGTGTATCTGAGTAAGAGTTCACAGCTGGTGCTGGGGATTCAACCGGGCGATACGGCGCACGTCCAGGATTCGTCACTCAACGTCGCCAAGGTCAAGGTCAGCGACATTTCGCTTAACTATCTGGGCAACACGCTTTACATGACGCAGAGCACCTATGAGCGCGCGTTTGGGCGCAGCGTTCGCCTCAATGGCATCTTTGCGCTGCTCAAGGGTTCGTCGGCCGACCAGATTGCGTTTAGCAAGAAGCTTAAGAGTGACGGCTGGCTTTCGATTTCGAGCACGGCCGAGCATTGGGAGAACTTTGAGGCGAACTTCACTATTATCAATTCCGTCGTGGTGCTCGTGACCTTTATGGCGGCGTGCCTGTCGTTTGTGGTGGTGTTTACGCTGTCCAACACGAATATCTCCGAGCGCGAGCGCGAGCTGGCGACCATCAAGGTGCTTGGTTTCCGCCGTGGCGAGGTGCACCATTACGTCAACAAGGAGACGTTGATCCTCACGGCAATTGGCGCCGCGCTGGGCGTGCCACTGGGCGGCTTGCTGGCCGAGAGTTTTACGTACATTTTGCAGATGCCGTCGCTGTACTTTGATGTTGAGGTCGAGCCGCTAAGCTACGTGCTCGCCGTGGTGCTTTCCTTTGGCTTTACGTTTATCGTCAACCTCGCCACCAATCGTACCCTCAACAAGATCGACATGGTCAGCGCCCTCAAAAGCGCCGAGTAACCTGCCCTGGGATTCAAGTTCTAGCGAGCTGCCGACGCGCCCGCAGCAGCATTTTTGCATAAACCGCCCCGCCAAATGCATACTTTGACGGGGCGGTTGCTTTTTGCCCACAGGTACCCCAGGGGGCGCCGTGCAAATTCCGGAGTATTCAGCGTCCCGGGGTCCGCGGGCGCGGGGGCGGGGGTGCAAAACTGCGCTGAAAGCCCCGATTCTGAGTCCCAACGCCTCTAGAGCCGCTCGTTTTTTTACAGGATGCGGCCCATGGTGCCTGCCTTTCGCCCAAAATCCAGTATGCAGGCACCCTCGGCTGCTGAATACTCCCAAAAATGCACGCCGCATCCTACCCCAGGCACCCGCAGCAAGAAGACGAATAGTCTCGGCCTCCCCAGTCACCGCAGGAGGCCCTAGGGCTTACCTCCCAAATCTTTCCGCAGGACGGAAGGATCCCGCCGCGCGAAGCGCACGGCGGGATCCTGACATGTCCGAGGACGATTTGGGAGGTAAGCCCTGGGGTCTCCGATGAGAGCAGTTTCGGCCGAGGCTATTCGTCGCCGAAGCTGATGCCCAACGCCTTGGCCTCGCGCACCAGATCGCTCTGGGGATCGACATACTTGAGCTTGCCGGCGACATCCTCGAGCGGCATGTGACACATCTTGCCGTCACGCAGGGCGATCATGTAGCCAAACTCGCCGCGTAGACAGCCCAGCGCCGCCTCGACGCCGCACTGGGTCGCAAAGATGCGGTCCTGGGCGTTGGGCTGGCCGCCGCGCTGCGTGTGGCCGGGGATGGCGACGCGGGTCTCGCGACCGGTCTTGGCCTCGATCTCCTTGGCGATGTCGTAGACGATCGACGGGCTCGTGCGCTCGGCGAGTTTCTTCTTGTACTCCTTCTTGGACAGCGCCGCGTCCTCCTTGGAGATAGCGCCCTCGGCGACGGCCACGATGGTAAAGCGGCTGCCGGTCTCCATGCGATGCTCGATGGTCTTGATGACGTTATCCATGTCGTAGGGGATCTCGGGAATCAAGATGACATCCGCGCCGCCCGCGACGCCGGCGTATAGCGGGATCCAGCCAACCTTGTGGCCCATGATCTCGATAACGAACACGCGGCCGTGGCTCGAAGCGGTGGTGTGAATGTCGTCGATGCACTTGGTGGCGACGTCGATGGCGCTCGTAAAGCCAAACGTCAGCTCGGTGCCCCAGGTGTCGTTATCGATGGTCTTAGGCAGGGCGATAACGTTGAGGCCCTCTTCGCGCAGACGGTTGGCGGTCTTGGTGGAGCCGTTGCCGCCCAGCATAAACAGGCAGTCGAGCTGCAGCTTATGATAGGTGTGGACCATTGCCGGCACCTTCTCGACGCCGTCGGCCTCGGGAATATCCAGGCGCTTGAACGGCGTACGGCTCGTGCCCAGGATGGTGCCGCCACGGGTAAGGATGCCGCTAAAATCGGCGGGCGTCATGACGCGGAACCGGCTGTAGATAAGGCCCTGGTAGCCGTCCTCAAAACCATAGATCTCAATAGGCTCTTCGCTATTGGTCATAAGCGTTTTGACAATGCCGCGCATGGTGGCGTTGAGCGCCTGGCAGTCGCCGCCACTGGTAAGAAGACCGATCCTAAGCATGATGAATCCTTCCGGGCAAGTTATAACATGCGCATAAGTTTACCCCCGCACACTGTTGATACGGGGGTAAAACGTGTTAGCTCAAGCGTATAGAAATGTAAACAACGTCAGGCGAGCGTAAGGTCGACGAGCCTGGGTCCTTACAGTGCGAAGGCGTCGACGTCGCCCCAGTGGCGGCGCAGCGTAATGGCGGCGGCGGGTTCGGTATTGTCAAAGACGACCGACCATTGCGTATTGCTGGTGATGTCTTTCGGATTGGGTTCTTGCGCTGCAGCGCGTAGGGCCTTCCAAGCGACTGCCTCGTCCTGGGCACCGACATGGGCGTCAAGGACATCGGCGATTGCGATGGCGCGCTCTTTACCATGGCCCAGCTCGCCATTCTTTTGGTTGGGCAGCACTTCGTCGCCATAGCAGGCGTAGAAGTTCGTAACCTGGCGTACAGGAGTCGCTTTGAAAGCACGGTCCGGATCGCGCGGATCCCACTCTACTACGCGCGCGTCACCGGCGGCGTCGTTGATAAAGAAGTGGTAATCGCGTCCTGCCATGGCGTGCATGTCGTAGGCGGAAAGCAGGTCGACAGCTTCTTGCGTGGTGGCGGCACGGTCGAGCACCAGACGGATGGCGAGCGAGGTATTGATGACGGGGCGTTGCGCGTCCTGGTCACAGGGCTTGGAATCCAGGGTGAGTACGGCAATGGACACGCCGCATTCGTTAACACCGTCGAGCTGGCCAAACGGGCCCATGAGTGCGGCGGCCCGTCCGGCGACGGAGTCAAGCGGAGTGTTATCGCCCAGGTTGTTAAGGGCGGCAAACCCGATGGAGGCATAGCCGCCGCGTGGGTGATTGCGCACCAGCAGCGCCGAGGTGTCGTCCTTAAAGTCGTAATTGCGACCGGTGCGCACGCGGCCTTCGGCATCTACGGCGACAAAAGCGCTGCAGGCAAACTGGGGCGCCTGGACATGTACCGGCACACCGGGCAGCACCTGCGCCACCACGGCATCGATGTAGGCCTGGTCGTCGCGCACGCCAGCGGCGATGATGCGATTAAGATCGTAGTCGTAGGCGATGTCGATTGCGTACAGGTCATAGCCATCCGCGTAGCCGGTCAAGCGTTTGAGCGACGCGGCGGACTTGATTTGCTTGTGATAAACGATACCGGTGGCAGCGGCAAGGCCGGCGGCGACTCCCGCGACACCGCAGGCGATGGCAATGTTACGTGACTTCATGACGGCTCCTCTCGTCCTGTTAGCGTAATTGTCGCAAAAGGTGCACGGGCATGATGGCTCAACTTGGCGAGCGGCGCGGGATTAAACACGGAATGAAGAGTGCGGCGCTGGCGCGGCGGGGTATGCTGGAAGGGACCATCAACCCAGCGAAAGGGGAGAGCATGACGGATCAGGAAACGCCCGAGCGCGCGCATGTGACGGCCGACGATATCGAGGCCGCCAACGACCTCATCGACTTTATCGAGGCATGTCCCAGCATGTTCCATACGGCGGCGACCATTATGGCCGAGCTCGACGAGGCGGGCTTTACCTACCTGCCCGAGAACGCGGCGTGGGACATCGAGCCGGGCGGGCGTTATTACACGCAGCGCAATACCTCGAGCGTTATTGCCTTTAAGGTGGGCGAGGACCTGGCCGCGACGTGGGGCGAGGACGGCGTTGCCGGTGACTATCATTTTCAGCTCACGGCGTCGCACAGCGACTCGCCGACGTTTAAGGTTAAGGCCGTGCCCGAGCTCGACGGCGCGGGCGAGACGCTGCGCCTGAACACAGAGGCCTACGGCGGCATGATCGACTACACCTGGTTCGACCGTCCGCTGGCACTCGCGGGCCGCGTGCTGGTACGCGAGGGCGACCGTATTGAGAGCCGCCTGCTTGCCACCGAGCGCGAGGTCGCTATTATCCCGAGCCTTGCCATCCACATGAACCGCGGCGTTAACGAGGGCTTTGCGCCTAATCGTGCTGTCGACCTGTGCCCGCTCATCAGCGCCGGTGACCTTAAGCAGGGCGACTTTGATGCTCTGATCGCCGACGAACTGGACGTTGAGCCCGAGCAGATCCTGGGTCGCGACCTGTTCCTGGTCAATCGTCAGGATGCGCGCATTTGGGGCTGGGCTGACGAGTTCATCTCGACGCCCAAGCTCGACGACCTGGCCTGCGCCTACACCTCACTGCAGGCATTTTTGGGTGCCGAGAACGCGCGCGACGTCTCGGTCTTCTGCTGCTTTGATAACGAGGAGGTTGGCTCCGAGACCAAGCAGGGAGCCATGTCGACGTTCTTGGCCGATGCGCTGCGCCGCATTAACGGATCGCTGGGCTTCGATGACGAGTCGTACCATCGCGCACTTGCCGCCTCGATGCTCGTGAGCTGCGATAATGCGCATGCCGTGCATCCCAACCACGCCGAGAAGTGCGATGTCCGCAACCAGGTGGTGCTCAACGGCGGCATCGTTATCAAGGAAGCCGCCAACCAGCACTACTGCACCGATGCCTTTAGCCGCGCGGTGTTCCAGGCTATTTGCGATGACGCCGACGTACCCACACAGGCCTTTGCCAACAAGAGCGATATGGCCGGCGGCTCCACGCTCGGCAATCTGTCCAATATGCAGGCGAGCATGCATGCCGTGGACGTGGGCCTGCCGCAGCTTGCCATGCACTCGAGTTACGAGACCGGCGGCGTGCGCGACGTGATGTACGCCATCCGCGCCCTCACGGCTTTCTACGAGCGAAACCTAACCATCAACGGCGCCGAAAGCGTGGAGCTCTAATACCTGCCAAAAAGGGACAGGTTTACTTTGGCAGGTTTTATCTGGGCAAATGCCGCAAAGCCAACAGCTGGACAGAATTGTTATGACACCGCAGGTTGAGCAAGCGTCAGCGAGCGATGTCCAGAGCGAACAAGTTGGCATGAAAAAGGCAAGGCATAGACCTTCTGGTCATGCCTTGCCTTTTGAATGACAAATTGTCGCTCTGGGCGGCGCGTAGCGTCGACCGGTCCGCCGTTCGTTAGAACGGCGGAACCCTAATGTTCGATCCAGCAGCGAAGCGTCTCGCCGGCCTGCAGGTGACGCAGGTTCTCCGCGGCGATGTCGACCACGTTATTGAGCGTGGCGGCCAGGTGGAACCAGCCGGAGACGTGCGGCGAGATGAGCATGTTGGGCGCATCCCACAGGGGGCTTGTCTCGGGCAGCGGCTCGGGGTCGGTGACGTCGACCGCGGCGCCGGCGAGATGCCCCGACTCCAGGGCGGCAACCAGGTCGTCGGCGACCACAAGATCGCCGCGGCCGCCGTTGGCAAAGAACGCGCCCGGCTTCATCGCGGCAAAGAACTCGGCATTCGCCAAGCCACGGGTCTCGGGCGTGCTCGGCATAAAGGATGCGACGATATCGGCCTCGGCCAGGCGCTCGGACAGGGCATCCATGCCGTCCATGTCCTCAAATACAATGGGGTAGACGAGCGGATGGCGCTTGATGCCGCGGACGTGCGCGCCCATGCTGCGGCAGAGCGTGGCAAAGTGGCCGCCGATATCGCCTGCGCCCAGCACCAGCACGTTGGCGTTTCTGAGCGAGGTGACCGGGCCCAAGTCCTCCCAGCGATGTTCGCGCTGCAGATCCTGGTAGCCGGGCAGGCGCTTCATCATAGACAACACCATGGCAAACATGTGCTCGCTCACGGCCTGGCCGTAGGCGCCCACCGAGCAAGACAGTTTGGCGTTGGCCGGCACGGTGCCGGCGGCAAGGTAGTCGTCATAGCCGGCGGTCTGCAATTGCAACAGCTGGAGATGCTCGCATGCCGTGAGCATGTCGGGGTCGATGTTGCCCAAGATCACGTCGGCATCGGCGACCTGTTCACGTGTGGCGGCGTCGGCGCTCGTGTAGATAAAGTCCTCGCCCGGAGCACTCGACTCAAGAATTGCGCGATGGCGGTCATTGACGGGCAGCAAAACCAGGATGTTCACTAGCAGTCCTCTCCGCTCGACCTGCCAAAAAGGGACAGGTTTATTTTGGCAGGTTTTATCAGGCAAAACGTTCAAATAAAACGCCGGATGCAAGACGGGCGTGCCCGTTAGCATCCGGCGTCCGCACGGTTACCAGCTCAGCAGCTCGTAGCCATCCTCGGTCACTACGAGCTGTACCTCGCACTGAGCCGAATCGCTGCCGTCCTTGGTGCGCACGCACCAACCGTCACCCTTGCTGATCTTGATGTCGGGCGCTCCGGCATTGACCATGGGCTCGATGGTGAAGACCATGCCCGGGGCCATGATGGTGTCCACATCGGGTGCCTCGGTGGTAAAGCCCACAAACGGGTCCTCGTGGAACTCCTTACCGATGCCGTGCCCGCCGTATTCGCGCACCACGCTAAAACCGGCGTCCTCGACCGTCTTTTGCACGGCCTCGGCCATAACGGACAGCGGCAGCCATGGCTTGACGGCCGCCAGACCCGCCTCCACGCTGGCGCGGGTGACGTCGACCAGGCGCTGGCGCTCGGCAGAGACCTCACCGATGCAGAACATGCGGCTCGAGTCGCTAAAGTAGCCGTCTAGGATTGTGGAACAGTCCACATTGATGATGTCGCCCTCGTGCAGCACATCCGCATCGCAGGGGATACCGTGGCAGACCACGTCGTTGATCGAGGTGCACACGCTCTTGGGGTAGCCCTCGTAGTTGAGGTCGGCCGGCGTACCACCGTGCTCGACGGTGTAGTCGTAGATCATCTGGTCGATCTGATTGGTGGTCATGCCTGCAGCGATATGCTCGCCCACATAATCGAGCACGCCCACGTTGATGGCGGCCGAGCGCTTAATGCCCTCGATATCGGCGGGCGTCTTGTAGAGCGTGCGAGGCAGAACCTCCCAGCCCTCTTCCCACAAGCGCTCGAGGCGCTCATCAAAGGCGCTATGGCATTTCTTGTATTTCTTGCCGCTGCCGCACCAGCAAGCGTCGTTGCGGCCAGGCACGGGTCCTTTGTCATACATGGCTAACTTCCTTTCATCCGCAGCTAGTATAGCCCACCCACGCGTCCATAAAAGTTGCGGTGACATAGTTCCGATTTAAGCGGTTTAACAGCATAAATAGGAACTATATCACCGCAACTGATGGAGCGGGATGGCGGACACTGGCTGCTGCGTGGTTTTGCTAGTAGCTCACCTGGCAGGGGATGCCGAGGGCTTGGACGCGCGCGGCAATGGCGTCGAGCACCTCGGGCGCTGCTTTGGTAAGGCCGGCGATCGGTGTCTCGCGCGCCACCGTGTAGATGGTCGCTTCTTGTGGGCGAATGCGCTCAAGCGCCGCGAGCCAGGGGCCGACGTACTCCTCGCCGGTGTTATCGATAGACTTGCCCCGGTACTCGCCGGTCAAAAAGATCGTCTGGATAATGACGTGACCGTCAAAGCTTGCGAACGTCTCGATCTGGTGCTCGACGTCGTAGGGGCCAACGGGCTGGTCGAGCAGCTGGATAAACGCCGGGTCGACGGTATCGAGCTTGAGGATGTTGTCGTCGACCATCATGAGCGCGTCGTGCACCTCGGGGCGATCGGCGCGCGTGCCGTTGGAGAGCACGGCGATCTTGGAGTTTGGGGCAAGCTCGTCGCGCAGCGCGATGGCGCCGGCGATGGCCTGCGGAAACTCCGGTGCGGCGGTGGGCTCGCCGTTGCCTGCGAAGGTGATCACATCGGGGAGCTCGCCTTCGGCTGCCATCTCGCGCAGCTTTGCCTCGAGCGCATCGAGTACCACGGCGGCCGTGTTGTACGGTTCATGGCAGGAGCGCTCGGCGTTGAGGCCGTTTTCGCAGTAAATGCAGTCGAACGTGCAGATTTTGCCGCTGGCCGGCATCATGTTGACGCCGAGCGAGAGACCAAGGCGACGGCTGCGAACGGGCCCAAAGATGGGGCTGGCATTCAAAAACGTAGACATAGGCATATGCTCCTCAAGACAATTGTGCCTAAGCATAGCATCGGCTCCGAAGCAGGGTGTGGGCTCTTGCTTTACAAGTTTCGTTTTTTCACGTCGCTCATGATGCCGTGCCATGAAAAGCCTCGGGTCGGGTACAGTTAATCTGTTAACAAGTCGTAAGGCAATGCGGGTCCATCCAACCGTACTGACGTGCAGCTGGATGGGCATTGATGATGGGGGCACAACATGGATTTTACGGTCGAGAATGCGGGCACCACGATTGCCTGTCGCGAATATGCCGGCCCGGATGTGTCGCCTGATACTCCTGCTTTGGTGTGCGTGCACGGCGCTTGTGTCGACGGCACATTTTTCGACGGCATCGCTTGTGAGCTCAGCCGCAACTACCGCGTAATTGCCTACGACCGCCGCGGCTGTGGCGGCAGCAGCGAAGCGGCAGACGGCAGCTATGATCTTGCCGCTCAGGCCGCCGACCTGCAGGCCGTGATCGAACACGTTGGCGCTCCGACAAATGTGCTTGCGCACAGCGCCGGTACGTTGGTGGCGCTGGAGCTTCTTCGCACCGAACCCCATCTCGTCGCCCGTGCGATTCTGCATGAGCCGGCTGTGTCGGCCGAAGGCGTCGGCATGGGCGCAGCTCCGATTTTGCTCGATATGATTGCGGCTGGAAAGGTTTCAAGGGCGCTCCGGCTTTTCTTGGGAGCTCTCGGCGACTTGGACCCCGAGGCTCCTGGGACGACCGAAGCGGAAGCCAAACATGCCCTGCGCAATGGTCGTTGCTTTATGGCCAATGAATACGGAACAAATATGACATATGCTCCCGACTGGGAGCGCGCCCGCGCGTCAAAGGCGGTGTCGGCTGTGTTTTTGGGCGAGCTTTCGGTCGATACACCCCGCGAGGCTGGCACGCGAGCGGCTGCCGAATATCTCGATTGCCCCCTTGTGATGATCCCGGGCGCGCATAACGGTCTGCGCGATCGTCCCGTTACGGCGGCAAACGCCGTTCGCGATATCTTGGAGCGTTAGCACGCTCGATGACCTGCGGGGAGGGGGACTGTTAGCGTTTCGTCATTGTTAACGAATGCGCCCATAACCGCGCGCCCGCGGCTCCATTACCGCCGTTTGCCAGGTCATAAAAATGTAACGATAATCGCGCGTTTGCCTGCAGTTGTTAGATGTTACCCTTGTACCATTTGATATGCACCGTTGCCGTGCGTAACGATAGAAAGGGCCCCATATGCTCAATAATCACGAGGTCAATCTAACCGACGAGGAGGCCGCCGCCGAGGTCGCCCGCGTCGCGAAGACCTACCCCGTGGTGCGTTTGCTGTCGGCCGATCAGATTAAGAGCGAGCCTAACTGCTTGCTCGCCGGCGATCGCTGCCCTTGTCTGCGTCAGTCGAGTCTTGAGGCCTTGGCAGATTCGGATGAGGTGTCGGAGCAGCTACTCAATGATGGTATCGAGTACCGCGCTCGCCTGCGCCCTCTGAAGGTCGAGGGCGAGCCTCACGTCTTGTTGATGGTGCGTCCGATTGATGAGCAAGAGGCTGCAGAAGAGGACCTTGTCTACACCGACGTGCTGACGAATGTGCACAATCGCCGATATTACGAGGAAAAGCTCCGTAGCGCCCGCATGAAGGCCGGCGTTGCGGTGATTGACCTTGATGATTTTAAGGTCTTCAACGATACGTGTGGCCGTCATGCCGGTGACCTTGCGCTCGGTGCTGTGGCGACAGCCATACGCAGCGGAATTCGTTCGACTGACGAGCTTGTGCGCTATGGCTGCGACAAGTTTGTGGTCGTCATGCCCAATATTCCCTCCGATGACTTCACCCGTCGCCTGCATCAGGTATCCGATGCCGTTCATGCCACGATTATTCCGGGCCATGAGTACGTGAGCTTGACGGCATGTGTTGGTGGCGTTCGCATTCATGGCGAGACGGTCGATGAGGGAGTTGGCCGCGCTGTCCAGTTATTGAGCCGCGCTAAGGCAAAAGCCGGTACGGTCGTGACCGATGCCGATTCCATCGAGGCCTTCCAAAGCGAAAAGCCTTCGGTGCTTATTGCCGATGACTCCGAGATGAACCGAGCCATTCTCAACGAGATGCTCAAGGACGAGTATTGCATCCTCGAGGCCGATAACGGTCGTACGGCGCTCGACATGGTCGACCGCTATGGCGATGAGTTGTCGCTCGTGCTGCTGGATATTGTCATGCCGGGCATAAGCGGCTTTGAGGTGCTGGCCGATTTGTCGCGCCGATCGGGTATCGACAATCTGCCTGTCATCATGATTTCGAGCGAAGATTCCGATGATATGGTTCTGCGCGCGTACGAGCTGGGCGCCTCGGACTATATCAACCGCCCGTTTGACTCCCGTGTCGTGCGCCGCCGTGTAAGCAACACCATCCGCCTATACGCCAAACAGCGCCGCCTGACGAGCCTGCTGTCCCAGCAGTACAACGAGCGCGTCAAGAACAGTCGCATGCTCATCGACATCATGGCCGGCGTCATGGAGCTTCGCAATGGTGAGAGCGGCAGGCACGTTACGAATATCGAAAAGCTGACCGAGCTGCTGCTTGACTGTCTGGTTCAGCGTAGCGACACGATCTCCCTCGACAATGAGGAGCGCTCCACGATTGCCCTGGCTTCGGCGCTGCACGATATCGGCAAGATGTCGATTGACGATGCGATCCTCAACAAACCCGGGCGTCTTACGCCCGAGGAGTTCGAGATTATGAAGACGCATACCACGATCGGCGCCGACATGCTGCTCGAGCTGGGCCGCCATCACGTCGGCAATGCGCTTATGGAATATGCGTACCAGATTGCGCGTTGGCATCACGAGCGCTGGGATGGCAGGGGTTATCCCGATGGCCTTAAGGGCGACGAAATTCCCATTGCCGCACAGGTGGTTTCGGTGGCCGACGTGTACGATGCGCTGACGAGTGTGCGTGTGTACAAGGACGCCATCCCGCATAAGGAGGCGATCAAGATGATTCTGGACGGTAAGTGCGGCACCTTTAACCCGCTGTTGCTCGACTGCCTGCTCGAGGTGCAAGACCGTATTGCCGAGACGTTGGCACGCCCCGCCGACGTCGTCGCGTTTCCCACGATTTAGTTTGACCAAAGGAGTTTTTAACCCATGATTTCCATGCGTGAGGCGTATGAGAAGATTGGCGCCAATTATGATGACGCGTGCGCTCGGCTGATGGGTGAGGAAATGCTTGCCCGCTTTGCCCTCAAGTTTTTGGATGACGAGAGCATGGACAAGCTGGAGGCTGCCATGGCGGCAAGAGACGCCGAGAGCGCGTTTATGGCAGCGCATACGCTCAAGGGCGTGAGCCAGAACCTGGGATTCGATAATCTGTACGAGCCGGCGGTCGTGGTGACCGAGGCGCTGCGCGGCGCCGATGCCGTTGACGGCGCTCGTGAGGGAATGCATGCGCTGCAGCAGCAATATGCGGCTACGATGTCGGCCCTGCGCGAAGCGGCTGAATAAGGGCTTGCGGGCCTTGGGCTGTGTGCCCCGGCCACATATAGGTAAAAGGGCGCCCCGCCGGGCCATGTGGTCGGCGAGGTGCCCTTTTGTGTTGTGCTGTCTGTGAATTAACGGGCCTGCTTAACCTTTGCCGCTGCCTCGACAAACGACTTCCACAGGTTAAAGTCGGTCTCGAGCGTCTGCCAGGTGTACTCGGGATGCCATTGCATGCCCAGGCAGAAAGGCTGGCCTTCGACTTCGATGCACTCGGGAACGCCGTCGGTTGCCTTGGCGACCAAGCGTGTGCTCTTACCCAGACGGTTGACGCAGCAGTGATGTGCCGAGTTGGTCTGGATCAGTCTGTGCCCGCCAAGTGCGCGCTCCAGCAGCGAGCCCGGCATGACCTCGACAGGATGCACGGGATCGTTGAGCACGTGGGTGTGGCGCCACTGCGTGCGGCCCTCGCGCGCACCCAGGCTCGGCACGTCCATGCACAGGGTGCCGCCGGTGGCGACGTTGAGCAGCTGCGTGCCGCGGCAGGTGGTAAAGAGCGGCTTCTTGGCGCGGAGCACCTCGCCGACCAGCTTAAACTCAAAGCTATCGCGGATCTCGCAGCAGAGGGTGGGGTCGTAGGGTCGATCATCGCCCCAGCGCTTGGGGTTGACGTCCGGGCCGCCGGGAATAGCGACACCATCGGCGATTTCCACGTAATGACGGATGACCTCAATGTCCTCGGTGATGGACATCTGCAGTGGCAGGCCGCCGGCGGCAAGGATGGCATCGACAAAGACGCTTGCGATTTCCTCGTTGGGAGAGAGCGTCTCGCTTAAAAACGGCTTTGCATCTTCCCAGCGCGGCGCGACGAGGATGAGTGGGCGGTCGGCGGGGGCGACGTTGACGTGCGGGGTATAGGACGAGGAAGTACGTGTTCCGATCATAGGTGTTGCTTTCGAATCCGGGTGGACATGGCACAGGGGTGCGCGGGGCAAACGCTGGTGATGAATTTGCCCCGCGCGGCAATTGGGTTAGTGGCCCTTGATGGAGTTGAGGAAGTCCTGGGCGCGCTTGGTCTGGGGATGGTCGAAGAACTCGTCGGGCGTGCCGGTCTCCACGATCTGGCCGTCGGCCATAAAGACGACGCGATCGGCCACGCGGCGGGCAAAGTTCATCTCGTGGGTGATGACAATCATCGTCATGCCCTGCTGGGCCAGACGGACCATGACCTCGAGCACCTCGTTGATCATTTCGGGATCGAGGGCGCTTGTGGGCTCGTCAAAGAGCATAGCCTTGGGCTGCATGGCGAGTGAACGAGCGATGGCCACGCGCTGCTGCTGGCCGCCCGAAAGCTGCGCGGGCACCTTGTCGGCCTGCTCGGCCACGCCCACGCGGCTCAGCAGGTCCATGGCGCGCTCACGGGCCTCGTCCTTGGACACGCCCAGCACGTCGACCGGCCCCAGCATGACGTTCTGCAGTACGGTCATATGTGCGAACAGGTTGAACTGTTGAAACACCATGCCCAGCTCGGCACGCATGCGGGCAAGATCCTTGCCTTCCTGCGGCAGGGGCTCGCCCTCGATGAGGATCTCGCCCGAGTCGATGGTTTCCAGGCGGTTGATGGTGCGGCACATGGTCGACTTGCCCGAGCCCGAGGGGCCAATCACCACGACGACCTCGCCGCGGTCGACCGACAGATTGATGTCGTTGAGGACGTGCAGATCGCCATAGTGCTTATCGACGTGTCTGAGCTCGATCAGCGGCTGATTGCCGGTGGAAGAGGTGCTCTGTGCCATGGTGCTCGGCTCCTTATGACTCGAAATGGTAAAGCGTTAGCGGATGATGGTCGCGCCGGTCTTGTGCGAAACATAGACAGCGGCCTTGTTGATCGCGACGTTGATGAGGATGTAGATGACTGCGATCACCAGGTAGACCGACACGAGGGCGTCGTAGTTGGTAATGAGCACGCGGGCGTTTTGCATGAGGTCGGGGTAGCTCACTACATAGGCGACGGTGGTGTCTTTGACTACGACCACGAGCTGCGAAATCAACGACGGAATGATAAACCGAATAGCCTGCGGCAACACGATTTTAAAGGTGATTTTGGCCTTGGAGAGACCGAGCGCCTGGGCTGCCTCGACCTGACCGCGCGGCACGGCATTGACGCCGGCGCGGAAAATCTCGGCCAGCACGCCGGCCGCAGCGAGCGCGACAGGCAACGTGAGCATCCAAAACGACGGCAGCGAGATCTTGTACTGGGGCAGCACCAAAAAGAAGAAGTAGATAAACAGCAGGCTCGGCACACCGCGGAAGAAGTCGGTAAGCACGCGGCAGACCAGCTGCAGCGGCTTAATGTCGCTGGTGCGGCCGAGCATAAGGGCTAAGCCCAGCACCAGCGCGATGGCGCCAGCGGTGAGTGCGACTTTAACGGTGCCCTCAAAGCCGGCAAGCAAGAACTTCCAGGTGGTGAGGTGCGTAAAGAAATACCAATAGTGGACCGAAAGCTGGCCGGTCACATAAAAGCGCTGCAGTACCAGGACGGCGAGTGCGGCCACGGCAACAAGCGAGATGGCGGTGCCGATGCGAATCTTGGCGCGCATCTTGGGACCGGGAGCCTCGTAGAGCGCATCGCGCATGGTAAGTGCAGGGGAGGAGTGCTTGCTCATCGGAGGATCCTCACCTTCTTATCGATATAGTTGCCAATGTGGCTCACCACAAAGGCCGTGCCCAGGTAGCCGAGCGCCGAGATAAAGAACGCGGCGACGCCGCCGAGCGAGCGCGTGTTGATATAGCTCACCACGCCGGTGAGCTCTTGCGACTTAAGCGGCACCTGGCTGCCGAGTGCGGTAGTGAGCATGACGGCGATAAAGAGGTTGGTCATGGGCAGCACGCTCGAGCGCAGCGCCTGCGGAATCACGATCTTGGCGAGGATGCGGTTAAAGCTCATGCCGAGCGAACGTGCAGCTTCCACTTGGCCGACGCCGACGGTGTTGATGCCGCTCATAAAGTTCTCGGAACCAAAGGCCGAGCCCAAAAGGACCGTGGCGACGATAACGCAGGTGCGGTAGGGCAGAACGACCTTGAGCGGCGGCAGCGCATAGACGACGATGATGAGCAGCGCGATGCCGGGGATGTTACGGAAGACCTGGACATACAGGTCGCCAAAGACGCGCAGTGGCTTGAGCGGCGACACGCGCATCACGGTGACGGCGACGGCCAGTACCATGGCGATGGCAAACGACTCAAGCGTCATGCCCCAGGTTGCTAGCAGCGCGTCGATATAGTTCTGGCCATAGAGCGACCAGAGTTCGGAGAGACTCATGCGGACCTCCCGCCGATAAGGAAAGGGGCTCCCGTGTGTACGGAAGCCCCGACAACTCAGTGAGGAAACAGTTTACCGCAATAAAGCGCATCATGCGTTTCCGTATGGTTTCGTTGCGGCCGTTACCAGGCCCGCTGCCTAGGCGCCGATCTCGGGCAGCTCGGGAACATTGGTGTCGCCCGTACGGTCGCCGATGCAGATCTGCCACAGCTCGGTCCAGGTGCCGTCGTCCTCGATCTTCTTAAGGAAGTCGTTGACAAAGGCGACGCCGTCGGAATCGAGCGGCAGGCCGATGCCGTAGGGCTCCTTGCTGCCGAAGGGCTTGCCGGCGATCTTGTACTTACCAGGCTCGCGGACCAGGGCGCTCTGCTGCATGTTGTTATCGATGACGTAGGCGTCAACGCGGCCCTGCTGGAGTGCCTGGCGGGCCTCCTCGTCGGTCTTGAACTCCTGCTGGCTGGCCTTGGGAGCGAGCTCCTCCAGGATGGCGGGGCCGTTGGAGCCGGACTGGACGGCAACGCTCTTGTCGGCCAGGTCGTCGACGCTCTTGATGTCGTCGTTATCGGCGAGCACCAGGATAGCCTGCTGGGTGTAGTAGTAGGGACCGGCAAAGGAGACGAGCTTCTTGCGCTCGTCAGTGATGGTGTAGGTGGCAAAGACGGCGTCGACCTGGCCGTTCTGCAGGACGGACTCTCGCGTGTCCGAGGTCACCTGGGTGATCTCGACCCTGTTCTCGCCCAGGATGTAGTTGGACAGGAGCTGTGCGATACCGGCATCGAAGCCGCGGGTCTGGCCGTCTTTCTCGTTGAGGAGGGAGAAGAGCGTTGAGGTCTGAACGCCGCCGATCTTAAAGACGCCGGCGTCCTTGACAGCCGTGGCCCAGGTGCTGGCGGCGATGGCATCGTCATCGGCCTTGGGGCCGTTGTCGACGAGCTTGTCGAATGCCTTGGCATCGAGCGTGGCGGAAACTTCGGTATCCTCGGAGCTCTTGGAGGAGCCGGCGGCGGAACCCTTGTCGGCCTCGGCGCTGGTGTCAGAGCAGCCGGCAAGACCAAGGCCGGCGACGGTTGCGAAGGTGGCGGCAACGAAGCCGCGGCGGTCGAGAACGACCTGCTGGGAGAGGTTCTTGCTCATGGTAGAACACCTTTCTCAATAAAATCCCTAGCGGTTGAGTAGAGTTATACCCTATCGCGCTCAAATGGGTCAACACGAAATAACTCAGAAACATACTTGCCTTATGGGTTATTCTACCTACCAAAAAGGGACAGGCACCTTTGTGGTGGTTCTTGCAGATGTGGTGGCCTGTCTCGCTGCTTTGTCTCAATCTGTAACAGTTAGACGAGGAAATGGGTTCTACCTGTTACAGATCGAGATTTTCACTTCAGGGGAATTCGAATGTCTCGATCTGTAACATCTGGACGGACAAAAGGTCTCTATCTGTTACAGATTGAGACAAAGGTCAGGGACTAAGACGTTTTGTCTCGATCTGTAACAGTTAGACGGGAATTCGGGCCCTAGATGTTACAGATCGAGATAATCGCGCCGCGAAAACAAAAACCTCCGCAGGGGTGCTTCCCTTGCGGAGGTTTTTCTACTCGTTGAGCAGTCTTGCGGCTTCGGCGGCCATGTTCTCGACCGTCATGCCGTTCTGCGCAAGCAGTTCGTTGGGGTCGTAGCGATCGGGGAAGCCCTTGGCGATGCCGAAGGTGCGCGTGCGCAACGGCGTGCATGCCAGATAGCATGCCACGCGCTCGCCCCAGCCGCCGTCCAAGATGCCGTCCTCGAGGGTGACGACAACGCGATGCTCGGCGGCAAGGCTGTCGAGGAACTCACGGTCAAGCTCGGTTGCAAAGCGCGGGTTGACGAGCGTGGCCTCGATACCGTACTCGGCAGCCAGGTGGTTTGCCACGCGCTCGCCCAGCTCAAAGAAATCGCCGAGCGCGAGCACAGCAACGTCGCGACCCTGGCGCACCACGTTGTAGCGAACGGTGCTGTAGTCGGCGTCTTCGGCGGGCGCCAGATCGGGACGGCTTACCAGGCCAATACCAGGCACACGAATCGCCACGGGATGCTCGCGGTGGTCGAGCGACCAGCTCAGCATGGACAGGTATTCTTCCATGCAGGAAGGCGCCAAATAGTGCATGTTGGGAAGACCGCCCAGCATGGAAATATCAAAGAACGAGAGGTGCGTCTCGGACGTGGTGCCAAAGATCGACGCGCCAAACACCAAGATGGTTGCGGGGGCGTCGTTGAGGCACAGGTCGTGCCACAGCTCGTCGTAGGCACGCTGCAAAAACGTGCCGTACACGCCAAAGACCGGCTTGGCGCCCGAGCGCGCAAGCGCGGTGGCGAAGGTCACGGCGTGCTCCTCGGCAATGCCCACATCGACGAACTGTTTGCCGGCGGCAGCGCGAAGCTCGGGTGTAAAGCCCATGATGTAGGGCGTGGCGGCCGTGATGCCCACGACCTGCGGATCGCGCTCGATGGCGGCGCTGAGCGCCTCGCCCGTAATGTCGGCATAGGTGCGCGGCGCAGGCTCGCTCGGATGGCCCGGGCAGAGCTTGCGCCCGGTCGCCATGTCAAACGGGCCCACGTGGTGCCAGTGCTCGGGGTCGTTCTGGGCTGGTTCAAAGCCCTTGCCCTTGGCGGTGGAGACGTGCAGCACGATGGGATGATCGATATTGCGCAGTTCCTGCAGCGCGTCGACGAGGGCTAACACATCGTTACCGGCGTCCAGATAGCGGTAGTCGAGTCCCATCGCGCGGAAAACGTTGCGCTCACAGGTGCCGTTGCTGGCGCGCAGCTCGGCCAGATTGCGATACAGGCCACCGTGGTTTTCGGCGATGGACTGGTCGTTATCGTTGACGATGATGATCAGGTTGCTGTCGAGATCGGCAGCATTGTTGAAGCCCTCAAACGCCAGGCCGCCCGAAAGCGAGCCGTCGCCAATGATGGTGATGACGTTGTACGCGTCACCCGCCAGGTCGCGAGCGTGCGCCAGGCCGCAGCCCAGGCTTACCGACGTGGAGGTGTGGCCCATGGCGAACAGGTCGTGCTCGGACTCGTCGGGATTGGCAAAGCCAGAAGCCTCACCATAACGCTCCGGATCGATATAAGTGTACGCACGCCCGGTCAGCGCCTTGTGGGCGTAGGTCTGGTGCGACACGTCAAAGACAATTTTGTCGGTGGGGGAGTTAAACACGCGATGAAGCGCAACCGTAAGCTCAACGACGCCCAGGTTGGGGGCAACGTGCCCGCCGACGGCGGCGGAGCTTTCGAGGATTGCCTGACGGATCTCGCCGCAGAGCAGCGGAAGCTCGGTGCGGTCGAGAGCCTTGACGTCCTCGGGCGTTGTCGTTTGCGTAAGCAGCATCGTTGTGGGTTACTCCATGCGAATCGAGCGCCGGCGCTCCCTCGGCCGGCACAATTGCACAAGACAGTCTCGCACATTTTGGCGTTTGATATGTGACGGCGGCGCGGTAATTCGCCGACTGGTGGGGCAAAACGTTTTGTCCGATGCCATACTAATATGTTCCATGATGTTTTTATCGATTGTGCACAGGCCGTAGCTTGTCGCCGTGAGTCGCTGGAAGGAGACAGCATGTCTGATGTCGTTCGTGCCGAGAAAATCGCGTGCGAAGTAGACAATGCTGCCCGTCAACTGGCACAGGCGGGCCGTCTGGACCTGACGCGCGAGTTTATCCAGCATGGCGATGTGACGGTGTATACGCATGTGACCTCGGTGGCGCGGGCGAGCCTGTCCTTTGCCGAGCGCCTGGGTCGCGTCGGTGTCTCGGTCGACCGTGCCTCGCTGCTGCGCGGGGCCCTGCTGCACGATTACTTTCTCTATGACTGGCACGATCCCGACCCAAGCCATCGGCTGCATGGCTTTCGCCACCCGTTTTTTGCCCTGGCACGTGCGGAGGAAGATTTTGAGCTGACGCCGCGCGAGCGGAATATCATCGTGCGCCATATGTTTCCGCTGGTACCGGTGCCGCCGACGTGTCGTGAGGCATGGATTGTGTGCCTGGCGGATAAATGGTGTGCTCTGCGCGAGACGGTCGCCGGTCGTCTGCGGCGCAAAGACGAGACGGTCGATAGCGTGAGTAGCGAATCGAGCGAAAAGAGGAGAGGGTAGACGGTGGGGACCGCGATCGACATGGCATTTGGCGGCGCGACGCTTGCCACCTGCCCACTCTCGGCACTGGTGCTCTCGTTTGCCTTTTACGGGTTTTGCGGCTGGGCATGGGAATCGACAGTCTGCGCCATGCTCAACCACGGACGCTTTGCCAACAGCGGCTTTTTGCTGGGGCCGTGCTGCCCCATCTATGGCGCGGGCGGCATTGCCTGCTGGCTTTTGCTGCGCGGGATTCCGGATGCCTCGAGCCAGTTTGTCGCCGCGGCGCTTGTATGTAGCGCAATCGAGTACAGCGTGGGCCTTCTATTGGAAAAAACAACAGGCGCGCGCTTTTGGGATTACTCGCACCTGCCGTTTAACCTGCATGGACGCATCTGCCTGTACTGGGCCTGCGCGTTTGGCTTGGGTGCGCTGTGCATTTGCCGTTTAGTGGAGCCGGCATTGCTGGGGCTGCTTGGCCATCTGCCGGTGCTGATTGTGCGGCTGTCCGCCTTTATCGCCGCGGTCGCGATGATGGTCGACGCGGTGTGCTCTTTGGCCAGCTGGCGTCGCCTGTTCGATCAGCTGGAGCGTGTGCGCGCTGACCTTGCCGACCGCATCAATGAGTCGCTTGCCGATGCGTCCGACTCCATGCTCGAACGTATTCCCGATTCGGCGATCGACTCGGTGGCACAGACGCATATCCGTAGCCGTGCCGTTAACGCGTGGCTGGCCGAGCTGGGCGACGCGACGCTCGATGCCCTTCGTGAGAAGGCTTCGATGCCGACGTTTATCTCGGATGGTGCTCGCGGCTTGGCGCTCGCTGCCCGCCGCGTGGCCGATGCCGCGCCGAGCATGCCGCGTCCGTCGCTCGGTCGTCGCCTTGCCGGCAAGCGCATGAGCCGTCCGGTGCCAAGCGTGTCGCTCAGCCGCCGCGACCTACGCTTCTTTAACGCCTTCCCGCGTCTGCGCATCAATCGCTACGAAGGCGTCATCCGAGCTACCGACCTCCGTGACCGAGCCCGCGAGCTGTTCCGCCACTAGCCGGGACGGGCACGCTCACGGCTTCCTTGCTCGCGTATTTCCCGTCCGTTTCGCGTCCGTTGCCGCGCCGTTTCCAAGATTGCGGCACCGTCGGCGACGGCAAGATTTGGGTCGAGCCGGTCGAGGAAGTCATCCGCATCCGTACCGGCGAACACGGCCCCGCCGCGGTGTAGAACAATCTTTCGCCTGACGGGCGTGCCTCTCTTGGGGTGCGCCCGTTCTCGTCTACAATATCGTGCAGACGAAGGAGAGGCATGCCCATGATCAAGATGTTTGCGAGTGACTTAGACGGAACGCTGCTGAATGCCCTACACGAGGCCGACGGAACCATCCGCCGCGCCATTCGCGAGCTGACCGAAGCCGGGCTGCATGTGGTTCCCGCGACCGGACGCTCGACGCTGCCGATCGGCGAGCATGGCTTCACAGGTCTGGCACTCGACGCCTGCTGCTCCAACGGATCCATCGTGCGCGACAGCCATGGTGAGGTGCTCAAGACCTGGACCATCGACCCGCAGGTTACCGAGGAGCTGCTCAAAGCGTTCCCGGACATTTGCTTCGACTGCTCCACGCCCGACGGCATGTTCTCGAGCGGTTCGTTCGAGATGCACCAGGCGGGCTTTAAAAAGGACAGTCCTATCAAGCGCATCGTGATGCGCGGCATGCGTGCACGTGGCGGGTATCACGAGGAACAGTATTTCGACCAGTCGATCGGTGACATCCTGCGTCATGACGTGTGCAAAATCAACTGCCGCGTGACCTCGCCCGAGCTGGAGCGCGACCTTAAGGCATATTTGGCTGAGCGATCGGACCGCGTGGTCAACGCGCCGTTCGATCCGGTGATGTTCGAGATCACGGACGTGGCGTGCAACAAGGGCGAGAGCGTGGCGTGGCTGGCGGGCTATTACGGTATTGCCGAGGACGAGGTCGCGGTCTACGGCGACGGCGGCAACGACATTGCCATGCTCAAACGCTTCCGCCACAGCTACGCGACCAAAAACGCAAGCGATGCCGCCAAGGCCGCCGCGAGCGCGACCATCGGCAGCTGCATGGTCCACGCCGTCCCCAAACACATGCTCGCCACCATGCACAAGCAAAATTCCCGCACCGTCATCGAATAATTTGACAAAGGGACAGCCCCTTTTTCACGAGAACCCTGCACCTTTGGCATGCGAACATATATTCGTATATATAACTAAGTTTTGATAGAATCGGTATCGTTGACGGCAGCTCCATGTGTCGGGCAGCGCCCTCCATCTGATGGGAGGTGATGCCCATGACCGATTTGATTGATTTCGTGAGACTTCTGACCGCTTTGGTCTCGTTCTTCACGGCACTTGTCGGCCTTTCCGAGGCACTCAAGCAGCGTTCGAAGCGCAACAGAAGGGGTCGCCGCCGCTAAGGCGTTGACCCCCTAATGCAAACAACGGCGCTGCCCAGCTTTCCAGAACTTGGGCTGCCGTCGACACTATTCTACCCACGAATGACATTTTGAACAATCGGCAATGCCGCTTCAAAAGCCAGGCACAACTGGCACAACCTAGGCGGTCGCTGAATGTGACAAAGGGACCGTCCCTTTGTCACAACCCAAATATTGCCTTTACGTGTTGATGCACACGGTGTGCAATAATACTCGCACTGTGCAATAGCGCACAGGTTGAGTAACAAGGAGGACGCTTGTCCCAGCTCGAGAAATGCGATCGCCGGTCCCTTCGCTCGCAGCGTGCCCTTCGCCAGGCGCTTGCCAGCGAGCTTGCCGAAAGCGGCGACCTTTCGCGCATTAACGTCGCGTCGCTCACCGAGCGCGCCGGTCTTACGCGCCGAACGTTCTATTCGCACTACCGCGATATTCCTGACTTTATCAGCCAGATCGAGGACGGCCTGCTTGCCGAGATTCGCGAGCGGGTGGAGCTTATCACCGCAGCTCAATTACCCGATCTTTACCGCAATATCGACGAGCTCGAGCCGGCACCCGGTTCGGTTGAGCTGCTTCGCTACCTTGCGGCTAATCGCGACCTTATCGGGGCCCTGCTGGGCCCGGGCGGCGACCCCGTCTTTATTAAAAAGATCATCGACACCGCGCGTGAGGCCGTGATGCCTCGTGCGCAGACGGGCATTTTGGGCCTGGCGCTGGGGACGTTCTTTGACTACTACGTTACCTACGTCGTGAGTGCCGAGGTCGGCCTGATTCAGCGTTGGTTTGAGCGTGGGCTCACCGAATCGCCCGAAGCCATGGCGCGCATTATGACGGTTATCGCCTTTGTGCGTCCCGGCGACCTATATGGCCAACCCATCGATATCAACGTGCCGGAATACGGCATGAAGCTATTGAATCTGCAGCTCGAGGACGCGGTCGACACCGCCGCAACCGTCGAGTCCAACTACTAAGAGGAGAAACAGATGAGCAAACTCGTCGAGGGCATTAAAGACCGTGTGGTCGCTGCCGCACGCGAGGCCGCGCCCGCCGTGGTGGACGCCGCGCAGAAGGCCGCGACCGCGGCTGCCGAGAAAGTTGCCGAGGCAGTTGCCGATGCCAAGAACGCGGCAGGGGAGACGTCCGTCGCCAGCGAGCCCGCTACCGCTGCCGAGCCCGTAGCCGCCGCCCACGCCCCCGAAGGCGCGATCTTCAACCCCGAGAACGCTCGCGGCAACCTGCACCTGGGCATCGACGTGGGCTCCACCACCGTTAAACTTGCCGTGCTCAACGACGACAACCAGATCGTCTACGCCAAGTACCAGCGCCACCACACCGACGTCCGTGCCTGCGCCCGCGACCTGTTCGAGGGCGCTGCGACCGTGCTGCCGACGGCCCAGATGACCTGCGCCATCACCGGCTCGGGCGGCCTTCTGCTGTCCCAGTGGCTCGACCTGGAGTTTGTCCAGGAGGTCATCGCCAGCAAGCGTGCCGTCGAGACCCTCATCCCGGCCACCGATGTCGCCATCGAGCTGGGCGGCGAGGATGCCAAGATCATCTACTTCGATAACGGCATCGAGCAGCGCATGAACGGCACCTGCGCCGGCGGCACGGGTGCGTTCATCGACCAGATGGCAACCCTGCTCCACACCGACGCCAGCGGCCTCAACGAGCTCGCGGCCAACGCCACCACCATCTATCCCATCGCCAGCCGCTGCGGCGTTTTTGCCAAGACCGACGTGCAGCCGCTGCTCAACGAGGGCGCCCGCCCCGAGGACGTGGCCGCCTCCATCTTCCAGGCTGTCGTGACCCAGACCATCTCGGGCCTGGCGTGCGGCCGTCCCATCCGCGGCAACGTCGCCTTCCTGGGCGGCCCGCTGCAGTATCTCTCCGAGCTGCGCCACCGCTTCTACCTCACGCTCAATCTGGACGAGGAGCACCGTATCGTGCCCCAAAACGCTCACCTGTTTGTGGCGAGCGGCGCCGCCATGGCGCACGAGTCCAACAAGCTCAGCACGTTCCCGCAGCTCATCGGGGCCATCGATGCCCTGGGTGACACGCAGGGTGCCGAGGTCGAGCGTCTGGATCCGCTCTTTGCCACCGACGAGGACTTTGCCGAGTTCAAGACCCGCCACGACACCGAGGTCGTCCCCAAGGGCAAGCTCGAAGGCTACACCGGACGCGTGTTCATCGGCATCGACGCCGGCTCCACCACCATGAAGGCCGCGCTCGTGGGCGAGGACGGTCAGCTGCTGCACACCTGGTACGGCAACAACAACGGCGACATCCTAGGCACGGCCAAGGTCATCATGGCCGATTTCTACAACCACATCCCCGCGGGCTGCACCATCGGCCACGTGACCACCACGGGCTACGGTGAGGCGCTGCTCATCGAGGCCCTCAAGGCCGATTCCGGCGAGATCGAGACCGTCGCGCACCTGCGCGGCGCCAAGGCGTTCCTGCCCGGCGTCGAGTTCATTCTGGACATTGGCGGCCAGGACATGAAGTGCCTGCGCGTCAAGGACGGCGTCATCGAGCACATCATGCTCAACGAGGCCTGCTCGTCGGGTTGCGGTAGCTTTATCGAGAGCTTCGCCGTCTCTATGAACATGGACGTGCGCGCGTTCGCCAACGCCGCCATCCATGCCAAAGCCCCGGTCGACCTGGGAAGTCGCTGCACGGTCTTTATGAACTCGCGCGTCAAGCAGGCGCAAAAGGAAGGCGCCACGGTGGGCGACATCGCCGCCGGCCTGTCCTATTCCGTCATCAAGAATGCCCTGTTCAAGGTCATTAAGCTGCGCGATCCCAAGGAGATCGGCAGCCAGGTAATCGTCCAGGGCGGCACCTTTATGTCCGATGCCACGCTGCGCGCGTTTGAGCAGCTCACCGGCGTTCATGCCGTGCGTCCCGACATCGCCGGCTGCATGGGCGCCTACGGTGCGGCCCTGCTCGCCCGCGATCGCGCCGGCGCCGACGGCACCTCGACCATTCTTTCGGCTGAGGACATCGCGCACCTCACCGTGACGCAAAAGCATGTCCGCTGCGGCCGTTGCTCCAACAACTGCCAGCTTACCGTCAACGACTTTGGCGGCGGTAGGCGCTTCATTACCGGCAACCGCTGCGAGAAGGGCGCCGGCCACAAAAAGCAGAAGACTGAGGCCCCCAACCTCTTCAAAAAGAAAAACGAGCTGCTCTTTGACCGCGAGGTCCTGAGCCCCGACGAGGCCCCGCGCGGCACCGTGGGTATCCCGCGCGCACTCAACATGTACGAGAACTACCCCTTCTGGCATGCGTTCTTTACGCGCCTGGGCTTTAGCGTGCAGCTGTCCGACCAGTCGAGCAAAAAGACCTACCAGGCGGGCATCGAGTCCATGCCGTCCGAGAGCGTGTGCTATCCGGCCAAGATGAGCCACGGCCACGTGATGAACCTCATTGACCGTGACGTCGACTTTATCTGGATGCCGTGCGTGCGCTGGGAGCGCAAGGAGGATCCGACCGCCGGCAACTGCTATAACTGCCCCATCGTCATGAGCTACCCCACGGCGCTGGCGCTCAACATCGACGAGATCCGTGAGCAGAACATCGAGTTCCTGTACCCGTTTGTGCCCTATCACGACAAGACCGAGCTCAAGCGCCGTCTATACCAGGTGCTCGCCGTCGACCGTGTGGCCGATGCTGAGGCCGGTCGCGGTCGCGTGCGCGGTCCCAAGATCACGCGCTCTGAGGTCGATGCCGCCGTCAACGCCGCCTACGAGGCCGACGCGCGTTTTCACGAGGACATCCAGACCATGGGCGAGGAGGCCCTTAAGTGGGTCGAGGACCACGGCGGCCACGGCATCGTACTCGCCGGTCGTCCCTACCATAACGACCCCGAGATCAACCATGCCCTGCCCGAGCTTATCTCGAGCTTTGGCTTTGCGGTCTTTACCGAGGATTCGCTCGCGCATCTGGTGAAGCCCGAGCGTCCGATTCGCGTCGTCGATCAGTGGATGTATCACAGCCGCCTGTACGCCGTCGCCCGTTTTGTGACGATGCGCAACGACCTGGACCTGATCCAGCTCAATTCCTTCGGCTGCGGCCTGGACGCTCTGACCACTGATCAGGTGCAGGAGATCCTGGAGGCCAGCGGCAAGATTTACACCGTGCTCAAGATTGACGAGGTGTCCAACTTGGGCGCCGCGCGTATCCGTATTCGCTCGCTCATGGCGGCGCTCAAGGACCAGGAGGCCGAGCGCTTGGCCGAGGCTACGGCCGCGGGCGAGACTTACGAGCAGGGCGATGCCGCGCCGGTGGCGCCCTCCACGGATGCCCCCGCGTTCGCGAGCCGTAAGTACACGTTCGAGGCGCAGCGCGAGAGTGCTTCGACCGCGTGGCCCAAGGTGCCCTTTACCGAGCAGATGCGCGAGGAGGGCTACACCATCCTGTGCCCGCAGATGGCGCCGATCCACTTTGACCTGGTCAAAGAGGTGTTCCGTGGTGCTGGCTACAACTTGGAGCTGCTGCCCTCGACCGATCACGATGCCGTCGAGGCCGGCCTGCGCTACGTGAACAACGACATCTGCTATCCGTCGATCCTGGTGACGGGCCAGATCATGGAGGCCATCGAGAGCGGTCGATACGACCTGTCCAAGACAGCCGTGGTTATCAGCCAGACCGGCGGCGGCTGCCGTGCCACCAACTACATCGCACTCATCCGCAAGGCCCTGCGCGAGAGCGGCCACCCCGAGATCCCGGTGATCTCGCTTTCGGCCGTGGCGCTGGGCGAGGACAACCCTGGCTTTAAGATTACGCCGGCGCTGCTTAAGCAGGCAGTCTACGCGGTGCTCTTTGGCGACGTGATGATGCAGATGCTCTATCGCTGCCGCCCGTACGAGGCTACGCCCGGTGCCGCCAACGCGCTCTACGAGGAGTACATGGCGCGCGCTCGCAAGCTGGCGCCCAAGTTTAACCGCCACAACTACACCAAGCTGTGCCGCGAGGCCATCCGCGCGTTCGACACCATGCCGCTCGTGGGCGAGGGTACCAAGCCGCGCGTGGGCGTGGTCGGCGAGATCCTGGTCAAGTTCCATCCCACAGCCAACAACCACGTGGTCGATGTCATCGAGCGCGAGGGCTGCGAGGCCGTGGTGCCGGGTCTGCTCGACTTTTTCCTGTACTCCATGAGCAACGCCGAGCTGCAGAAGGACGAGTTGGGAAGCTCCGCTACCACGCGCGCTGGTATGCAGGCGCTCATCAAGCTCGTGGACTGGATGCGCACGCCGGTGGAGGAGATGCTCGAAAAGTCCCGCCGCTTTGAGGCTCCCGAGCGCATCGGCACCATGGCCGACAAGGCCCGCACGGTGCTTTCGGTGTGCAACAACATGGGCGAAGGCTGGCTGCTCACGGCCGAGATGCTCGACCTGATCGACCATGGCGCACCCAACATCATCTGCACGCAGCCCTTCGCGTGCCTGCCCAACCACGTGGTGGGCAAGGCCGTGATCAAGGAGCTGCGCCGCCAACATCCCGAGAGCAACATCGTCGCGGTGGACTACGACCCCGGTGCATCCGA
Organism: Collinsella sp. CLA-ER-H10; assembly: GCF_040092475.1. NCBI lineage: Bacteria > Bacillati > Actinomycetota > Coriobacteriia > Coriobacteriales > Coriobacteriaceae > Collinsella > Collinsella sp. CLA-ER-H10. The sequence goes on from NZ_JBBNLM010000011.1 coordinate 62,945, forward strand.
GGTCAACCAGCTCAACCGTATTAAGCTTATGATCAGCGTGGCAAAGGAGAACATGCGCGCCGGCAAGGGCTTTAAGCTCGAGAAGGTGGCGCCGCTCGCGATGGACGAGGTCACCGGCCAGATGCGTGCCCACGACGGCTGTGTGAGCTGCGGGCCGGCCAGCGAGGAAGCCGCTGCATCGGTCGCCAAGCGTCTGGGACGCGGCATTAAGAAGTAGCTGGCCTGCTATGGGCTAGATATGAGACAAACGGGTGGTAGCCGTACCGGCTACCACCCGTTTTTGCTGGACATATGTTGCGCAAATGACCTTGCTACAGCCTTCCGTGGGCTTGCCCGATTTTTGGGCCGGCTCGGGCTTTGAGGACAAGTTACTGCAAGCCCAGGGCGGTTTTTCGCTCAACGCGGGCCAGCACAGCGTGACGTATCTGCCAAACGACGAGACGACCGCTACGGACTGCCCATCGCCACCTACGAGATGGAAGCCGAGAAGTACATCTACCGCGTGTACAAGTACGAGCTGTAGGGCCGCGCTTAGGTTTGACCAATGGAGTATGAAAACACGCCGCTCGCCGATATCCCTTCCGCGAGTAGCAGTCACATGCTTTGATAAAAGAAACATATAGTTGTCGCCAGCCTGCTGGCGACGTTCCCCCTGATATCGGAGGTTCCAGGTATGTTTCGTGCTCCGTTAAACAACTATCGGTTGGGCTAACATGGGTCGCCGTGCTATTTCGATAACCCTTGCAGTGGTCTGCCTGGCTGTGCTCTTGGGCGCTACAGGGCTGTTTGCTATAAGCCGAGAAACGTCCTATATGCAGGAATGTGCTTCCGAAGGGTTTGCCATTGATGGTTACTATCGGGATGACAAAACGAGTCTGGAAACCCTGGCTTTTCTTGAGGAGGACAACTGTCGATGGCAGCTGGTCGACCAAGACGGAATCTGCACAGACGGGCAGTTTAAGCGTACGGATGACCCCAACATCCTGGTATTAAAGAAGGAAAACGGCAAAGAATTCGGTACGGTTCACGTTGCGTATATATCGCGCCGACGCAATCAGGGGCAGATTTACCTAATTAGAGATACTAAGGTGACCCGATTTTATCTTGTGAGCACCGATCCGGCGTTTACGGTGGAGTCTGGCGATGTCGATCTGGACAGTTGATTCACGGCAATAAAACAGCGAGCGGGGCGCGGGTGTGAACTGCACCCCGCTATTTGCTCGTGTCCGTATCGCATCTGCGCCTCGTCGTAACTTGCGTCCGTGCAGGCATTCATCCCGCGCCGGCATCACTTCACATCGAACTCCACGCGGTCGAGTTCGGGCACGTTGAGGTCGATGAGCTTGCGGGCTACGTGGCGGTCGTGCGCCCCGAGCGCCTCGCTCGTTGTCACATGGGCGACAACCTCGCGCTCGACGATGCCCTCTTCCTCGCCTTCGGTAGCCGAGGTCTCGACGGCGACGGTGTAATCTTTAAAACCCGGCAGCACCGCGGCAAGCTCGCGCGTGGTTTCGGTGACGCCGTAGCCGTCCTGTACGCCTGCCTGCGCCGAGCCAATAGACCCCGCCGTCATAACAATGCAGGGGATGGCAAAGATCACCGTGCCCACAACAATGCGGCGGCGTACTTTGCGCGACAGCTCGTCGACCTCGGCATTTTCCTCGGCTGTCACAATGCCGTCGCCGTTGAGGTCGCGCTTGAGCGGTACACGTAAAAGAAGCAATACGGCTTCGGCCGCCAGCGCGATAAAGACCACGTTGATGCCAAACTCATAAAGCGCCGAGAGAAATAGCGACCCGCTTGCGATGGCGATGCCGTAGCCCGCCGCGCACAGGGGCGGCATGAGCGCGGTCGCCACGGCCACGCCGGCGATGAGCGTGGCGGGTTCCTGGTCGCGCGAGTTGCCCAGGCCGCCCGCAAAGCCGCCCGCGAGCGCGACGGCAAGGTCCCACACAGTCGGTGTCGAATTGTCGATGATGGCGGCCGTGGTGGTGCCGAGGGACGAGAGCTTAAAGTACAACGTGGATGTGACCAGGCAAAAGGCCATTTGCAGCGCAAGGCTGGCGACGGCTTCGACGGTAATCTCGCGGTCGAGCGTGGCGATGCCATATGCCATGGCAAGGACCGATCCCATAAGCGGGCAGATGAGCATGGCGCCCACGATGGCGATGTCCGAATCGATATCGAGGCCGATGCTTGCGATGAGCATGGCGATGATGAGGATACACAGGTGAGAGCCAGTCAGACGCGCGCCGTTTACAAAACGCTTGCGGATCACGTGATAGGGCGCGCGTCCCTCGCGAATGTTGAATGCGCGCTTGAGGAAGCGGGTGATGTTTTCCATGGCTTCGCTATGAGCGGGGCGGATGCCGTGACGTCGATGATGACGCTCGCGCAGTCGCTTGATCTGTTGTTTGTCGAGTTCCATGTCCACCTCGTTCCAGCGCGGTCCGCGCAACGCGCCCGTTGTCCTAACTCTACACCGTGGCGGGCGGGGTGTCTGTTGGATGCGGAATCCGATAGGGCGGATGACGCGGGAGCAAATGCAAATCACAGGCTCAATTCCATCCCGCGAGAATATGATGCACCAGCTCCTTCAAATGTGACGAAACTGTGAAGCACGAGAGCGTGAATTTCAAAAATACGCTGGTCGCCAATGTTGCGCAACAGAATTCAAAAATCGACAGCTACCGTTTGATACGTATGGATACATCCGTGTCAAAGGGAGAAAGCCATGGCAAACTACAGTCCACAACACTTTGAGCCTCGGGCCAAGGCCGTCAACGTCAAGGGCGTTGCCAACCGCGCCGTCGCAACCGTTTTGACGGCGGGCCTCATCGCTCAGCCGCTCATGTCGCCGCTGGCGGCAATCGCCGCACCGTCAACCGATAACGGCGATTCTGTTCAGGGGGGTGTTCCTA
>NZ_JBBNLM010000012.1:0-60255 GCF_040092475.1 Collinsella sp. CLA-ER-H10
CCAGCCGGGGGCGGATTCGGCCTCATGTTGTGGCGCACGGCCTTCAGGGGCTTCCCCTGGTGAGTTATGTTCGTCCGTATGGGTAAGGGTTGGGTTGAGCTGACAATCCCGTGTCGGAAGGGGCTTGCACCATGCGCGCGATGACAGAGATTGAGTGGCTGGACGGCCGTGTGACGAAGGTGCCGGAGCTCGCCCGGGGCGATGCGTTCGGCGAGAGCGTCCAGGCGGAGCTCGATTTCGGGTTCGACGATGTGTTGGAGGGCCTTTGGGTCGAGGTGCGCCATCATGAGCAGGATAAGGGCGCACTACGGGCGCCCGGGATTTTACGGCGCAACTCGGCGTGCCGAGTTCGTTGCCGCTGGTAGCGTGGCCGGTTAACCCGGAAGGCGGTCACGGCCCGCCGTCATACGCGCCTCGCGTGCCGTATGACGGCGGGCAGTTTTTGCAGGCAGGGCCGTATGACGCATCAGAACCCGTCGGGCGCGGCGGACACCTTGCGCTTCCTGCCGCCGGGCGGCGACCCCTTGGGCTTTTTCGGCTTCTCCGGGATGCGCCATACCGGTGCCGGGGAGGTGTTGCGGGTCTCCCCCTCGAGCGCCCGCGCGAGCAGCGCGCCCTCGGCCTCCGGCGACGTCAGGCCCAGCAGCGGCCCCAGGAACGTCTCGGTGATGTCGCGGCTGGCGAGCGCCATCGGTCCCCCCGCGTCGATCACGAGCGCGCCATTCTCGCGCGCGCTCCAGGCCATGAGCTCCGACGGGGTGATCAGCGGGCGGCGCGCCACGGAGAACGACTTGCCGGACGAGGAGCTCTGCGTCCCCTTGGTGGAGCTCTCCCCGGTCGTCCTCACGCTGTAGTCGCCGAGGCGCTTGCTGATCTCCTCCGCCTCGCCGACGGACTCAACCGAGAGGACGACCTGGGTGCCGAGCAGCGCCAGCAGCGCGTCCGACTCGGCCCTGGAGTAGCCGCACCGCGCCTCGAGCAGATGGGTGTTCTGGAGCACGAAGACGACGTGCAGTCCGATGCTCCGGACCTCGGCGAGGTCGCCGAGGAGGCGGGGGATCTTGGGGATCCCGGACCCCTCGTCGATGGCGAGCAGGGTCTCGGCCGGCAGCCTGCCGCCCGACAGGCGCGCGGTCTCGCGCAGCGCCGACAGCGCCTGGGAGAAGATGCACGAGACGAGCGCGCCGCGGTCCCCTCGGTCCGTCGCGCTGGCGATGTAGAGGATGGTGGGCTTGCGCCCGACCGATGCGAGGTCGACCTCGCCGTCCCAGAGCATTCGGCTGACGTCGTCGTCGCAGAAGGACATGAGGTAGTTGCGCGCGGTGGAGACGAGGGCCTCCCCTCCGCCGCCGTTCGACGAGGCGACGAGGAGGAACTGGCGCGCCGGGTTTCCCGCCGGCAGGTCCGCGGCGAGCTCCTCCAGCGACTTCACGGCGCTCTTCCCGTCGCGGGGTTCCAGGAGCGCGAGCACGGTCGAGAGGTTCCGCGCGCCGTCGGGGATCCGCTCGTCCGTTATCGCGAGCAGGCAGAGGCCGGTCAGCAGGTTGCGGCTGGCGTCCGTGAAGAACCTCTGGCCTGAGGAGAAGGCGTCGGGCACGATGGCGGACGACAGCTCGCGGAGCTCGGCCACGGCGCCGGCGGTGCCCTCGGTCCCGAGTGCCGCGATGGCGCGGTCGAGGGGGTTGAACCTCGCCGACTTGACGGGCTCGTCGAGCCGGATGGCGACGACCTCCATCCCGGCCCTCCTGGCGAGCGGCTCGGTCCATGCGCGGATCTCGGACTTCGGGTCGTGGACGATGACGGACGTCGGGATCCCGTGGGCGTTGCGGTCGATCGCCGCCGCAATTGATGGCGCCAGCGCGCGTCTGCTTTTGCCGGCTCCACTGCCCGCCCTTATGAGGCAGTGGACGGCGGGGACCATCGCGATCCCGCCGCCGATGCAGCCGGCCGCCACGAGCCCCTCCGCGGCGGCCTTCCCGTCCCAAGGAGGGCAGCGCCTCGCGACCCTGGAGGGCCTCGACTCGAGCCAGGCGTCCCCGTGCGTGCGCGTGGGCGCGCGGTCGCCGGCGAACGTCCCGTCGTGGAGCCTCGCCCATGAACGGCCCCAAGAAACGAATCCGAGCGCGAGGACGGAGGCCGCGACGAGGGCGAGCGCCGCGAGCAGCTCGCCCGCCTGGCCCGACGCCGCCGCGTCGGCGGCCGCCTCGAGGGGGCCGCGGAAGACGTAGGTGGGCTCGGGGCCCGGGTCGGCCGTGGGCAGCCGCAGCAGGACGGAGAGGCCCGAGATGAGGGATAGAGTCCACCACCTGGCGTAGTCCCAGGCACCGGCGGCCGCGGCGCAGGCTATGACGGCGGCGACGCCGTGGGCCGCGAGCGTGCCGGCGAGCTCCCTTTTCATGTCGCGGTTGAAGGATTTCGGTTTCATCTCGTGATCGTCCTCTCTATCCTGTTCGCTATCTTCAGCGCGGGGACGCTCGACGGCCCGGTGCCGCCGGAGGCGAGGATCCTCAGGGTCGCGGCGATGAGCCGCAGCGCCCTCTCGCCGGCCTCGTCCCCCATGTCGCGTCCTCTGGCGTCCCGTGTGGCTTCCCTGGCGACCAGGGTCGCCATCGCGGCGGCGCGCCCGAGGGCCGGACCGGGCGACGGCGCATGCCTGAAGGCCCGGTCTGCCGTGGGACACCCCCTGAGGTCTGCCGGCTCGAGGGTCCGGCCGCGCGCGGCCTTTCGCGCGAGCTTTTCGAGGCGCGTCTTCGGGATGCAGGCCCGGGCCTCGGTGGTGAGTCCGGCTTCCCGCCGCCTCTCCGTCGCGGGGCCGGTTTGGGGCGCGGCGCGTCGTGTCGGCACCTCCTCGCGAGCCGGCGTTCTGTCTGGGACTATGACCCGCAGCGCCGCGTTCTCGCACCGGAGGCCGAGGTCGGCGGCTGCCTTGCGGACGTAGACATCCCGCGCCTCACCGGTCAGGCACTTGAGGCCGGCGCACCTCTCGACCGCTTTCCTGTGGCGCTCCAGTGCGCCGGCGAGTGCGGGGGAGTCGGACGCCGCCCGGCCGAGGGCCTCCCTCAACGCGGCGGAGGCCTCCGGGTGGAAACGCCTGAGGTGGGCGGCCTCGATCCTTCCGTTCGGCGGCAGGCCGATGTCGAGCTTTCCGCGGTCGATTCGCGCAACTGCTTCCAGGGCCGCCTTCCTCGCGAGGTCGCGCTCGATGTACGCTTCCCGCAGCAGCGGTGCCATGGCCTTCGAGGAGATCTCGAGTCTGGCCGCCTCCATCTTCCCCTTTGGCAGCAGGGAGTCCCAGTCGCCCTCGCGGTCGATCGTGAGGATGTGGACGTGGTGGCTCGTGCCGTTGATGTGCATCGCCGCGTAGAACTCCACGCGGCTCTCGGGCACGCCGGTCATCTCGGAGAAGAGCCTCGGCCACTCGGACCGCACCAGCGCCTGCCAGGCGTCCAGGCGATCGAGGCCGGCGCCTGGGGCGATGTCGTTCGGGACCGTGACGACGGTGGTGAGCACTGCGCCGCCGTTTTGGGCGATGGCGCGCCTGGCCTCCGCCACGGGGACCGGGCCGTCCGCGCCCCAGAGGCCGCCGGTCGAGCCGGTCCTGTTCGCGGCGTAGGCGGCCAGGCCGTCCACGCCGAGCCTCCTGCCGTCCGCCTCGCTGATCTCGATGACGACGCCGCGGCGGGTGCCGGCGTATGCCGCCAGGCCCGCGGCGGACGCCCTCGCTGACGCCCCCGCGCGGACGACGGAGTGGTTGACGATGACGGGCGGGCTAGCCATCGGCGCGCTCGCGCGCGTGGAGCTTCACCTCGTCGATTCGGCCGAGCCCGGCGCGGCTGAGCTCGCCGGCCTGCGCGAGGTAGTTCTTCCAGATGTCCGCGACGGGGACCTCGTCGAGCGAGGCGTAGGAGGCCTTGAGGACGTCGGCCGACATGAGGCCGGCCATGATGGCGGCGGTCATGGGCCGCGAGAGGACCGCGGCGATGCGGTCCTCGGCGGCGTCGAGCTTGCGCTCGATGTCGAGTGCGGCGACGTCCATCCGCGCGTCGACGACGCCGCGGATGAAATCTGCGACCTCGTTGCCGTAGAGGTCGAGCCCCTCCGTGGCGAGCGCCGAGCGCAGGAGCGAGCGGATCTCGTCGCTGACGTTGGAACCGTTGAGCTCTGCCCGCGTCTTGAGGGCGGTGTAGAGCTTTGAGTCGAGCTTCACGCTGACGTTCTTTGTTGCTGCTGTCATTCGATCCTCTCTTCGATGCGCGGTGATCGTCGGCCCGAAAGCAGGGGCGGACCGACCGTTGTCGATCCGCCCCGCTTGAGGCCTACTCGTCTTCGAGAAGGACGTTGGGATAGCCCTCGGGCGCCTGGTCTGCCGGGAGGGGAGGATAGGCGACAAGCTTGTTCACGACTCCCAACGTATCGAGGTCCAGGATGCAGTCGATACCGCGGAGGACGCTGTCCGGGGTGTAAGAGCGATCGCCGCTGCGGGCGACCCCGACGATGACCCTGGCGAGCTCGCGGGGGTCGATGCCGGACCAGCGCCTGGCGATTTCCGCGACGATGGCGGGCGCGACGTAAGGGATATTGGGGACGGAGGAGTGGGACGCGATGACGAAGGCGCCGGGGATGCCCTCGATCTTCTCTGCGGGCTCGATAACGATGGGCTGGACGCCGAAGGTGCTCCAGCCGTCGAGCAGGCATTCGGCGTCCGAGGGGATGCGGAAGGAGTGGCCGTTGAGGGTGAGGGGCTTGTGGTTCTTATCGACACTTTTCTTGGGCATGGTTTTCCTTTCGATGTGAGATGGCCGCCGCCCGCTCGGGCGGCGGCGTACGATGGGCTAGTCGTCGATGTCTTCGACGGTGAAGATAGGCCAAGGGGCGCGATCGGCGAGTTCAATGGGGACTGCGCCGAAGACACCGAGTTCCTGAGTAATATTCTCGAGTCGAGCTGCGAAGCGTTTGACGAACGCGTCGTGCATCGCGCCAGTGCCGTTGACGACATAGGCGCGAGCTGCGATCTTGACGAGCTCGTGGTCGGGGATGCCATAGCACTCGTCGATGGCAGCGAGACAATCCACCGCGTCGGGGGCCTCGTCGGTGGGGCTAAACGCCATGAGGGTGCGGGGAACGTTCGCAATCGCGTGCTTGAACTGCAGGATCCAGGCGCTCTGGGCGTTTTCGGTGTGCTCGAGGTTGAGGACGGGGGTGTCCTGGCCGCCATGGTAGACATAGCGCTTCTTAGCGATGTCGAAGACGAGGGCCGGACCGCTGTCCGTCTGGACTACGACAGTCTGATGCCGCATAAGTACCTCCTAGATGTTGGGATGTATAGAAAAGTTGCCAATGGCGAATGCCGCTGAAAGGCGGAGCCCTCGCCCTCGCGCCGGTCACGACCTCCTCCCCTCGCGCACTCCGGCGCTAATCAGTTCGATGAGCTTGCGCACCTGATCGGAGTTCGATCCGGCCGCCTCCAGCGCCCTGGCGATGCTCTTGCCGGTAAAGGTCGACGCGAACAATGTCGAGCGCTTGTGGCGCCGACGATCTCCGAGCAACTCGATCAGCGCGAGTGCCTCCTCGCGCATACCGCTCGCGCCAAGATCCGCGATGACGAGCACGGGCAGATCGCGATAGCGATCGACGGTGTGGGCCTTCGAGTTGGGGCCGTAAAGTTCGCCGCCGTTCCATGCCGTTGCAAGCTCACATGCCGAGATGAATACAGCGCGCTCGTGGGAGGCCATGGCGGCCGCCGTAGCCACCGCTGCCGCTTCGTCGGCATCGTCGTGCGCGTACCAGATCCATGCGCCGATAGAGAGGCGAGCAGCCTCCTTCTCTTTAGCGTTTCCGGTCTTTGCCGCGAAGATGGCCGAGGCGCGCTCGGCGATGAGCCTGGGAGTGTGCTCGGGAACGCGATGAGCGCGGTTGCCGGGCCCGCGCAACGCCCGCCACGCCTCGGGCGTGATGACGGTGCCGATGGCGCCGTAGTACTCCTTCGAGGCGGGCAGGCCGTCGTAGTCAATCATCCTATTCGCCGCCTTTGCCGCGCAGAGCGCTGAGGTAGACGTCGAGATCGCGCTCATAGATGTACGTGCGGCGACAGAGGTAGATGCCCTTGCCGGTGCGGGCAATCAGCTGGCCGGCGGTGTCGGCGGTGAGGTGAAGCTTGTCAGCGACCTCGTCGCGAGTGAGAAGCGGGCCCGTCTGGATGCCAGGCGTGTCGTTGTCGTCCATGTGTATGCCTCCTTCGGTGTATGTGTTACGGGGCGGGAGCTGCTCCGTGACTACACAATGCCGTCGGCGGGCATAAATCGAGGTATTACATCACCTATTACGGGGGTTTACCTGCGATGATGCTTATCGATAAATTGATAAATAAGATTGAATTGCTGTTGACCGATGCCAAGGGCGGTGAATCGGACTCAAAGGTTATCGATGTTGTGGAGGAGGGGGAGCCGTCTTTGCCGCCTGAAGATGAACGTCGATATTGGCCGATCATGCCGCTTGATCCCGCGACCGGTCAGGTTCAGGTCGGCTATAAGACGAAGGACGGGCTTGAATTTCACGAGAACGGTCGTCTCGTTCCGGACGTAGCGGGCGAGAGTGCAGGCGACCACATGAACTTCACTTATCGCGAAGAATCAATCGGTATGCCGAACAGGCCGTCAAGCGTTGAAACAGACGCACCGGGGGCGGACAAGGACCTTGCTTTCGGCCTGATTCGCTCCGTGGCCCTTGACGGTCTTCTGGAAGGCGTTCTGCCGTCTTGTAAATTGGAAGATTACGGAAGCGTTGATGCGATGCTGCTCGCTCTGTCAGAAGTGCCGGCACCGGCGTGTTGCGTCGACGACGCGCCGCATCCCGGTGACAAGGCCTCCGGCGTCGACCCTCGGGAGAGGTTCGCTGCCGCGGCGCGCGTAACCGGTCCTTTGTTTGGCTTTGTGGGGAGAGTCGGCCCCTATGAAATCGACGAACCGCTTGACGCCTGGCTTTCGGTCGCCGGGGCAATGAAGATCTCTTCCCTGGCTTCATCGGTCGAGATGGGTTCGCCGTCTTCGCTGGGGGTTTTGGATCCCTATTGGCGCGTGTATTGCTTCGGCAACGTTGAGGCAAATAAAACCGCGTACGTGGTTCTCACCAACCTGCAAATCCCTAGCGATCATGAGTTTAGGGATAGCTTCGTGGGCGGGCTTGAGCGCGGTGGCAAGTGGGCGGTGATCAATGAAAGGATTGAGCCCGGGACTGCCATGGTCGAGCGTTCGTTTGTCAGGTGGTGCAAGAACGATACATTGTCCTTTATGGAGACAGTTGGAGAAGCTGACTTTCCAGGTCCGTCTTTTGTTGCAAGGGTGCCTGGTGATACTCTCAGGGGGCTCGACGAGTCTTCCGAGCGCGTTCTCAAGACCGAGGAATCCCTTGCCTCGCATCTGGTGCAGGACATGACGGAGTGGTTCTCGCGCTGCGCGGGTTATGGGTGGAGGAGAATCCTCGAGCCCAAGCGGCAGACTCCGACGCAGATGGCTAATGGCGTCATCGATTATGGCCGCGGCTCTTCTTTCGACCTTTGCGTTCCCGATGCTGCTACGCGCCTTTGGGTCGCGCTTGCAAAGAGTTATTCGGTTGATGTCGTCAAAATATGCGAGCACTGCGGCCGGCCGTTCGCCGACACCGCAAACGGCAAATCGCGATGCTGTTCAGAGGAATGCACGAGAGCGAAGAACGCCAGGAACAGTAGGAAGAGGGCGAACGCGAGGCGAAGCGCATCGAAAGCGAAGAGCTGATTTAATTTGAAAGCAAGTTGCCGATCGTGTTGGCGGCTGCCTGGTCCTTGGCGGCAATTGCGTGTGCATAGGTGTCTAGCGTGAGCTTGACGGTGCTGTGCCCGAGGCGGCTGCTGACGGTTTTGATGTCGACGTTCTCTCCGATCAGCAACGTCGCCTGCGTGTGCCTGAGCATATGCGGGGTCAGGCCGGAGTACTTTGTACCTCGAGCGTACATCTTTCCGTCTCGCTCGATGTAGTGCGTGATTTCTCTGAACTGCCCAAAGCCATAGTCCGAGCACCATTCGCGGAACCATCGCGAAAAGCAGTTTGGGTCCATGTGCGCGATGGCGATTGGCCCCCTCTTTCCTTTTTCGTCATCTTTAGTTTTTGCCCTCGTGTTTCTTTGGGGATCGACTAATGTGTGCACAATCGGGGTGCTGGAAGCCTGTTCGAGGTCGACTTCGGCGAGAAGCGTGCGCTGAAGCTCGCGCCAGGCGGCGAGCCTCTCGAGTGCAAGCGGGCTCAAAGAGACGGACCTTTTCCCCGTTGAGCTCTTTGGGTCTCTGACCAGCTTGTCGGCGGCATACTGTCCGTCGATGCGGACATAGCCGTCGCCAAAATGGACGTCGCCCCATCTGAGTCCGAGCATCTCTCCGCGGCGCATGCCGGTATCGAGCAACAAGAGGGTGCCTATTCTGTGAGAGTCCATCTCCTGTGAAAGGAGGAGGGAGAGAAGCCTCCGGGCTTCATCGAGGGAAAGAGCCTGCCTCTCTTTTCCTTTGGGCCGCGGGATGACGGTGCCGGCGCAGGGGTTCTTGACAATCAGGTCGTCAAGCATGGCGGCCTTCATAATCTGATTCAGTTTTACACTGATTTTATGCAGCTCAGATTCGGAGAATCTTCCACTTTTGCGGGCTTCAGCATAGCCGGCGTTTATTATGTGGGGCCTCAGGTCTTTTACGGGATAATTGCCGAAAAGCTCCTGTATTTCCTTAACTTCAAGCTCTTCGCGGTCAAGGGCAAGCGGGCTGATGGTCTCGGCGTCCACGCGATCTTTGTGGAACTCTTTGGTGTACTGATAAACGGTCTTATCGGGGTCTTTGATGGTGAGTCCGCTATTGAGCTCAGCCTTATATGCTTCGAGCTCGGCTCTCAATTCCGACTTGTTCTTTGCGTAGACCTTTCGGCGAGGTGAGTACCTATATTTGCCGGTAATGGGGTCTTTGCCCATGTTGTGCCTGATATAGTACACGTTTTTCTGCGTCTTGCTTTTAAGGGCGCTTCCCTTACCAACGACAAGAGGCCTGCTCATGCGCCGATCCTTTGGTCAAATGAATACGAATGTGACTCCATGGCTGCGTGGCATACGCTCGGAGCAGCACGCCCGTGCGGCCCGTGAAGCGGGCGCTTCGGGTGCGCTGCTCCGAGCGTATGCCACGCAGTGGCGAAAGTCAAGATTTCAGTGGTCGAATTTTGGTCGAAATCGAACAGAACCGCTATTTGGTGTTTTTGAAAGAAATGTATATCTACCTGCCTATATAGCGGTGTCAAACAGTCTCAAAGAGTGTCAACAAGTTTAGAAACTACGGGCTCATAACCCGGAGGTCGTAGGTTCAAATCCTGCCCCCGCGACCAAGAACTTGCAGCTCGTCGGCCTAGCCGGCGAGCTTTTTTGTTATTTCGGGACCGTGTTTTCGGTCCAATTCTCGGCCTCTCAAACAAAATCTCGATCTGTAACATCTAGACCCGATTTGGGCGGCTAGGTGTTACAGACCGAGATATACCGGTGGGTTGGGTCGTGTTTGTCTAAATCTGTAACACGAGGGACGGATTTTGCCGAGTTGTTGTTATAGATTGAGATTTTCTAGCAGGCGGGTTTGGTTTGTCTCGATCTGTAACAGTAAGACCCGGTTTTGCCGCGTAACTGTTACAGATTGAGATAAACCGACGGGCCGCCCCGCCCATCCCCATCCACCTGCCGCTACCTGCTGTCCGCCGATTTCCGTTGCGCTGTTGTATTCCCATGCCATATTCTCTAGACAACTACGCGGCATCATCGCCGCCGCGCCTACAAGAGAGGAATGTTCATGACCGCACCTGCATCCAAGCTGCTCCAGCCCATTACGGTTGGCCCCCTTGAGCTCAAGAACCGCATTATGTTTCCGCCGCTGACCACCGGCTACGAGGAGCGTGACGGTTCCATCGGCGAGCGCAGCCTGGCTTTTTACGAGCGCTTGGCCCGTGGCGGCGTGAGCTACATCGTCATCGGCGACGTCGCTCCCGTCATGACCGCAAGCCCCACGCCCAAGCTGGCAACCGACGCCCAGATCCCCACGTTTAAGGCGCTGGCCGACGCCGTCCACAAGCACGGCGCCAAGGTCGCGCTGCAGCTGTTCCACCCCGAGTACGATGTGCCCGGTGTCGGCCGCATGGTCATGGGATCCATGGCCGCCGCCAAGGCCGCGCAGGAGGCCAAGGCCGCCGGCGACGAGGAGACCTTTGCCGCCAAGATGGCCGAGTCCAACGAGATCCGCAACCAGGCCTACGCCAAGCTGCATCACGACATGCAGCACTTTGTGAACGAGGCGAGCGTAGAGCAGCTCACCCAGATCAAGGAGGCCATCGCTGCCTCGGCCGCTCGCGCACAGCAGGCCGGGATCGACGCTATCGAGGTCCACGGCGACCGCCTGGTGGGTTCGCTGTGCTCGGCCATCCTCAACCAGCGCACCGACGAGTACGGTGGTTCGTTCGAGAACCGCGTTCGCTACGCGCTGGAGGTCGTCGCTGCCATTAAGGAGGCCGCGCCGCAGCTGATGGTGGAGTACAAGCTCCCCGTGATCATGGAGAACCCCGACGGCACGCCGCGCGGCAAGGGCGGCCTGCAGCCCGACGAGGCCTGCGAGTTTGCCAAGCTGCTCGAGGGCGCCGGCATCGACATGATCCAGGTCGCGCAGGCCAACCACACCGGCAACATGGGCGATACCATTCCGCCCATGGGCGCCATGCCCTACAACTGGACGCTGCCGGTGGCCGAGCGCGTTAAGGCCCTGGTCTCCGTGCCGGTGGCCACCGTCGGCCGCGTGGTCTCGGTCGAGGCCGGCGAGAAGATCCTGGAAGACGGCGCGGCCGACATCATCGCCTATGGCCGCTCGCTCATGTGCGACCCCGACATTGCGCTGAAGGCTGCCACGGGTGAGCCCATCCGCGAGTGCCTCAACTGCAACAAGGGCTGCGTCGACGCGATTCAAAACCGCAAGTACATCTCGTGCGTGCTCAATGCCGAGAACGGCGACGAGGCGACCGTTGCCATCAAGCCGGGCGAGGGCGACAAGAAGATCGCCGTGGTGGGCGGCGGCATCGCCGGCCTGGAGGCCGCGCGCGTGGCGGCCAAGCGCGGCTACGATGTGACCGTCTACGAGGCGAGCGATCATCTGGGTGGCCAGATTGTGCTGGCGGCTGCGCCTCCGCGCAAGGACGAGATCATGCGCTCGGTCGAGTACTACGAGAAGATTCTGCCTGGCCTGGGCGTGAAGGTTGAGCTCAACCACGTCGCTACCGCTGAGGACCTCAACGCCGCCGACGCCGCGATTGTGGCCGTGGGCGCGCACGACGTGGTCATCCCCGTTCCGGGTGCCGATTCGGACAAGGTCGTCTCGAGCTGGGACGTGCTGGCCGGCAAGGTTGAGCTTACGGGCCGCGTCGCCGTCATTGGCGGCGGCCTGGTGGGCACCGAGACTGCCGAGTACCTGCTGCAGCACGGCTGCGAGGTGGCGATCGTGGAGATGCTCGACAAAATTGCCGCGGGCGAGTCCGAGACCATTCTGCCGCTGATCATGAGCGACTTTGCCGAGCACAACGTGGAGCAGCACGTGAAGACCCGCCTGACCGCCATTACCGACGAGGGCGTGGAGGCTGTTCGCACCACCGAGGACGGCGCCGAGGAGTCGGTGAAGATCGCCTGCGATTACGTGGTGATGGCCGTGGGCTCCAAGGCCAACGCGTTTGACCTGGATAGCGTGACGGTGCCCGTGACCTGCGTGGGCGACTGCTCGGGCGAGCGCACCGCCGACATTGCGAGCGCCATTCGCACGGCATATCACGCGGCCAACGAGCTGTAGCTGACCATCGCAGCGGGGCGGGGCGGTAGCACGGATTCGCCTCGCCCGACTGCGTCCCATCGGGTGTCAACCGGGGCGGGGTCTGCAAGCGCAGCAGGTCCCGTCCTTTTTGTTTTGCTCGGGTGGATGGCAATGCGCGGTAATCATGAGAAGTGAGGCGTCACTGCCCTGCAGGCCGCTCAAAATTATTGGGGGAGAGGTTAATAATTATTCCCTCTAGACCAAAGGACATAAAGAGATGCCAATTTTGTTGGCAAACGAATGACGATTAGCTGCGAGCTAGCTACCAGCGTAAATAATCGATAAAGAAACGCCGTAAATAGGTGTCAAATGCCCAGATAATGCCGCGTCTATTTTAATTAACTGCTTTGAGCAAACAGCAAAATGCTACTATCTAGCGTGCACGTAAGAAAGCAGATTAACGGTTAAGGCTAAGAAGTGGCAGGTATGTCGGAAGCAACTAGGACTCGCACGCATACGCCCGAGGTTAGGCAGCGTGCCGTCGAGATCCTCCAAGAGGGGGTCGGTCACCGCGCCCTCGCTGCAAAGCTCGGCATTCCCCAGGCCACGGCTCGTCAGTGGGCCCGTGCATATGCCGTGGGCGGTGCCGACGCTGTGCTCAACGCGGGCGCTCGCCATCACACCTATTCGTACGACGTAAAGCTCGCCGTGGTTAAGGACCGTCTGGAAAACGGCCTGACGGTTCGCGAGGCCATGATCAAGCACAAGATTCCCAGCGAGTCTTCGGTCAAGGCTTGGTGCCGCCAGTATCGCGATGGCGGTGCCGACGCGCTTATCGATAAGCCGCGCGGTCGCAAGCCGCGCGTAAAAAAGGCGGAATAGCGAACGAGATGGTGCGCCCACAGGGGGCGCATTTTTCTTGCCGCCCCTCTGCTCCAAAGCAGACGTGCCCTTGCCCCGTACGTCTAAAACTCCCCAGTTGGCCGAAAACCCGCCGTCGCTACTCCTCAATTGAGCTATAACGTTAAACAATTGCAGCGTTTTTGCATGGGGGAGTGATGGTATGACGCTACTGTATTTCCTTACCCTGTTTCCGCTGGTACCGGCGCTGGGCATGCTGCTCGCGCGCGGTGACCGAGCTCGCGATACGGTAGGGCTTGTAGGCTCCGGCATTATTATGGCGGCGACAGTTGTAGTCGCCGTCATGTTTTTTGGCACGGGTCCGCAGAGCTTTGAGGTTGCCCCCGGCACCTCGCATGTGCTCTCGATCATCAGCTCCGTCATCGATGTCATCCTGTGCGCCGTCATCCTGTACAGCGCGTACAAATATAGGAACGCGCTCACCACGGTGCTCGGCGTGGTGCAGCTGGTGGGTTCGGTTGCCTTTGCGACCATGACGCTGCCCGCGGCCGAAGCCGTCACCGCAACGCCGCTCTACCTAGACTACATGAGCGTAATCATGGTCCTCGCCGTCGGCATTGTCGGCAGCCTTATCTGCGTGTATGCCCTGGGCTACATGAAGGACTTCCAAGCGCACGATGAGCACGAGGCCGCGCTGTGCGGGCAGACCGCGCCCGACCGTCGCCCGCAGTTCCTGGCGCTTATGTTCCTGTTCCTCTCGGCCATGTTCGTCATCGTGACGAGCGACAACCTTGAGTGGCTGTTCTGCGGCTGGGAAATCACCACCGTGTGCTCGTTCCTCATGATTGGCTACACGCGCACGCCCGAGGCCATCAAGAACGCCTTCACCCAGATTATCCTCAACATGCTGGGCGGCATCGCGTTTTTGCTCGGACTCATGTACCTGCACGTTAACGGCATGCCGCTGACCATCTCGGGTATGCTCGAGCTTTCCGGCGCCGGAACCGCGCAATCCGCGCTGCTGGTGATGCCGGTCGTTCTGCTGTCGCTCGCCGCCCTTACCAAGGCCGCGCAGATGCCGTTCCATACCTGGCTGCTCGGTGCTATGGTTGCCCCCACTCCCACGAGCGCCCTGCTGCACTCGTCAACCATGGTCAAAGCCGGCGTGTTCCTGATGGTCAAGTTGAGCCCGCTCTATGCCATCTATCCCGTGACCGGCTTTATGGTCACGAGTGTGGGTGCCATCACGTTTTTGCTCGCCGCTCTCATGGCCATTTCGCAGAGCAACGCCAAACGCGTGCTCGCGTACTCCACCATCTCCAACCTGGGCCTTATCAGCGCCTGCCTGGGCGTCGGCGCGCCCGAGGCCGTGTGGGCCGCCATCTTCCTGATCCTGTTCCATACGGTGGCAAAGTCGCTGCTGTTCCTGTGCGTGGGCACGGCCGAGCATCATATCGGCAGCCGCAATATCGAGGACATGGACGGTATGTTCAGCCGCATGCCGCACCTGACACGCCTGATGATGCTGGGTATCATGGGCATGTTTGTGGCGCCGTTTGGCATGCTCGTGTCCAAGTGGGGCGCCCTGGTGGCGTTCGCGCAGACCGGCAACGTGCTCATGATCATGGTGCTTGCCTTTGGCTCGGCCGCGACGTTTTACTTCTGGGGTAAGTGGCTCGCCAAGCTTTCGGGCGTTGACCCCACGGCTCAAAACGTTGAGGTCAATGTCCATAAGACCGAATGGATGGCGCTCAACACCATCGCCGCGCTGCTGATTTTGTGCTGTGTGGCGTTCCCGGTTATCTCGAGCGGTCTGGTGTCGCCTTACTTGGCCATGGTGTTTGGCCGCGTGCCGTACGTTATCGGCAAGGACGCCATGTATCTGATGGTGGTTATCGTGGCGTTTATCGCCGTGGTGCTGCTGACGTCGTTCCGCGTGAGCAACAAACCGCACGTCAACGTGTACCTTTCGGGTGTGGGGACCGACAATTACCGCCATTTCCGCGGCTCGATGGGACGCGAGGTGAAGGCCGAAAAGCGCAATTGGTACTCGGAGGACGCCCTTGGCGAGAAGCGTATTGGCCCCGCGGGTAGCGTCGTGTGCTGCAGCATTATCGTGTTTGCGCTGCTGTGTTGCGCGTGGATTGGGCCCGAGAGACTTGCCATGAGCGCGCCCTCGGTGCTGCGCGGCAAGTATTTTGAAGGTTCGGGCGTCTTGGGCATTTTTGTTGGCACCGTGGCGTTTGCCCTGCTGGCGCCTTTGGTTGGTGGCCTGATCGATGGTCTTGACCGTAAGCTTTCGGCCCGCATGCAGGGCCGCGTGGGCCCGCGCTTGCTGCAGCCATTCTACGACGTTGCCAAGCTGCTGCGCAAGGCCCCCGCCAGCGTAAACACCATGGACGATACCTACATGGCGTGCGCGCTCATCTTCACCGTCGTGGGCGGCGGCATCTTTGTGTCGGGCTCCAACACGCTGCTGTGCGCCTTTATGGTGACGCTTGCCGCGATCTTTGTGGTGCTAGCGTCCGCCTCGACACAAAGCCCGTTTGCCCAGGTTGGCGCCGACCGCGAGCTGCTGCAGGTTATGAGCTACGAGCCTGCCGTTCTGCTGATGAGCGTGGGCCTGTACCTTGCCACCGACAGCTTCGATTCCATCGCCGTGACGGGGCAGTCGGCCCCCATCATCGTGTACAGCGCGCCCATTTTCCTCGCGCTGCTCGCGGTGCTTACCATCAAGCTGCGTAAGTCGCCGTTCGATCTTTCGTACTCGCATCACGCGCATCAGGAGATCGTCCAGGGCGTCGCCACCGAGATGAGCGGCGGCACGCTGGCCAAGATGACCCTTATGCACTGGTGCGAGACCGTGCTGTTTTTGATGTGGGTGGGCATGTTCTTTGTTTGGGACAACCCCGTGAGCTGGCTGGTCGCCCTGGTCGTGATGGCCGCGACGTATTTTGTCGAGGTCCTGATCGACAACACCTTCGCCCGTAGCACCTGGCGCAGCTGCTTTAAGCTCGGCTGGGGCGTGGCGCTGGTGTTTGGCCTGCTCAACCTTATGCCCATCCTCGTTGACGTGTTTATTTAGGAGGCGGCATCCATGGATCATAAAATGTCGCGCTCGCCGTGGGTTATTCATTACGACGGCTCGAGCTGCAACGGATGCGATATCGAGGTGCTGGCCTCGCTCACGCCACTGTTCGATGCGGAGCGCTTTGGCGTGGTCAACACCGGCAACCCCAAGCATGCGGATATCTTTTTGGTGACGGGTTCGGTCAATGCCCAGAACCTGCCCGTCGTGCGTCAGATCTACAACCAGATGCTCGAGCCCAAGTGCGTGGTGGCGTGCGGTATCTGCGCGTGCTCGGGCGGCGTGTTCCGCGATGCGTATAACGTGATCGGCGGCGTGGACCGCGCGATTCCCGTGGACGTGTACGCGCCCGGGTGCGCCATTCGCCCCGAGACCGTGATCGATGCCATCGTGGAGGCATGCGGCATCCTGGACCAGAAGGAGGCCGTGATGCGCGCCGGCGGCGACCCACTTACCGTGGGCGGCGCTGCTACCTGGGACGGTGGCGTTGAGCTGGGCGAGGACGGGTTTGTGGCTGCGGGGGTCGGCGACGCCCCTGCCGGGACGCCCGCCGCACCCGCCGCTGGCGACGCACCCGCCGGGACGCCAGCCGCTGCAAAGGAGGCCGAGTAATGCAAAAGGCAATCTATACCACCGTCGGGATCGACGAACTCCTGTCGCATGTCCAGGCGCTCAAGGGCGTCGGCGCGCGCTTTGTGCAAATGCACGCCGAGCGCAACATCGACGACGGCACGTATCGGCTGGTCTATACGTTTATCGACGTTCGTGCTGCTCAGGAGCATATTGCGCAGGACGGTAGCTATGCGATCGAGAACCTGGTAGTCGAGGGTATCGACCAGTACCAGGAGATTCCGTCCATCAGCTCGTATTATCCGGCGGTATTCCCGTTTGAAAATGAGGCCCACGACCTATTTGGTCTTGCCATCACCGACATGCAGATTGACTTTAAGGGCTTTTTCTACCAGGTCTCGACTGCCGAGCCCATGAGCGTCATCACGCCCGAGGTGAAAGCCGCGCGCGAGAAGGCCATGAAGGTCCGCGCCGCCGCCGAGGCCAAGGCGCGCAAGGCCGCGGCCGAGAAGGCTGCCGCGGCTGCTGCAGGGGAGGGCGCTGCGAGCGCCGGCGATGCCGCAGGCGCCGCCGCTCAGCCTGCTGCGGCTGCCGGCTCCGATGCCCAGCATGACGAGGCTGCCGCCAAGGCCGCGCTCAAGGCTGCCGAGCTGGAAGCAAAGCTCGCCGCCATGGATCCCGAGAAAGCGGCCAAGGTCCGCGCGGCGCTTGCCGCCAAGGCCGCCCGCGACAAGCAGAAAAAGGAGGCGTAAGGTCCATGGCACATCGCTCCGTTATTCCGTTTGGCCCGCAACACCCGGTGCTGCCCGAGCCGCTTCATCTGGACCTGGTGATCGAGGACGACCGCGTCATCGAGGCAATTCCGCAGATCGGCTTTGTGCACCGCGGACTCGAGAAGCTCACCGAAAAGCGTGACATGCACCAGTTTGGTTACATCGCCGAGCGCATCTGCGGCATCTGCGCCGTGGGCCACAGCTGCGGCTATGCCAGCGCCTGCGAGCGCATGCTCGACATCGAGGTGCCCGGCCGCGTGCAGTATATCCGCACCATTTTGCATGAGCTTTCGCGCATTCACTCGCACCTGCTGTGGCTGGGCCTGCTCGCCGATGCCTTTGGCTTCGAGGCGCTGTTCTATCGTTCGTGGACCCTGCGCGAGCAGATTCTCAAGATCTTCGAGAGCACCTGCGGCGGCCGCGTGATCCTTTCGATCAACGAGATCGGCGGCCTTAAGCACGACATCGAGGACTCCGAGCTGGCGGGTATTGTCCAGACGCTCGATGCCATGCGTCCCGACTACGAGGCCCTGGTGCATACGTTTTTGGACGACAATAGCTGCGGCGAGCGCCTGCATGGCGTGGGCGTGATCAGCAAGAAGGATGCGCTGGAGCTTTCGATGGTCGGCCCGTTCGGCCGCGCCTCGGGCGTGGACTACGACGTGCGCATGTTTGGCGACGGTGCCTATGCGGATCTGGCCGCGTTTGAGCCTATCGTTGCTAGCGATGGCGACTGCTATGCCCGCTGCCAGGTGCGTTGTGCCGAGGTCACGCAGGCCATGGACATCATCAAGGAGCTTGTGGGCAAGATCCCGCACGACGGTATCGGTGGGCGCACCAAGCTCACGCCGGCCGACGGCGCGCGCGGCGAGGTTGTGATTGAGCAGCCGCGCGGCGAGGCGTATTACTATGTGCGCGGCAACGGCACCAAGAACCTGGACCGTTTTCGCGTGCGCACGCCGACGTCGCAGAACCTGGCAGGTCTGACGCATGCGCTGCAGGGCGTGCTCCTTGCCAACGTGCCCATGATTATCCTGACCATCGACCCCTGCATTAGCTGCACGGAAAGGTAGGCGCGGCATGAGTTTACTGACATTTGCCAAGACGGCCTTGGGTTCTATGGTCAAGCAGCCGGTCACGGTGTGCTATCCGCAGGAGAAGCTGACGGCGCCCGAGCGCTTGCGCGGGCATATCGTCAATGACATGGATGTGTGCATCTGCTGCGGCATGTGCGCACGTCGCTGCCCGGCGGGCGCGCTCGCGGTCGATCGCAAGGGTGGGACGTGGTCGATCGACCCGTACGCCTGTGTGGTGTGCGGCGAGTGCATCGAGAGCTGCCCCAAACACTGCCTGACTATGGACACCGCTCGTACTCCAGTTGCGGCGAACAAGACTCCCACGGTAGAAACCAAGCCGGAATAGCTCTGGAATTGGGCTGGTATAGCGCTGGAATGGGGGCCGGTGGGGCAAAATTGCCCCACCGGCCCCGCGCTTAAACGCGCGGTTGTACCGCCACGAACAAAACCATGCCGGATTACGGGGCTGGATAGCGAACCTCCGACCATACAGAAAATCGCAAAAACAAAACCGCAGGTAGATAGCCTGCCGTTTTTGAAAAAATGAAGGTATGGATGAGGGCCCCGACTTTAGCCCCGTAATCCGGCATAGTTTTGAAATGACACCATATCAGTACCAGCCCCTGATCCCTCGGGGACGGAGGAAAACGGATTATTTTGGCCTTGCGAGGACATCCGCGTGACCCGTTCGCCATGAAATGGGCCTATCTACTACATTTGGGTGGCTACCCTCAACCACGGCGAAAAATGCGAAAAGAAAACAGCAGGTAGAACGCTTGCGGTTTTTCGTAAAACGCGGTTATGGTCAGGGGTATCGGGTTAAACGTAGTAGATGGGCCGGTTTCGTGGCGAGCGTTACCAACTGATCCCCCGGGGACGGAGGAAAACGGATCATTTTTGCTTGATGGCTCCGAGTCGCACCCGTTTTCTTGCGAAAACTCTCGTGTCTCAACTTTGGTGAGACATTTGTCTCACGCCCAAAACCGAATCTGGAACGTGTGTCACCTGCCCGAATTGTGTCTCATTTCGTAACTTTAGGCTGATACAAGGTCTGAGCCCGCGAGAAGGGAGACACGATGGGTAAGTACACGAGGGGTCTCTTGGCGGTGATACTGGCCGTAGTGCTGGTATTGCCGGCTGCAGCATTTGCCATGCTGCCCGAGGCCAACGCCAGGTCCAGTACCGGAATGGACGGGCCGACAGTAAACGGAACGGTCGTCGACCCCGATACCAGCGGTCGCTGGGAAATCTGGGCGGCAGGCCACGGTGGCAATAAGGTAACGACCCAAAACGTCGGCCGAATCTGGACCGACAAGACGGTCAAGGCAACCGGGGAAAACGAAGAGTCGGACTTTTTGACCACGCTTTCGGCGATGTCCTCGACGTCTAATTCAACCGTGACAGTCACCACGCCACTCGACATCGTGATGGTGTTGGATGCCTCCGGCTCGATGGATGATCCTATGGGTGGCGGAGATCGCACCAAGCGTATCGATGCACTGAAGAGCGCTGCGAACAGCTTTATCAATACCATCGCCAAACAAAACGAGGCTATCGAGGTCGTTGATAGGCAGCATAGGGTTGCCATTGTTAAGTTTGCGGGTGATAAGACTGATAAGGTCGGCAATGACACGTACTATCAAGGCCAATACAAGTACAACCACTCGCAGGTAATGAAGGGTTTGACCGATTGCTCCGGTGGCAACGTGAAAGCTCTTAAGGATACAGTTGCTGGAATCAAGCCAAGCGGTGCTACGCGTGCCGACTATGGTCTGGAACTGGCCGGGGATATCACTTCTGGTCGCGCAGATGCCAAGAAGATCGTTGTGTTCTTTACCGACGGCAAGCCAACGAGCTACAGCGAGTTTGATTCTGACGTCGCCAATGCTGCCGTGACGGCTGCCAAGAAGATGAAGGATGGCAAGGCCACCGTTTATACCATCGGCATCTTTAGTGGAGCGGACCCCGTTGCCGATCCCTCGAAAAAGGGGACAAGCGACGTCAACAAGTTTATGCACGCCGTGTCGAGTAATTATCCCGATGCCACGTCGTATGCGAGCGACGAGCTTGGCATGCGCGCGGAAAATTCCGACTACTACAAGTCGGCGACCAATGCTGAAGAGCTCAAGAAGGTCTTCGACGACATCTCACAGGCCATCACATCGGAGCCGCCTTATCCGACCGAAATCCATAAGGGCTACGACGAGACCAAGTCCGGCTACATCACGTTTGCCGACGAGCTGGGCGACTTTATGCAGGTCGACGGATTTACCGAAGTCGTCATCAACGGCATGTCGTTTACCAAGGCGAGCAAGACGGTCAACAAAGAAACCAATACCGACACCTACGAGTTTTCCGGCAAGGCAAAAGACCTGCTCATCACCGTGCAGCGTGCTGGCGATGACAATCCCCGGAAGGGCGATATCGTAACGGTTAACATTCCTGCGTCGTTGATTCCGCTGAGTCACTTTAAGACCGTAGACGGCAAGCTTTCGGTCGACAACGTTAAGCCCATTCAGGTGAAGTATGCCTCGAGCGTGAAGAGCGCCGCACTTGACAACCTGTTTACGCCCGAGAAGGTAGCAGGGCTCAAGAACTACATCGAGCATAATACGACTGTCGTTGACGGCACCAAGACCGTGAGCTTCTACGCGAACAAGTGGAGCGGTGGTGCGCTGGGTGATACGGTTGCGACCTTTGAGCCGGCCGACACCAACCGCTACTACTACTTCCAGAAGCAGACTCCCATTTACGCGGATAAGGACTGCACGCAGCCTGCAAAGAATTCGCTGGCAGATACTGGCACCTATTACTACAAGGATGAGTTTGAGGAGCGGGGCTCGAACGGCGAGGCCAAGCCCGCCACTGCTGTCATCGAGTTTGTCGGCGGCGACGCAGCGAAGTTTGACGGCGCTCTTGTTGCCGACGAGGACGGCAACCTTTCGTTTAGCGTGGGAACCGCGCGTTTGGCCTTTATCGATGAGCTCCACACTACCAAGGGCAGCGTGGGCGGCAACAGCACTGGTACCGCGACCGACGTTCTCAACCCCAAGTGGAACAACGTGTCTGCCAAGGCGACCGCGACGCATGTCAATTCCTACCTGGGCAACAACGGCAAGATCAGCTTTGCGTATGACATGACGCCGGCAATGGTGAACACCAAGGCCAGCTTTGGCCTGACCAAGGTGCTCGAGGGTCGCGACTGGACGAATGCTGACGCGTTTGAGTTTGGCCTGACATCCGAGAGCGGCGCCCCGATGCCTGCGGCTAGGACTGCGACCGTGCGTAAGGCTGACCTGGACCAGGGCAAGGCTGCCATCGACTTCGGCACGATCGAATACACCGAACCTGGCACGTACGTCTACAAGGTCAGTGAAAAGCATGCCGGGACCACGATTGACGGCATCGCCTACAGCAAGAACGTCGCGGAGATCACCGTGACGGTAACGCCCGACAAGAAGGGTGAGCTGAGCGCTGGCGTGAAGGTGACCTCGGGCGAGACCGAGTTCAAGAACGTTTACGCCACGAATCCTGTTGAGTCCAGCGTCACCGACCAGATTACCGTGACCAAGTCTCTGACCGGGCGTGACCTTACGGCCGACGAGTTCAGCTTTGAGCTGCTCGAAATCATTGACAAGGAAGTTAAGCCTGTCGAGACCGTTAAGAACGCCGCCGACGGCAAGGTGACGTTCAGTGCCATCAAGTACACCGAGATCGGCCAGCACACCTACAAGCTGCATGAGGTTAAGGGCAACGCCGGCGGTATTGACTACGATGACGCGGTCTACACCATCGTGACGACCATCGCCGATAACGGCAAGGGCCAGCTGGTTGCCACGCACGAGCTGAAGGACGCCAAGGACGTCAAGAGCATCGAGTTCAAGAACGCCTACACCACGAATGCTGTCGAGGCATCGCTTGCGGGCATCAAGAACCTGCAGGTCGCCGACGGCTTGACCCCGGCTGACATTGCCGGCAAGTTCACCTTTACCGTGACCGGTGAAGAGGGCGCACCCATGCCCGCGAATGCGAGCGTGACCAATGATGCCAAGGGCAAGGTCGACTTTGGCAAGATTACCTTTACGCTCGACGACCTTAACAAGGCTCTGGGCGAGAAGCCCGAGAAGCGCGAGCACACCTTTACCTATACCGTGACCGAGTCCGGCGAGGTCGCTGGCGTGACCAACGACGCCAAGCTGTCGCGCGAGGTTTCCTTCACCGTGACCGATGACGGCAAGGGCAATCTGAGCGTATCCTGCAAGCCGGACGGCGATGTGGCATTTACGTTCACCAATACCTATAACGTGACGCCTGTCGAGACGAGCGTCACCGACCAGATCACCGCGAACAAGGTCCTGACCGGGCGTGAGCTCGCTGCCGGCGAGTTCTCTTTTGAGCTGGTCGAGGGCGACGAGGTTGTCGCCAAGGGCACCAACGCTGCCGACGGCACGATCGCCATGGACAAGATCGCCTACGACAAGCTTGGTAAGCACACCTACACGCTGCGCGAGGCCAAGGGCGGAACCACCAGCAAGGGCGTCACCTACAGCGACGCCAAGTACACCATCGAGACCACCATCACGGACAACGGCGACGGCACCCTCAAGGCCGAGCATGTCCTGAAAGGTACCGAGCCCGCCGAGTTCAAGAACACCTACAGCGTAACCCCGCTCGATGCAGAGCTCGACTTTGACCTGAGCAAGGTCATCAGCGGCCGCGACTGGACGGATGGGGACGAGTTTAGCTTTACCATCACCGCCCCCGAAGGCGCCCCGCTGCCCGATCCCGCAACCGTAACCGTGAGCAAGAAGGACGCGAAGGACGGCATCGCCGCCATCAAGTTCGGCAAGATTCACTACGCTGCCGCCGGAACCTATAAGTACGAGATTCGCGAGAACGCGGGCAGCACGGTCGGTATGACGTATGACGCGCATGTCGCAACCGCCGAAGTGACCGTGACCGAGGACAGCGATGGCAACCTGACCGCAAACGTCACCAAGAAGGAAAACGGACGCTTTACCAACACGTACCGCACTGAGCTCGATTACGCCGCGGCCGGCGGCCTCAAGCTCAGCAAGACCCTCTACGGACGTCCCATGACCGAGGGGCAGTTCACCTTTACCGTGACGCCCGCCGACGATGATTCGGCTCGCGCACTTGGCCTGCTTCCCGGGGCCAACAACTTCGAGTCTCCTGCAACGATAGAGGGAACGGTCGGTCAGATTGACATCCTGGCGGGCCATGAGGCCAAATTTACGCAGGCTGATGCCGGCAAGACCTTTACGTACACCGTGGCCGAGAAGAACGACGGCCAGCCGGGTT
The DNA here is from genome assembly GCF_040092475.1 of Collinsella sp. CLA-ER-H10. Classification (NCBI taxonomy): domain Bacteria; kingdom Bacillati; phylum Actinomycetota; class Coriobacteriia; order Coriobacteriales; family Coriobacteriaceae; genus Collinsella; species Collinsella sp. CLA-ER-H10. The sequence goes on from NZ_JBBNLM010000012.1 coordinate 23,521, forward strand.
ACACCTACGACGACGCTGTCCGCACCGTGACGATCGCCATCGCCAACGACACCGCCGGTACGCTCACCGCCACGACGACCGTCTCCGGCGGTTCCGAGGGCACGCTGGTGACCGAGTACAAGACCGGCGCGGCTGCGGTCGAGAGCGCCGTGGTTCCGTTCGTCAACAGTTATAGCGCTACGACCAACACGCCTGGTGGCACCGCTGCTCAGGTCGTTGCCGCCAAGACCCTGACCGGTCGCCCGATGGTCGACGGCGAGTTCTGGTTCGGTATCGCCTATCAGGGTGAGCTTGTGGGTTATGAAAATCTCAAGCCCAATATCGGCGGGCACGTGAGCTTTGATGCTCTGCACTACGACACCAAGATGCTTGCCGATCTTGAGTCTGCTGGGCTTGCCCATCGTACCGATAAGGACGGCAAGCTTGCCTGGACCATTAACTACACGGCCTACGAAGATTTATTCGGGCTGCCAAATGGCGTTTCCGCTACAACGTGGAGCTTTGGCTTTAAGGTTATCGTCGTCGACAACGGTGACGGTACCCTGACGGCAACGGTCGACTACGGCGGCGTCGAGCCCTTGTTCGAGAACGTCTACGGCGCCGAGGCCGTCGATGCCGCGCTCACCGGTACTAAGAAGCTCCAGGTTGCCGAGGGCCTGGCCCCGGCCGACATCACGGGTAAGTTCACCTTTACCGTGACCGCCGACGAGGCTGGTGCCCCGATGCCCGAGCGCACGACCGCAACCAACGACGCGGCCGGCAACGTGGAATTTGGCAAGATCCACTTTACGCTCGAGGACCTCAACCGCGCCCTGGGCGTGGCGGACGATGCGACCGATAAGGCCGAGGCGGACGAAGCTGACGAGGCCGAGGCCGACGAGGCTGACGAGACCGAAGCTGAAGAGGCCGACGCTGACGCCAACGCCGACGAGCCCGAGCCTGCGGCCCCCACCGCTCCGCGCTCGCACACTTTTACGTACACGGTAACCGAGACCGGCAGCGCCCCTGGCGTGACTAACGATGCCAACGCCACGCGCAAGGTTTCCTATACCGTGACTGACGACGGCACCGGACATCTGAGCGTCAAGCGCGAAGGCGACGACGGTGCTGCCTTCACGTTCACCAACACCTACAGAGTGGCGCCTACCGATTCTTCCGTGACCGATCGGGTCAAGACGGTCAAGCGTCTGACCGGACGCGACCTTGCAGCTGGCGAGTTCACGTTTGATCTGCTCGAGGACGACGTGGTTGTCGCAAGCGGCGCCAACGACGCCAACGGCACTGTGACACTGAGCCCGATCCGCTACGAGGCGCCCGGCACGCACACGTACACGCTGCGCGAGGCTTGCCCCAACGCGCTCGGCCTGTACAAGGGCGTCACCTATGACGGCACGACCTACACCGTCGTGACCACCGTTTCCGACAACGGCGACGGCACGCTGACCGCGACGCACAAGCTCGAGGGAACCACCGAGTCGGCTGGCTTTACCAACAAGTATCACGCCATGCCCACGCAGGTCTCCATCGGCGCCATCAAGGTGCTCGAGGGACGCGAGCTCAAGAAGGACGAGTTCAGCTTTAAGCTCGTTGGCGAGGGCATCGAGTCCGCCGTCACCAACGATGCCGACGGTAAGATCAACTTCGACAAGTTCGAGTACAGCGAGCCCGGTACGTACGTCTACACCATCAGCGAGGTCAAGGGCGACGAGGCCGGTATAACCTACGACAAGTCCGTCTTTACCGTGACCGTCAACGTGGTCGATGACGGCGAGGGCAACCTCAAGGCGAACGTCGCCTTTACCAAGGGCGACAAGAGCGTCGAGGGTATCGTGTTCAACAACACGTACAAGAAGCCCGAGACGCCCGTGCCGACACCCGATCCCGGCACGCCCAAGACCGTGACGAACATCGTCAAGACGGTCAAGGGTTTCCTGCCCACCACGGGTGACCAGCAGGCCGCCGCATTGCTCATGGCATTCGTCATTGCCATGGCCGGCGTCGGAGCCCTGGTCTGGGGTATCCGTAAGCGCTAGGCACGCTGGCAGCGCCCGGGGCCAAAAGGCCCCGGGCGGCCGGCGGGGAGCCAGAACATAGCCCCCACCCCCACCCCCAGCCGCCACGGAGGTATCTCCCTCCTCCGTGGCGGCGCTTTTGTGCGTAGGCGAGAAGGGTTCGCCACGAAACCGGCCCATCTACTACGTTTAGTCCCTTACCCCCAACCATGCTAAAAAACGCGAAAACAAAACCGCAGGTAGTACGCCTGCGGTTTTGTTCAAAATGAAGGTATGGTCAGGGGTACCGAGTCAAACGTAGTAGATGGGCCGGTTTCGTGGCGGGCACCGTCAAATGATCCCCCGGGGACTGAGGGAAACGGGTCATTTTGGTTCCACGAGGCTTGCGGAGGCGCTCGTGCAGGGCCGCCCGAACAAAACTATGTCGGTTTACGGGGCTGAGTCACGAGTCCCCAACCATGCCGATATTCGTGAAAATAAAACCGCAGGTAGACGAGCCGTCATTTGACGGAAAACGTGGGTATGGATGGGGATCCTGAGTTTAGCCCCGTAAACCGGCATAGTTTTGAAATGGTATTAAATCGGTAGCAGCCATTTTGCTAAGCCGGAGCGGTCGGCCGTTGGGTAATTACCCTCGCAGGTAGGCGATGGCGATTTGGGTGCGGTTGCGCAGGCCCATTTTGGCCAGGATCGAGCTGATGTGGTTGCGCACCGTGCCTTCTCCCATATAAGCCGTGGCGGCAATCTCCTTGTTGTCGAGGCCGCGGGCGATGAGCTCGGCGACTTCGAACTCGCGGTCAGTCAGGCTGACAAAGGCCGCGGGCCGGCGGGTCGCGCCGGCCTCGACGCCCGCCCCATCAAAGTTGATATCCTCGATCGCCTTGCCCTCGAGCACGCGTTTGCCGTCCATGACCTGCGCCAATGCCGGTGGAATGGCGGCGACATCGGTTTTGATCAGGTAGCCGCGGGCGCCCAACTTGAGCGCCGACACAATGTACTCGTCATCCGAGAATGTCGTCAGAAACACCACGCGTGCCGCAGGATCGCGCTCAAGAATCTCGCGTGCCGCCGATAGGCCGTCGCGTTCCGGCATCTGAATGTCGAGCAGCGCGATATCGGGTGCGTGTTCGGCATAGAGCGAAACCGCGTCGTTGCCGTTGGCGCCGGTACCCACTACCTCGATCTGCGGCTGGGCGCCCAGGATAATCTTGAGCGAATCGACCACTAAGCGGTCGTCGTCGACAACGAAGAGCCTCATCGGTCCTCATCTCCTTGCTGTTTGGGGACGGTGGCAAACACGCGCCAGCCGGGGGCGCCGGCGCGCAGGCCGGCGGTGAAGGTTCCGCCAAGCGCCTCGACGCGCTCGCGCATGGAGGCGAGCCCCATGCCTTCTACGACGTTGCTGCTGCTCGCCGGGGTCGCGTCCGCGCCATCATCGGTAACGATGAGCTGGTAAAACGACGGATGCTCCATGCATCGTACGGTGACGGTCTGGGCGCAAGCGTGGCGCATGGCGTTGGAAAGCGCCTCGCGCAGCACCGCCGCAAAGCAGTTGGCGACGTTGGCGGGTGCATGCTCGGCCAAAACTTCAAGCTCAATCTGCGGGCCGCCGTCCGAGCGCGCGCCTTCAACAATGCGTTCGAGCTGCACGGAAAGGTCGACGGCGTTGTCGTTGAGCGCGTGGACGCTGGTGCGCACAAGCTGGAGCGCCTCGTCAACCGTGCGTTTGACGTCGGCGAAATCGGCGGCGACGCCGGGCTCGTCGGCGTGGACCACGCGCAAGGCTTCGGCCTGCAGTGAGGCACGCGTGAGCTGGTGCCCGACGTTATCGTGGATCTCGCGCGCGATGCGGGCGCGTTCGGCGAGCGTCGCGAGCTCGACTTCGTAGTCCTGGCGATCGGCAAGATCACGGTTGCGCGCCTCGAGCGCGAGGGCTCGTTCCTGCAGTTCGTCGCGGGTACGGCGCATGCGCTGCTGCTCGCGCTCCAACTGGGCGGTACGTAGCGATAGCAAGGTGGCGGCAACCGAAAGGATAGCGGTCAGCAGGAGCGTTCGGGTGGTGAGCGCGCCGCCGCGAAGGTCCGCGGCAAGCGCGCAGACAAACACGGCGCCAATCGCCAGCGCGGGCCAGATGCGTTCACGGCGCACGCGTCGCGCGATGTCATAGAGGGCGAGAGGCGCAAACGGCACAAACGTCGGCACGAAGACAGCCGCGATGATGTAAGCGTAACTTGCGGTCTCGCTTGCGTGGCGTGTGCGTTCCCCCTGTACGACCTCGGCCAGCGAGGTGGCAATAACGCCAAGGCAAAACGCCGCGACCAGGCGAGCGTCCACAGCAAGGCCCATGGCGGCCGCAATGCAGCACGCCAGCACGATCGATTTGTCGAAAAGCCTGTTCATACGGGTATTGTACGCGAACCCGCGCGTGGTGGAGGAGCCGCCTGCGCAACCGTGACATTCCTCCCGTGCGGCAAAGCGGGGACGTCGGCGGGCCGCACGGCCAAGCCCCGCACTCGTGACAAAGCTCACTGGCGTGCGCCGGAGGCTCCTGCGATGATGCAATCGTACCGGGCCGCAATCAACGGAAGGGCCGCCTCATGACAGACATCGTCCACGTCGAAAACCTCGTCAAGCGCTATGACGACCTTATCGCGCTCGACCACTTTAACCTGAGCATCGCCACCGGCGAGATCTTTGGCCTGCCCGGACCCAACGGTTCGGGCAAGACTACGTCCATCAACTGTATCCTGCAGCTGCTTGCCTACGACAAAGGCACCATCGAGCTGTTCGGCGAACCCATGACGCCCGCCCGCTACGACCTCAAGCGCCGCATCGGCGTGGTGCCGCAGCAGGTGGCGGTGTTTGACGAGCTTACGGTGCGCGAGAACATCGACTATTTCTGCAGCCTTTACGTCAACGACCGCAAGCGCCGCCGCGCGCTGGTGGACGAGGCGATCGACTTTGTCGGGCTGGGCGACTTTACCAAGTTTCGCCCCGGCAAGCTCTCGGGCGGCCTGGCGCGTCGCCTCAACATCGCCTGCGGTATCGCGCACGAGCCCGAGCTCATCTTTTTTGACGAGCCCACGGTGGCGGTCGACCCGCAGAGCCGCAACGCCATCCTGGAGGGCATCTGCCGCCTGCGCGACGAGGGCGCCACGGTGGTGTATACCAGCCATTACATGGAGGAAGTCGAGCAGATTTGCAGCCGCATCATGATCATGGACGGCGGCCGCGTGCTGGCGCAGGGCACCAACGACGAACTCAAGCGCATGATTCAGATGGGCGAGCGCGTGACCGTCGAGGTCGGCGCCGTCGAGACCGCCACGGTTGAGCGCCTGCGCGCCCTCGAGCATGTGCTTTCGGTTGGGCTGTCGGGCGGCGAGCTCGTCTGCACCTGCGAAGCGAGCCCGCACAATCTGGTCGACATCCTCGATACGCTGCGCGCCGCCGACGTGGCGCTCGGCCGCGTGTGGAGCGAGCCGCCGACTCTCAACGACGTGTTCCTCGAGATCACCGGCCGCGAGCTGCGCGACTAGGGGGCAGCCATGTTCAACACCATCATCACCACGGTCAAGACGCTGCTGCGCCGGCCGAGCACGTGGGTTTGGGGCGCGATCTTTCCCGTCGCGCTTTCCACGATGTTCATGTTTATGTTTGCGAACCTCAGCTCCGACGGCACGGTCGACCCGGTGCCGGTGGCCGTCGTGGCGGATGAGGCTTGGGACGCTTCGACCTTTAAGGACGTGGCGACGTCGCTTGCCAAGGGAGGCGACGACCAGCTGCTCGAGATCCACGAGTGCGAAGACTTGGCTGCCGCGCGCAAAGCGCTCAAGTCCGGCGAGGTCGCGGGCATCTACACGGTCGACGACGCGGGCACGCCCAAGCTCACGCTGCTTTCGAGCTATGACAACTCGCGCGCCTCGTCGGTGCTCACCGACCGCAGCATTCTGGAGACGGTGGCAAGCTCGTATACGCAAAATGCCGAGCTCATGTCCCAGATTGCCCAGGACAACCCGGCGGCGCTCGCCGACCCGGAGGCGGTTGCGCGCGCCCTGTCGCTCGAGGGCGGCACCCGCCGCGTTAGCCTGACGCGCACCACGCCCGATGGCACGGTCATCTACTACTACGCGCTCTTTGGCCTGGTTGCGATGATGTCTGCCGAGTTTGCTGCCTTGAGCGTCGTCGATTTGCAGCCCAATCTGTCGGGCCTTGGCGCGCGCCGCTGCGTGGGCGGCCTTTCCAAGACGGCGTCGCTGGCCGGCATCTTTGTCGGCTCGTGGCTGGTCTCCTTCGCCTCGATGACGATCGCGATTGGCTATGTGCGCCTGGTCGTGGGCGTCGACTTTGGCGGGCGCGAGGGACTGTGTCTGGTGGGCGGCGCCGCTTCCGCGCTTGCCGCCACGGGCCTGGGGCTCTTTGTGGGCACGCTTCCCGTTAAGGGCGGTAAGGCGTCCAAGTCGGGCATCCTCACGGGCTTTGCCACCACGTGCGCCCTGTTTGCCGGGCTCTACGGCGAGCCGGCGATGGCGCTTGCCGATGACGTTGCCCGCGCCTGCCCGGCCGAGTGCTGGCTCAACCCCGTCAAGCTTATCTGCGACATGTTCAACCGCCTGTATTTCTTTGAGGACCTGGGGCCCTTCGCCCTTCGCGCCGGCGCACTGGTCCTTATGGCGCTGCTGTTCGTTGCCGCCGCCACGCTGATCTTTGGAAGGAGCCGCTATGAGCACCTTTAAGACCGCGCTTCGCATGGCGCTCGCGCACCCGTTCTACCTGCTTATCTACACGGTGTTCATTTCGCTGATGGGCGTATTCATCGCGGCATCGGTGAGCTGGAACTCGTCGCAGCTCACCGAGTACAAGCCCTACGATGCCAACGTGATTGTGGTCGACCGCGACGACAGCGACCTTTCGCGTGCGCTTACCAAGCATCTGGGTTCGTGCTTTGAGCTGGTCACGGGCGTCGGCGACGACACCTACGACCTTGCGGACGCGCTCTCCAAGAGCAATAGCGCCAAGGGCAGCGCCGACTGCGTATTCTTTATCCCGGAGGGGTTTGAGGGCGACCTCGTTGCGGCCGCTCGCGCGGGGGAGTCCCTGCCCAAACTCGACGTGACGTACGGCTCCGGCACCATGGCGGCGACGCTTTCGTCTACCGAGGCCTCGCGCTGGATCTCGCTCGCAGGCGCTGCGGCGGCGCTTGAGCCCACTGCCTCCAACTGCGACGTTGCCAAGGCTGCCGAACATGCCGCCGCCAAGCGCGCGGAGGTCGAGATCGATCGGGTCAAGGTTGACTCGACAGTCGCCGCCACGCTCGAGTCGTACTTCAACTTTGGCGCGTACGCGATTATCTCGTCGGTCATCGTGTCGGTGGGGCTGGTGTTCTCGGGCATGAACGAGCCCGAGCGCGTGCGTCGTATGGATGCCGGCCCAATCTCCGAGCGCCAACGTTCGCTTGCCGTGTTTGCGGCTGCCGCGGTGCTCACCGTCTGCATCTGGTTTGTGTCGAGCATGATGGGTGTCGTGGGCTTTGCCGGCGCGGTCGCTGAGGTCGGCGTGGGCCGTGTGTGCTTGGCGCTGGCAGCGACGTTTGCCCTGGCGTGCACGCCTCTGGCCGTTGGCTTTACGTTGTCGAGCTTGGGCGCGCGCGAGGAACTGCTCAACGGCGTGGGCAACCTGCTTGGCATGCTCATGACGTTTTTGGGCGGCGCCTGGATGCCGCTGTCGCTCATGGGCTCGGCCGTGCAGACCGTGGCGCATTTTGTGCCGACATATTGGGTGAACGACGCGATCAGCAAGGCACTCGCCTCGGATTTAACGTCCACCGTGCTGGGCGACATCGCCTGCGACCTGGGCGTCACGGCACTCTTCGCCGTGGCCATCGCCGCCGCAGGCCTCGCCCTCGCACGCACCAAATTCCGCGTCTAGCCACCTAGTCATTTAAGAGCGTCCCCAATGACTAGGTGTCGCGCTTGACTTTGACCCTACTTTAACGGGTACCATCCTCTTATGTCTGTAACGCCATATAGACCGAGGGGATAGATCTATGACCGCAACTGCACCCGCAGCACCCGCTAAGGTGTACTTCACCAACCTGCGCACGCATGCTCGCGAGAGCCAGCTCGACAAGCTCAAGCGCCTCATCCGTCACGCCGGAATTGAGCAGATCGACTTTGAGAACAAGTTCGTCGCCATCAAGATTCACTTTGGCGAGTTGGGCAACCTGAGCTTTTTGCGCCCCAACTACGCTCGCGCCGTCGCGGATGTCGTGAAGGAGCTGGGCGGCAAGCCCTTCCTCACCGACTGCAACACGCTCTATGTCGGTAGCCGCAAAAACGCGCTCGAGCACATCGACACCGCCTATCAGAACGGCTTTACCCCGTATGCCACGGGTTGCCAGATCATCATCGCCGACGGCCTCAAGGGCACCGACGAGGCGCTCGTCCCGGTCGAGGGCGGCGAGTACGTGCACGAGGCCAAGATCGGTCAGGCGCTCATGGACGCCGACATTGTGATCAGTCTTACCCACTTTAAGGGCCATGAGCAGGCCGGTTTTGGCGGCGCCATGAAGAATCTTGGTATGGGCGGCGGCAGCCGTGCCGGCAAGATGGAGCAGCATGCCGCCGGCAAGCCGAACGTCGCGACCGAGCACTGCGTTGGCTGCCGTGCCTGCGAAAAGATCTGCGCGCACGACGCCATCTCGTTTGACGATGCCCGCGAGCGCGAGCTTGCCAACGGTAACACCCGCACGGTGCACGTGGCCGCCATCGACCACGATCGTTGCGTGGGCTGCGGACGCTGCATTGCGGCATGCAACCAGGACTGCATCAAGCCCGGCTATGACGCTGCGGCCGACGTGCTCAACTACAAGATCGCCGAGTACACGAAGGCTGTCGTCGACGGCCGCCCGAGCTTCCATATCTCGCTTGCTATGGACATCAGCCCCAACTGCGATTGTCATCCCGAAAACGATACGCCTATCGTCAACGACATCGGCATGTTCGCGAGCTTCGACCCGGTCGCCATCGATCAGGCCTGCGCCGACGCCGTCATGGCGTCCGAGCCGCTGCCCAACACCGAGCTCACCGATAGCGCGGCCAAGATGGAGCACAACCACGAGCATCTGGAGGGCGAGCAGGCGCACGACCCCTTCTGCATCACGCATCCCGACACCGACTGGCGCGCGTGCATCGCGCATGCCGAGAAGATCGGCCTGGGCACGAGCAAGTACGAGCTCATCGAGGTTAAATAGCGCCTAGCTATTGGACAAAACAAGCGCATTTGTAGCGCAACGTTAGCAAATGTCGCCCGTGAGCACAGCGCCCACGGGCGGCATTTCGGAAGTGCGGTGAAAAATCGAATACCGCCGACCACAAACCGTTTTTTGGCAACAAAACCCCTGATAAATTGTTGGTAAAACTGTGGTCTGGTTGAGCTTCCCGCGATTTTCCCCGCACTTCCGAAAACAGGGGGTCAGATAAAGCCCCAGACGTTGCTTTTTGCCTAAAAATACTCGTCGAGGAAGTTGTTGACTGTGTTCCAGTAGAGCTCGGGGTCAACTTGCGCACTCTTGGCGTGGGTGGCGCCATGGATGGTGAGCTTTTGCTTGACCTTGCTGGCGCACGCGTCGTAGTTTTGGTCGAGCATGTCGTACGGCACAAAGGTGTCCTGGTCGCCGTGGATAAACAGCATGGGAACCGTCGCGTGTTTGAGTTGCTCCACACTGCTCGCCTTATGAAAGTCGTAGCCCGCGCGCACGTTGCACACCAAATTTGCTACATCGAGCAAGGGAAAACTGGGCAGGCCGAACACGTCTTTGAGCTGCAGAGAAAACTCGTCCCAAACACTCGTATAACTGCAGTCCTCGATAATGCATTTCACGTTTGCGGGCAGAGATTCCCCCGCGACGTTCATGGCGGTTGCCGCACCCATCGACTCGCCAAAGACAAGAATGCGCGCCTCGGGGTCGGCTGCAACGATCCGTCCAATCCATGCAACGACATCGAGGCGCTCGGGCCAGCCCATGCCGATATAGTCGCCGCCGGAGCGCTCGTGGGCGCGGGCGGCGGGTGCGAGTACGTTCATGCCGCGGTCGTGGAATCGCTTGACGTATCGAGCCATGCCGATGGGCTCGTTGGTATATCCATGCAGGCAGACGGCGTAGTCGTGTGCGCTCTCCGACGCAGCAAAATACCAGGCGGCAAGCTCGGTCCCGTCGTCCGCGGTGAGGTTGCTGCTCTCGCGATTCTCTTTAAACCATGCCCGCGCCTCGGTATCCTCGGCATCCGGCTGCTCACCTTCTTTGTCGTTCTTGCTATCCTGCATCATCTTCATGGTGTATGGCGCGCGGGGATTCAGCGCGAAGTCAAACAGAAAGTTGCCGGCAAATCCGAGCAGCGCAACGACAGCCACCAGTGCAACGATGCCGGCTATCTTGAGCTTTCGATTGGAACGTGCGTTTTGAGCCATGCGGTATTCTCCTATAAGATGTTAATACATCAACATTTAATGCAAGCGCATTATGGACGTTCGCCGTTGATGCGTCAACAGGCAAAGAATGGGTAAACAAAGGGTCACGTATGGTGCAAATTTCGCACGTACCTAGACGCTTTGATATAGTGTTGAGAACTCTTTACGTTGGAGGATGTAACCGGCATGTCCGATTCGAGCGACAGTTCTAAGCCGCGACCCAAGACCGCGGCCGTTCCACACTACACGGTGGGTGAGGAGATCATGAACTCCGTCACCCATGGTGTCGGCTGCCTGTTGGGTATCGCGGGCCTGGTGCTCCTGATCGTATTCGCCGCCCTGCGCGGCGGAGGCCCGGCCCACATGGCCGCGGCGATTGTCTATGGCGTCAGCATTATCCTCGAATACCTAGCCTCCACGCTCTACCACGCGATTCAGCCCGCGCGCGCCAAGCGCGTGTTTCGCATCATCGACCACAGCTGCATCTACCTGCTCATTGCGGGCAGCTATACGCCGTTTTGCCTTATCACGCTCGCAAACGACGGCGGCCCTGCGCTGTTCTTTGCCGTATGGGCCATCGCCATTATCGGCATCGCCCTCGAGTGCTTCCTACGCGAGCGTCAACCGCACTGGGTAAGCGGCCTGGTCTACCTGCTGATGGGCTGGCTCGTTGTCTTTAAGCTGCCCGAACTTGTGGCGCTGCTCAACCCCGTGGCACTTGCCCTGCTCGCCGTCGGCGGCGTGTGCTACACCGCGGGCGTGCCGTTCTATATCGCCAAAAACGTGCGCTATCTGCACAGCGTGTTTCACCTGTGGGTGCTCGCCGGCAGCATCTTCCAGTTCATGGCGGTGATCCTCTTCGTAATCTAGCGACCATGCCTGCGCGCCCGCGTTCTCGTTTGGGCGCCGGTGCAATTGCCGTATCCGCCATCAACGTTTTAACCTGACGTCCCGAATCTTGGAGGTTCGAGAAACTCCCGATGGACATAACCATCTCCCTTATCACCACCCTCGTTTTGACCCTCATCAACGGCTACTTCTCTATGTCCGAGATGGCGCTCACCACGGCCAAGCGCGCCGTGTTGGAGCACGAGGCCGAGGAAGGCGACAAGCGCGCCGAGCGTGCCATTAAGCTGGCTGCCGACTCCGACCAGCTGCTCGCCACCATCCAGGTTGCCATTACGCTCGTGGGCTTCGCCTCGTCCGCCGTCGCCTCGACGAGTCTGTCCGACCCGCTCGCCACGTGGCTCATGAGCTTTGGCATCGCGCCGCTCTCCGCCATCGCGCGCGGCCTGGCGCCGGTCATCATCACCGTCGCGGTCGCCTTCGTGTCCATCGTGATCGGCGAGCTCGTCCCCAAGCGCATCGGCCTGGCCAATGCCGAGGGCGTGTCCAAGCAGGTCGTGGGACCGTTGTCGTTTTTCCAAAAGATCGCCCGTCCGCTCGTGTGGCTGACCGGCGCCTGCTCCGATGGCCTGGCCCGCATCCTGCGCATCAAGAGCGCCGACGACCGCCAAAACGTCTCGGAAGAAGAGATCAAGTACATGGTCTCGGAGCAGGACGACCTGCTCGACGAGGAAAAGCGCATGATCCACGAGATCTTCGACCTAGGCGACACCGTTGCCCGCGAGGTCATGGTGCCGCGCGTGGACACCACCATGTGCGAGGACGACGAGACGGTCGCCGACGTGTTGTCCACCATGCGCCAGACCGGCTTCAGCCGCATCCCCGTCTATCACGAGGATCCCGACAACGTCGCCGGCATTGCGCACATCAAGGACCTGATCCAACCCGCGCTCGACGGCAAGGGTGACCAGCCCATCGCCGGCTTTTTGCGCGACGCCACCTTTGTGCCCGACACCAAGGACATCCTGCCGCTACTGTCCGAGATGCAGACCTCGCACGACCAGATCGTGGTGGTCGTGGACGAGTACGGCGGCACGGCCGGCATTATCACCATCGAGGATATCGTCGAGGAGATCGTCGGCGAGATCGAGGACGAGTTCGACCCCGACAACAAGTATCTCACGCGCCTTTCGCGCCGCGAGTGGCTCGTTGATGGGCGTTTTTCGTGCGATGACGCGATTGAGCTTGGTTGGCCGCTCGAGGAAAGCGATGATTATGAGACCATCGCCGGCTGGATTTTGGAGCTTTGCGACTCGGTGCCCGACATCGGAGAGGTATTTGAGGTTGCGGGGTACAAGTTCAAGGTGCAGTCGATGCGTGGCCAGCGCATCTCGCTCATTCGCGTGATCGCTCCGGCCGAAACCGATAAGAAGGATTCCGAGTCTTCGGCAGAGAAGCCGGCGGCGTCGGGTGCGGGTTCCGCGAATCCGCACGACGGCGACGAGTAGGACAAGGAAGAGTAGGGGAGAGTTATGGCAGGCCTGTTCAACATCCTTAAGGTCACCGTCAGCGAGGACAAGATCTGCGCGCATGTGCTGGTGAACCCCGGCATGCCGCTCATGACCTCGGAGGATATCGAGGCCACGGCGCGCGTGTATTACCTGGTGCCGGCGATTGCCAAGCACCTGTGCCTGGGTGATTCCGGTCGCGAGTTCCAGGACTGCATGGGCCAGACCGAGCTTTGCCATCTGCTTGAGCATGTGACGGTCGAGCTCATGAACGAGGCCGGTCTTGCCGGCAGCATCTCGTGCGGCCGCACGCGCGTAAGCGAGCACGACGAGCGCGTCTTTGAGGTTGAGCTTTCGTGCCCCGACGACGCGCTGGCCATCGGTGCGCTGTCTTCGGCCACCTTTATGATGGACTGGGCCTATCTGCACGCCGACCAGCCTGCCCCCGACGTGGAGGGCACGGTCGCGGGCCTGCGCAACCTGGTGCTGGGCATGCGCGCCGAGGCCGAGGGCAAGGATCCTCACGAGGCCGTCGCCGCTGCGAACGGCGAAGATGCTGCCGAGGACGAGGGCGCTGACGAGGGCAATGTGCCGGCCGACGCCGAGCCCGTTGCCGATGCGACCGCCGAGCCCGTTCCCACCGAGCCCCAAGGCGTCCCCAACTTTGACGACGAGCCCCAGGTGGCGATTGATACCGAGGGTGCGGTTGCCGAGAACCACGAGGCCTCCGCTGCCGTCTTTGGCGGTGCGGCGACGGTTCCGGCAGGACCTGCGCATGAGGGCGGCCTGCCGCTCGTGGACGGCGCCGGCGAGGACCCGGGTGCCACGGTGGCCATGCCGGCTATGTCCCAGGAGTAGGCCTACGCGTTTATCACCATCACGTACCTGCGCCTTTGCCGTACGCAGATGAGCGGAGCGGCAAGTGATGCGCTGCGGGTATAATGGACAGCATTCAAACGGTGGGCACCGACGTGCCCGCAGGAGAGGAATGATCATGGGTAAGACTTTCAGCTTTGTCTCCGGCGCACTTTTTGGTGCCGCTGCCGGCGCTATTGTCGGCGTTGCTCTGGCCCCGCGCTCGGGCGCCGAGACCCGCGCCATGGCTGCCGATATCGCCAACGACGCCTGGGACAATATGCGCGACACCTACGAGCACAGCGCCGAGGAGGCCCGTGCTGCGGTGAATGACTTTGGCCCGATGGTCGACGCCAAGACCGACGACCTGCGCGCCAAGGTCGACCTGGCCCGCGAGCGCATGGACCAGCTGCGCGAGCAGCTCAACGACGCCATTTCGGGCGGCAACGTGACGCCTGCCGCCGACGTCGTGGTCGAGAACGCCGTCGAGGCTGATACCGAGGCTGCGGAGCCCTCGACCGAGGCATAATGCGCGCCGGGGATTTTGCCGGCGCCAAGATCTATCGCAAGCCCACCGAGGACAAGCGCACCAAAAAGGACGGCACGCCGCGCAGCCCTAAAAAGCTCGGAAAGATTCACTTTCCGGTCTTTACCCCGGGCGGTACGCGCGTGGTCGGCTTTATGGTCCGCCAGTCCGATATCGCGGGCATGATCGAGCGTCCCGATCGATTCGTAGCGCTCGACGCCATTGGTGTCTACGAGGGCGCCATTGCGGTCGATGACGTCAAGGACACGTACGATGCCGCCGCCGCCAAGCGCCTCGACATCAACCTGGACGATTGCATCATCTGGGTCGGTATGGACGTGCGCACGGAATCGGGCGACGTCGTGGGCTATTGCTCGGACGTTGAGTTCAAGCCACGCTCGGGCATCGTGCAGGCATTCTATGTGACCGCTGGTGCTGCTTCGAGTGTTTTGGTCGGTGACACGCAGGTGCCGCCGACGATGCTGCGCGGCTACGAGAACGGCGCGATGGTCGTCTCGGACGAGGTCAAGTCGCTCGGGTATTCGGGCGGTGCGGCTGCCAAGGCCGCCGAGGCCAGCGTCGTGGTGGGCGACAAGGTCAAAAAGGGCGCCAAGGTGCTCGACGACAAGGGATCGGTTGCCGTGGACAAGGGCAGTCGCGCACTGGGCAAGCAGCTCGGCAAGACGCGCGGCATGTTCAAGGCCTTTAAGGACGAATACCAAAAGGCGAGCGGAGGCTCGTCAAAAGCTACAAAATAGCGACGTACCAAATGATGGGAGGCAAGCCGGAGACCTGTTGCTCCGGCTTGCTGTGTTTATGGGGGAGGGCACATGCGCCAAAACGGATCCAACTTAAACGGGCGTTCGGGCGCGCGTCCGACGGCGCGCCGCGACCTTGGGCAGCTGCCCAGCGGTCAGCGCAAGCGTCACCGTAAGCCCGGCGCGATGTATCTCAACCATAGCCGCGGCTTTAGCGACCGCAGCGCTCGCATCGGCAACAGCCGTACGCCCCGTCGTTCGTCTCGCCTGCCCTATGCGCTCATTGCCGTGGGCTGTGCGCTCGTGCTGTTTATCGCTGCCGTCGTGGGCTACGTCAACCGCAGTGTGGACGTGGAGCTCAACGGCCAGAAGACCGCGGTGCGTGTGGGCTCTACGCTGCAGAATCTCATCGACGACCAGGAGTTGACTGACACCTACGACGCAGGCGACCTGCTGGCCGTCGATGACAGCGTGCTCAAGCGCCATGGGGGCGAAAAGCTGTCGGTGAAGGTCGACGGCAAGCGCGTGAAACAGGGCAAATGGGATAGCCGCGAACTTGAGGGCGGCGAGAAGGTGACGGTCAAGGATGGCCGTAACACCTACGAGAAGCACGAGGTTCAGGCTACGGTTATCGAGCCCAAGCTTAAGGTCGAGGGCACGGGCGCTATCGAGTATGTGCAGACATGGGGTGTCCAGGGCCGCTCCGAGGTGTGGGTTGGTGAGCAGTCGGGCAAGACACAGGACCGCGGCGAGGTTGTGCCCGCCACCGATTGCGTTGTTGCGTGCGCCAGCGTGGCGCCCAAGGGCAACGAAAAGTACGTGGCGCTGACGTTTGACGAGGGTCCGAGCGGTGCCACCAAACAGATCTTGCAGGTGCTCAAGGAAAAGGGCGTCACCGCGACGTTCTTCCTTTCGGGCGATGCGGCCGAGGCCTCGCCTGCCACGGCCAAGGCGATTGTCGATGCCGGGTGCGAGATCGGATCCAACAGCTACAGCGACGATTCGCTCAAGGGTCAGGACCGTGAGGCGGTACGCGAACAGATCACGAAAGGCACCGATGCGATTAAGTCGGCGACCGGCGTGAAGACGATGCTGCTGCGTGCTCCCTACGCTGCCTTTGACGAGCAAAACTGGATTGATGCGATGGACCTGGTCTCCGCCGTGGTCTCGTGGAATATTGACTCGGGCGACTGGCTGCTAAACGGTGCCGACGAGCAGGTCTCGACGGTGCTCGATTCGGTGACGCCGGGCAATATCGTGCTGCTCACCGATAGAGACGAATGCGCCGAGCAGACGCTCGAGGCGCTGCCGCAGATCATCGACGGCCTCATTGCCGACGGCTACAAGATCGTGACGCTCAGCGACCTGGTCAAGACGGACACGTCTCTGAGCAAAAAGCTCACCTCGCTGACGAAGGTCACCATGCCCAAGGACGCCGTGTTCCCCCAACTTGCCGAGGACGACGACACCACAGAGTAGTTATCGGGTAGTCATTTAAGAACGTCCCCAATGACTATGTCACGGATGCGTCAGCGTTTGGTATGCCTGCAATGTGCAGCGCATAAATTCGATGCCGCAGGGCGAAGCTGATGCTATAGTTACTGCGGTTAATGAGGGTCAAGAGAAAGGTTACAGGTGAAATCCAAACCTCGACCATACAGTCGATGACCCCATGCAGGTGCTTTTGCGCATGCACGGGGTGTAAGCGTCGAGCGGCGTGCCGCCCGCGCATGCGTATACATATCCAGAAGCCCCCGGACGCCGCACGCGCGGCCGCGTCCGGAGGAATTATGATGGGGAGCACCATTGAATTATCTGAGTGAGATGCTCAAACTGCCGGTCTTGGACGTCGATGGCGAAAAGCTCGGCGTTGTGAACGATTTTGGCATTGCTACCGGCGAAGTTTTTCCACACGTGACGTCGCTCGCGTTCCGCGGTCCCGGCAAGACGCCGTTTATGATCAGTTGGCGCAAATGGGTCGACCGTATCGACGAGACGGGTGTACACCTTAAGACGTCGGCCACCGAAATCCGTTTTTCGTACCTGCAGCCGACCGAACTCTTGCTTGCCCGCGACGTGCTCAACAAGCAGATTGTCGACACGCAGGGCATGAAGGTCGTGCGCGTAAACGACATCAAGTTTTCCATGTCGGGCGAAAACCAGCTGCGCCTGCTGGGCGCCGAGGTTGGTGCTCGCGGTCTGCTACGCGCCATCAGCCCCGCGCTCGAGCATATCGTCGAAGGCTTTATGAAGCACCTGGGCAAGCCGCTCAGTGAGGACATCATCGCTTGGTCCTACATGGACCTGCTCGACCGCTCGACCAAGAACATTCAACTCTCGGTGTCGCACAAGACGCTCGGCGAGCTGCACCCTGCCGACATCGCCGACATTATCGAGCAGCTCGACCCGCGCCTGCGTGCGCAGGTGTTTGCGCAGCTCGATACTGCCCAGGCCGCCGAGGCCATTTCGGAGTTCGATGACGACGAGCTTATGACCGAGATGCTCGAGGGCCTGTCCGACACGGACGCATCGTCGATGCTGGCTATGATGGACCCGGACGATGCAGCCGACCTGATCGACGAGCTCGATTACGAGAAGGCCGAGAAGCTCCTGCGCCTGATGGGCGTCAAGGAGGAGAAGGCGATTCGTAACCTGCTGGGGTATGAGGACAACACCGCCGGCCGCATCATGACCTCGGAGTTTGTCTCCCTGCCCGCCACGGCAACGGTCGGTGACGCCATCGAGGCGATTCGCGAGCTCGACGAGGACTTCGAGAGCGTCTACTACGTCTATACCGAGGATCCGAGCGGCATGCTGACCGGCGTGCTTTCGCTGCGCACGCTGATCGTAGCCGACCGCGACGCCACGCTGGGTCAGCTGGCCTATCGCGACCTGGTCTATGTGTCGCCCGACGAGGACCAGGAAGACGTGACGGACGAGATGACCAAGTACGACCTGGTTGCCATCCCTGTCTGCGACGAGAACCGTCATATCCTGGGTATCGTAACCTTCGACGACGCCATGGACGTTATCGCCGAGGAGCACCAGGAGGACCTGCAGATCGCCGGTGTCGGCTCGGGCGATAGCGCGTCGGACGACTCGACGAACGTGCTCAGCTGGTTCGTGCATCGCCAGTACTGGGTTGTTGTATGGGGCATCGCGTCGTGCATCATGGCGACCGTGCTGGGAACGGCGCTCGGCCCCGCGCATCTGGTGGTGTTCCCCATGTGCGCCATGCCGCTCGTGCTGCTTGCTGCCTCGCGCATGGTGTCGTTCGTCAAGAACTACTTCCTCGAGTACGACGGCCACGACGACGAGCCCAAACCGTACCTGGGATTCTTCTTCCAGAGCACGGGTATGGGCCTGATCCTTTCGCTCGTGACCTACCTGTGCGCGCAGCTGGTGCGCACCGCTGCATTCCCCGATGCGTCCATGTTTGAGGAGCAACTCTTTACCGGGTGCTTTAATATCGCTGCCATCATTTGCCTGGTTGGCAACATGAGCGCCGTGATTTACCTGATGGTGCTGTTCTGGCGTGACGAGCATGACCTCAACACGTCGGGCACCGCCATGAACGTTATTGCCGTCATGATCTCGTGCGTAGCGTACTGCGCCGCTGCGGTGCTGCTCGCCATGTCGGTCATGGGCTAGGTGGTCGCGTGCAAAATACCAAGCAAAAGTCGGGCACCAAGCAAAAGTTGACCATCGCGGCCATCTTTGGCGCTATGGGTCCCGGTCTGTTGGCGGCGCTTTCGGGCAATGACGCCGGCGGCATTGCAACGTATTCCAGCGCGGGCGCCAGCTATGGCTACAAGATGCTCTGGATGCTTCCCGTCATGACTGTGCTGCTCATCGTGACGCAGGAGACCGCGGCGCGCTGCGGCTGCGTCACGGGCAAGGGCCTGGCATCGCTCATTCGCGAGCGCTTTGGCGTGCGCAAGAGTGTACTTGCTATGGCGGCGCTGTTGATCGCCAACACGGCTGTGACCATCTCGGAGTTCGCGGGTATCGCGAGTGGCCTTGCTCTGTTTGGCGTGCCGGCGAGCATCTCGGTGCCGCTCGTGGCGCTGCTGGTGTGGATGCTTACCATGTCGGGCAGTTTCCAGCGCATCGAGAAGATTTTGCTGCTGGTAAGCTGCGTGTTCGTGACCTACGTCGTCGCCGCGTTTATGGCCGGCCCCAACTGGGGCGAGGTCGCGGTCGACCTGGTCGTGCCTAACATTCAAAATGATCCCAACTACGTGTCGCTCGTGGTCGCAACGATCGGTACCACCATCGCGCCGTGGATGATTTTCTTGGCGCAGAACAACGTGGTCGATAAGAACGCGGGCGAGGACGATATCGTGCTGCAGCGCATCGATACCGTGAGCGGCTCGCTTGCCGCCGATGTCATTGCCGGCTTTATTATCATCACGACCGGTACGGTGTTGTTCCCGGCGGGTATTCAGATTAGCGATGCCGCCGATGCTGCCCGCGCGTTGGAGCCTATTGCGGGTCAGTGGTCCACGGTACTGTTTGCCTCGGGCCTGGTCGCGGCGAGCTTCTTGGCCGCCTGCGTGCTGCCGGGCGTTACGTCGAGCGCTATCTGTGAGGCATTTGGCTGGGAGCGCGGTGCCGACCGCAGCTGGGACGAGGCCCCGGTCTATCGCGGCATCATTACGGCCATCATCGGTATCTCTGCCGTGCTGGTGCTTATGCCCGGCGTCGATCTGTTCCAGATTATGATGACCTCGCAGGTCATCAATGGCGTGCTACTGCCCGTGGTTCTGGTGTTCCAGGTGGTTATTGCCGCTGACCGTCACATTATGGGCACTAACCGCAACGGCCGCGTGTGGAATGTGCTCACTTGGGCGACTATCGGTGTGATTACGGTGCTCACGGTCGTCATGTTTGTTCTGCAGGCGATGGGTTACAGCGCTTAGCGCCTCTTTTGGACTCCAAACAGGCCGCAGCGATGGGCTGCGGCCTGTTTTTGTCTGCTATAGGGTGTTAGTTATATGGCAGTGGGCAAAAAATGCCAAATATGAGTACTGTTGCTAAGTGAATAGCATTTACATTCAAGAAGATAATAAACATAACCTATAGTATGTTCATTAAAATTGGCTCCAATACGCCTTAAACCAGTCAGGTTGGCTGTCTTAGGGGGTTGTAGGGTTCGCTCGGACGTCATTTTGGGTGGTTTTGCCTGCTACTAAAATGGTAACAGTACTCATATTTGCCCTTTTTTGCCCACAGACCTTTGAGGGTGCGGCGAAAAGGGCTTGTTTTGATTGTTTGGGGCAGGCGCGAGGCGCGGAAACGATGTCTGGAGCGACGGAGCGGCCTGGAATTCATCCGTAGAGGTCTTCATTGGCTGCGCCAGGAGTGTCCCTAGGTACCGGCACATAAGGAACGTCCCTAACTGCCGGAGGGGGCGTCTGCCACGGCAGACGCCCCCTCCGGATGTGGGAAGTTTGCGCTGCAGGTTACTTGTCGGTGCCCAACTTGTGCGGCTTGAGAGCGAGCGCATTGACGAGCGCGTCGGTGGCAGACTTGACGGCTGCCGGCTGCGGATCGTTGACGTGATCCTCGGGGTGTACGGGCAGGTCCTTCTTGACGGCATCGTGGATCAAGTTGAGGTACTCAGTCACGCCAGTGGTCGATAGGTGCGTGCCATCGCCATCGAACAGGTCGTTGCGGTTAGCGCTGTATCCGTACCAATCGATAACGCGCACGTTCTTGTAGCGCGTAGCGGCGTTGGCGATGGCCTGGTTGGTAGAGCCAACCCACGGCTGCGGGCTGCGCGTGTTCACAAACACCACAATACGCTTATCTCCTGCATCGGCCATGATGGCGTCGATCTGGTCGTCGGTTACCAAGCCGTTGGTGCCCAGTGCAAAGACCACGATCTTGCCGGCAAGGTTCTGCTGGATATAGCCCTCAAATGTCGCACGGCCCGCATCGAACTGGCGGCCCTTTTCGGCATCGATATGGCTGTGCGGGAACACACCGTCAAAGGCGTCCACGGCACGCAGCGACACGGAGTCACCGATCATCAACAGGTCGTAGGAGCCGTCGGGGAAGCCGTCGTTGTCCTTATCGGTGTCGTCGGCCGCTTGCTGGTCTTTCGGTGCGGTGTTTTTGGCTTCCTTGTTCAGAACCTCGGCGCCCTCGCCGCTCAGCGCAGACGTCTCGGGCACAAAGATCAGGCCGCCCAGTGCAACGACCAACACGACAGCGCAGGCTGCGCAGGCAGGGACGTGCGCGCGCACCCAGTTGGCGGGCGTGGTGGTGCCATCGCGGAACTCGGATACGGTGCGGCCGAAGGCGCCCTTCCTAAACGGCGTCTCGATAAAGCGATATGAGCATTCGGCCACGGCGACCACCAACAGCACCTGCAAAATGTACTGCCACCACGGTGTATCGTTGATGTTGGCGACCGGGTTCATGAGCAACAGCAGGGGATAGTGCCACAGGTAGATGCTGTACGAGCGCTTGCCAACCCACACGAGCGGCTCGGCGGACAGCGCGCGGGCAACCATTCCCTGGGGCTGCACGCAGGCCGCGATGACCATGAGCGTGAGGATCGAGCACAGCAGTGTGCCTCCGCGATACTGGAAGGCAGTGTAGCCGTTGGTGAGCGCGACCATGGCGGCAAGGCCAACCAGACCCACGACGCCCAACACATCGATGGATGCGGGCGAGGACCAAAAACGCACGAGGGCGCTCGGCTGTGCCGGGGCGGTCTCGGCTGCTTCGTCGGCCTTCTCGCCAGGCTTGCCCTCGGCGTTCTTGCCGTGCTTGGCGGCGCCAGCTAGGCGATTGAGCCCCAAACGACGAGCGAGACGCACCGGCGCCAGGTCGCGATCGGGGATAAAGGCCATCCAGGCACCCAGCAGCAGCGAGAACACACGGGTGTCGGTGCCGTAGTACACGCGGCTGGGGTCGGCGGCGGGGTTATAGAGCACCATCATGGCGATGGCGGAGACAGCAGCCAAGCCCAGAACCACGCGGCGCGTGTTGGGCTTGCTCACATGCATGGATACCATGGCAAACAGCAGTGGCGGCCAAATCAGGTAGAACTGTTCCTCGATGGCAAGCGACCAAAAGTGCGTGAGCGGCGAGGGGTCGCCCAGAGCATTGAAGTACGAGACGTTTTGGGCAATCTGCCACCAGTTGTTGAAGAACAGCAGCGACGGCAGGATGTCGGGGCGCATCTTGGTGAGCATCACGTGGTTAAAGATAGTGCACAGCGCGCAGGTTACAAACACTACCGTTACCACGGCGGGGACCAGGCGACGGATGCGGCGAATCCAGAAGCTCTTGAGGTCGATGCGTCCGGTCTTAGCGACTTCGTTGAGTAGCAGGCGTGTGATCAGATAGCCCGAAAGCACAAAGAAGATCGTGACGCCGAGCAGACCGCCCTGCGCCCACGTGAGGTTGAGGTGATAGAGCACCACCGCGACGACGGCAAGCGTGCGCAGGCCGTCAAGGGCAGGGATGTAGCGGGACTTGGGGCGAGCAGGCGTCTGCTCCGCGGCGGGAGTGTTGGCGCGGCCCGCGTTGTTGGCAGAAGCGCGATGGGGACTCGTGGTGCGTCGCGGCTCGTTGGCACGGCGTTCGCTCTTCACGCGTTCGTGCGGCGCCGGCTCGTTGCCCGTGCGGCGTCGACCGCGCGAGCCCGATTGCGAGAATTGTTCCATAAAACATCATCCAATGACGAGAATAATCAGCACGTATTCATTGTAGCTGCCTGCTCCTGTGAATGCTTGCTGCTGGCGCAACCTCAAGGGTGCGTTCACATCAAAGTGAACTAAAGTTATAGAGGTGCGAAGGCGCGCAATCGACGGTCGACGGTGGGTGCAAAGCCCGCAGATGAGGAGGTTTCCATGGCAGATCGCGGCATCGTTGCGGTGTTCGGCAGCATGAACATGGACCTTTCGGTGGCGTGCGAGCGCATACCGCGCGCGGGCGAGACCGTCGGCGGCAGCGGGTTTATCACCAACGCCGGCGGCAAGGGCGCCAATCAGGCCGTAGCTGCCGCGCGTATGGGCGCGTGCACGCACATGATCGGCGCGGTCGGTCGCGACGCGTTCGGCGCGTCGCTCGTGGTGGGGCTCCAAGACGCCGGCGTGGACTGTGACTTTGTAGTGCATCGCGATGACGTGGAGACGGGAACGGCGACCATCATTCGCTGCGAGGGCGACAACCGCATCGTACTGTCACCGGGCGCCAACCATGCGCTTGCGGGCGCGGACGTTGCCTGCGCGCTGAGGCGTCTGGTGGCTCATGAGCTCGACGGCGACGCCAGCGAGATTGCCCCGGCTGCCGGAAGCGTCTTTATCGCCCAGGGCGAATGTGACCTTGCAGCGACGGCCGAGGCGCTTGTTTGCGCTCACGAGCTGGGGTTCTATACGGTCTTTAATCCAGCGCCCGCCTGCGAGCTGCCTGCGGAGGTCTGGCCTGCGGTCGACTTGGTCTGCCCCAACGAGACCGAGTGCCAGGTGCTGACGGGCATTCTGCCCACGGATGACGCGAGTTGCGTCACCGCGCTCAATGCGCTGCTCGACAAGGGTGCCGGAGCTGCGGTCATCACGTTGGGCGGTGCCGGCTCGGTTACGCTCGGCGATGGCGGTGAGCTGCTGCGCATGCCGGCACTTTCGAGTACGGTAGTCGATACCACGGCCGCCGGCGATACGTTTATTGGCGCGTTGGCGGCGGCTCGCCTAGAGGGCTTGCCGCTCTTTGAGTGCATGGCCGCGGGTGCTCGCGCCTCGGCATGACGGTGTCGCGCCTGGGCGCTCAGCAATCGATTCCCACGCGCGCCGAAGTTGAACATTGGTTTGGTTAAACGATAAAGACGGAGAAGCGGAGTAGAACATTGGCAATCAAGAAGCTGATCCTTGATCTGGATATGGGTGTTGACGATGCGATGGCGCTGGCCTATGCCATCGCGAGCCCCGAGGTGGAGCTCGTGGGCATCACCACGTGCTTTGGTAACGTGCGCGTCGAGCAATCGGCGCACAATTGCCTGGCGGTGCTCGATCTGCTGGGTCGCCCCGAGGTTCCGGTGTACCTGGGTGCCGACCGTCCTCTGCAAGCGACTGAGCCCTATACGCCGCCGGCGTCCACCGCGCTCATTCACGGCAAGAACGGCATCGGCGGCGCGAGCGTGCCCGCGTCGCCCTACGAGCCGGTGGGGGCGACCTCGGCCGACGGCAACGCTGCGGTCGATTATCTGATCGATGCCGCGCGCACCTATGGTCCCGATCTGGTCTACGTAGCGACTGGCCCGCTCTCCAACCTGGCGCTCGCCCTGGAGCGCGATGCGGCGGCGATGATGTCCATCGGCCGCGTGGTCGTGATGGGCGGCGCCCTTACCGTGCCCGGCAACGTGAGCGCGGGCGCCGAGGCCAATATGGCGAGCGACCCCGAGGCAGCCGACGCGGTGCTGCGCTCGGGCCGTAAGCTCACCATGGTGGGTCTGGACGTGACGCATCGCGTGGTGCTCACACGCCGCGACATTGCCGGCTGGACGGGCTCGGGCACCATGGCGGGCTGCGCATTTGCGAGCATGGTCGAGCACTACATTGGCTCGTACGAGATGAACGCACCCTACCTGGGTGGTTGCGCGCTGCACGATCCGCTGGCCGTTGCCGTGGCGATCGACCCCACGCTCGTAGGTGCGCTCGGCTGCAACCTGCGTGTTGATCTGCTGGGCGAGTACCGCGGTCGCACCATCTGCGATGAGCGTCGCCTGTCCGATCCGGACAAGAGCGCGCTTGTGGCACTGACCTTGGATGCTCCGCGCTTCCTGTCCGAGTTCAAGACGCGTATGGCCCGTGTCCTTGGCTAAGTTGTCTTTTTGGGACGGGGCTTTTTGACTGGTATGATTGGTGCGACCAATCGAACCAGCTAAAAGAGCCCCGTCCCAATTTGACTATCGAGAGGATCTGCCATGGAGCGCATCGCCAGCTTTTCCGTTGATCATCTGCTGCTTGAGCCCGGCGTGTATGTGAGCCGCATCGACCGCAATCCGGCGACCGGTGCCGCCGTCACCACGTTTGACCTGCGCCTGACCACGCCCAACAAGGAGCCGGTCATGAACACGGCCGAGTGCCACACCATCGAGCACCTGGGCGCGACGTTCCTTCGCAATCATGCCGAGTGGTCGAGCCGCATTGTCTACTTTGGCCCCATGGGCTGCCGCACGGGCTTTTACCTGGTTGTCTTTGGCGAGCTGACGAGCGAGAAGGTCTTGCCGCTCGTCCGCGAGCTGTTTGAGTTTGTCGCCGGCTTCGAGGGCGATGTCCCCGGTGCCGCTCCCGGGGAGTGCGGTAACTACCTGGACCAGAACCTCCCCATGGCCAACTGGCTTGCGCGCCGCTACCTCGACCGCGACCTGGCCGATATCGACGAGAAGCATCTGCACTATCAGCAGGCGTAAGAGCTTTATCGCCCAAAACGCGCGCATTGGGCGTCTTCGCTTATGCGGGGGTGCCTTTTTGCTGAGTGGTCGGGACGAGTGTTTAAAATCGCTTATGTTTGTTCTAGAATGTTCATACTGTCACATAAACGAACAGGAGCGAACATGCATATCTACTCTGTCAACGATCCCGAGTTCAAGTCCTATGGCAACGTTTGGGATAACGTTCCGTCCGAGCTTACGTCGCCCGTGCTCGAGGCGCTCTCTGCCACGCCCATTCCCGAGGGCAGCAAGTACGTTGCAAGTGCGCCGGAGCTCGAGGACGTCAAGGATGCCGACAAGCTTGGCTTTCTCATGTTTGGTGGCCGTCCCTTCCAGCTCGGCTGGTGCAACGGCTACAATACGCGTCTCAACTGCCTGGAGTATCACCGCGCGAGCGAATTCAACCTGGGCGCTCGCGACTTTATCCTGCTCGTGGCGCATCGCTGGGAGATCGAGGACGGCAAGCTCGACACCGCGTGCGTCAAGGCGTTTCGCGTGCCGGCGGGTACGGTCGTCGAAGTCTTCAACACCACGCTCCACTACACGCCGTGCATGGTCGACGACGGTGGCTTCCAGGTGATGGTGGCGCTGCCCGCCGGCACCAACGGCCCGCGCCCCGAGGTCGCGGCCGACATGCCTGCGGCCGGCGACAGCTACTGCTACTGGAAGGCCGACAAGTGGGTCCTCTGCCATGCTGACAGCCCCAAGGCAGCCGAAGGCGGCTACGTAGGCCTCATCGGCAAAAATCTCGACATCACCGTGGACTAGCGCATCGCCCCAAACCACCACAAAGGTGCCTGTCTCCTTTGCGGTGGTTTGGGGCGGGCGGATATCGGGAAGTGCCAGACGGGGGAGGCTGCCGGGCGCCTTGCCGTCTGCGGATTTTGGGACATGTGGCCCGCTTTTTGAGCCTGCCTGTCGGTACACTAAAAGCACTATGGGTACCCGCGAGCGACATATCGGCCACGCGGCCGCCCGATCCGCACCCGTGGCGGATCCCAGGGGCGGCAGGCTCTTCGCCATGCCGCGATTCCTTGTTGGCATAACACATCAGGCGTACCGTCGCCGCGTCTTCGCTATCGCCGGCGCCATCACCGCACTGTTCCTCATGCTTTTGGCAGTCTTGCCGGCGCTGTTCGCCTTCGACCCCAAACTTTCTAACGCCGTGCCCGCCTATAGCGAGGTGTCCGAAGAGGTCGTGGATGCGCTCGTCCATTCGAGCTCTCTGCCGTTGCTTGTTGCCGCAATTGCATTTTCGATCTGGGGCGTATCGGTCTATCTGCGCTGTTTGGACTATGTGTTGCGCCGCCGCCTTGTTGCCATCGCCACCATCTGCGCCCTGTGGATGATCGAAGTCATTCTCAAGTACAAGTCGTTCACGCCGTTCTATGCCACCGTGCTGTGGTACCTGTACTACGTGCCCATGACGCTCATTCCGCTGCTCTACCAGTTGTGTGGTTTGCGCCTTGCGGGTCTGGAGCAACACCGCCTGGGTCGCCGCTACTGCGCTGCGCTGTGGATTGTGGCCATCCTGCTTATCGGATTTGTGCTCACCAACGATTTTCACCAGCAGGTCTTCCGCTTTGACCGTACAAGCGACACCTGGAGCAACGATTACACGTACGGCTGGGGTTATTTCGCCGTCTTAGTGTGGACGGCCTTTAACTTTGTGGCCTTTTTTATCCTGGTGGGCCGGTCCTCGTCCTTTCGCATCCAACGTTTCTCGGGCACGGCGGCGCTCGTGCTGCTGGGCGGCGCGTTCTTTGCCATCTCATATGCGTTGCGCGTGCCCTGGGCATGGAGGCTCAACTTCTCGCTCATCTATTGCGTCTTGTGTGTGGTGGCGATGGAAATCTGTCTCGATTGCGGTGTCATTCCGTCATATCACGACATCGCCGGCATCTTCGACACCTTGCCGCTTGACCTCAAAGTTCTAACGCGCGACCTGCAGGAAGTCTATGCCACGCCGGTGTCGAAGCCAATGCCGGCGGGCGTGTGCGAAGAGCTGCGAGCCCAGGAACACGAGCATGCCCATGCCTTTGCCGTGGAGTCCGATCCCGATGTAATGTACCGTGCCTTCCCACTGCTGGGCGGATCGGCCCTGCTTGCCCAAGACGTGTCGGAGCTCAACGAGCTTAACCGTGAACTGGCACATCGTCGCATGGAGTTGCAGCGTCAAAACGAGCTGCTCGCCGCCGACTACGACCTTAAGACGCATTTGGCAGATCAAGAGGCCGAGACCTTGCTGGTCCAAGACGTGGATCAAGCGCTTGCCCGCGCGCTCGAAGGGATGTACGACCTGCTGAGCTCGCTGCCGCCGTTGACCGACGAAGCGTCTTCGCACGAGCGCTACCGCATGCTGCAGCGCGCCAAGATGCTCGTCGCCTATTGCAAGCGCAAGGGGTCGCTCACGTTGGCACAGCACGGGGAGAGCGGTTTTGATCGCGACCGCATTCAACTCATTGCCAACGAGCTCGCAAGCGACCTGCGCACCATCGATATCGATTGCGCCTCGATTATCGCCATACGGCGCCCGATGCACGCCAGTACGGTAAGCGCCCTGTACGACTGCGTGTATGACTTTGCGTTTTTTGCCTACACCACCGACCATCCGGCGCTTATGTATCACTTGGGCGATCATGACCGATGCAGTGTCGAGCTGCGTGCCGCGCTTTTTTCCAACGATGATGCAGATCTTTCGCAGACGCCCGCTGCGCAAGAGCTCGAAAGCGCTCTGCAAGGGCGCAACGTGGCATACCGCCTTGAGGGCGAGCCCGGCCAGCTGCGCATGATCGTCTTGATGCCGAGGGCGGGTGAGTGACGATGCAGATTTCGCTCATTCTTCCCCAAATCGTTGCGCTCGATGTTGTCTTTGCCCTGGCTGCGTGTCTGCAGACGATCCACGTCCCGCTCATCGCATCGCGCCGCTCGTCCTATAACCGTAAGGTGATTTGTGCCTACGAGGCGAGCCTTGTGCTTCACCTAATTATTTCGGCGCTCATCTTGTTCGCGTCGTCTGGCTCATATCTGGTGGCGCCGCTTGACGTTTGCGCCAGGGCAATGGGCGGAGCGTTGTGGCTCAATGCCGTGATCTTTGCCTACGGCATGGTGCTTATGGTGCACTATCGTCGCCCCGTCATGCTGGCCGAACTGTTGCTCGTTGCCGCCGTGACACCGCCGGTGGTGCTTGCCATGGGCTCGGCGTGGACCACGGTCCTTATCGCAGAGGGAGCGTTTTTCCTGTTCCGCTCCATTGCGGCGCTCTTGATGGATGTCCGCAACCGCCAGGAGGATATCACCGCGTTCTCGACGATCGAAACCATCAACGTGATTCCCGTGGGCATCCTGTATCTGGACCCGAGGGGCCGCCCGCTGCTCATGAACCGCTGCATGCGAAAAAACCTGGTGGAGCTTCATATGCCCACCGACCTAGGCGATATGAGCGGTACATGGAACGACCTGCGCAAACTCAGCATGCAAATGCCCGAAAGCAGCCAGAACCGCGTGCGGATTAATCTGGACCGCTTTGGTGAGGCGCGGGCGGTGGTCGAGGTTTCTCCCGCCGAGATTCGCTTGTTTGTGCACGATGACGTTATGGTTTCGGGCCGCCTCTTCGAGCGCATTATCGGCCTGGATGTAACAGAGTATGCGCATGCTCATGATCGCCTGGCGCAAGCCAACCACCTGCTTGAGCTTGCGGGCCAAGAGCTCCAAGCCCAGATCGAAGAAGTCAAAAAAGTTGCTGACAATGCGGCCTATCTGCGTATGCGCGCTCGCGTGCACGACGTGATCGGGCAGCGCCTGTCCATCCTCCATCGTTATCTGGAGGAGGGGCGCCTGGATGACGAGTCACTCGAGCAGATCGACCCGCTGCTGCGCTCAATCGCTGCCGATCTACGCAGCGGGGGCGACACCGAACCGGCAGAGCAACTGGGAGATATCGTCCATGCCTTTGGCCTGGTGAGTGTGCAGATCGATGTTGAGGGTGCGCTGCCTGAGGACGCGCGTGTCGCCGCCGCATTTTTGCAGATTATCCGCGAGGCCTCGACCAATGCCACCAAGCATGCACAGGCGCATCGGGTCCACGTGCGTCTGTGGCAAGAGACGTCGGAAGACGGTGCTGTTGCGCGGATGACCGTTTCTAACGACGGCGCGCCTGCACCCGTATCGTATCGCGAGGGAACGGGTATCCCAGGTATGAGGCATGTCGCACAGAATCTGGGCGGCAGCCTGGAAGTCCACACCGCCCCGCCCTTCACGCTTACGGTGTCCATCCCGCTCGCCTCCAACGCCACGGTCCAAAGGAGAAGTTCATGATCCGCGTCCTTATAGTCGAAGACCAGGCCATCCTGCGCGAGAGCCTGGCGCGCTCCGTTGGCGACCAGCCCGATATGACCGTTGTTTCCGCCATTGCCGATGCTTCCGAGGCCTTGGGTGTCGCGCTCAAGGAGCGCCCGGACATGATACTGATGGACGTATGTACCGAGCATGATTCCAACGGCATCGTGGCGGCGGCGCGCATCAAAGAACAACTGCCCGAGTGCCGCGTCATTATCATGACGGGTATGCCCGAAATCACCTTTGTGGACCAGGCGCGCGAGGCGGGCGTCGACAGCTTTGTGTACAAGAACGTCGGTATCGACGAGCTATTCGCCGTGATGCGCTCCACGCTGGCGGGTTACTGCACGTTTCCCAAGCCGCCCGAGAGCATCTTCTCGGGCACGGCGGCCCTCGACGATGTCGAGCTGTCGATCTTGCGCCTTGCCTGCGAGGGTAAAAGCCGCCGCGAGATCGCGGCCGAGCTGTTTATGAGCGAGG
Source organism: Collinsella sp. CLA-ER-H10 (assembly GCF_040092475.1). Taxonomy (NCBI): domain Bacteria; kingdom Bacillati; phylum Actinomycetota; class Coriobacteriia; order Coriobacteriales; family Coriobacteriaceae; genus Collinsella; species Collinsella sp. CLA-ER-H10. The sequence continues at coordinate 53,757 of NZ_JBBNLM010000012.1, forward strand.
GCACCATCAAACGCCGCATCTCGGAGATTCTCAATAAGACCGGCTACGACAACATCATGCGCTTGGCCGTGCGCGCAGTAACGGAGGGCAGCATCGTTCCCAACATGGAGCGCTAGCGCTCGTTACGCATCGGCATAAAGCGGCGGGGCCGCAGGATCAACTCCTGCGGTCCCGCCTGGTGTGCGTGGATGTGTCCGCCAATCCGCGGCCGTCGATGTCTGCCGCTACGCGATGGTTGCGCTGTAGGAGGCGACGTCCTCGTAGGAATCGGTCAGGTAGGCGTCGATGCCGATGGTCGTATTGACCAGGTCGTCAAGGCTGTCAAGCTCGCCGCTCGAGAACGTGAATTCCTCGGTGGCGCTGGTGCCGGGCATCAGGTTAGCCGAGAACCAGGGTTCCTTCATAGTGCCGTTGACGTTGGTCTTGCCGGAAGGAGCGTAGAAGGTCAGGTCCTTGTCGCTCTTGTTGGTGATGTTGACGACAAAGCCGATGTCGCCCCAGTCGTCCTTGAACTTCTCGGTGATGGTGATGGTGCACAGATCGTCATCGGCGACGGTGACGGCGGGGGAGATTTCAACACTCTGGACGTCGTCGTCTTCGACAGCCTCATCGACCTCTTCTTCCTTCTCGGCCGCCTCGCGATCCTTCTTCACCGTGCCGGACAGATCCTTGTCGGACTTGGTGAAGATAAGCTTGTCGCCTTCCACCTCCAGGACGAGCTTGTCGTCCTTGAGCTTCAGGTCGTGCGACTCATCTTCGGCGGTGATCGTTACGGTGGTGGCGTCCTTGGCTTCCCATTTCAGGTCGGCGACCTCAAGGAACATATCGAGGACGCCTGTGCCGTCCTCGTCGAGGATCAGGACGCAGTTGAGGCCCCACTCCTTGAGCATATCCATGTACTCATCGGTGAGCTCTTCGCCATCCAAGGTTCCACCCGAGTACTGCCAGCTGCCGACGAAGTTGGCCTTGGGGTCCTTGCCGCCGCCGCTGCAGCCCGTCAGGGCAAAGGCGAGCGCCAGGACGCATGTCAGAAATGCGAGTACGGACTTTTTGAACGTTGTCTTCATGGTGTCCTCCTTCATCGAACGAAACCCATAGAAGCAAATGCGGGGGTGGCGGATCCCCCGCCAATTACCAGATAGAGGGGCTAGGGCCGGGGCGTTCCGCAGTTGCTGCAGAACTTGCCGCCGTTTTCGCTGCCGCAGTTGGGGCAGAACCACTTTGCCGGTGCCGGGGCGGGTGCGGGACTGCCGCACTCGGAGCAGAACTTGCCGGTGTTGGTGGCGCCGCAGCTGCAAGTCCACGTGCCGGCCGCAGGTGCGGCGGCGGGAGCCGGTGCGGGGGCGGGAGCCGGAGCCGGCTGCGGGGCGGCCTGCTGCTGTGCCTGGCCGGCGGCGAACAGCTGGCTGGCATTCATGCCGCCCATGCCACCTGCCATGCCCATGCCCATAAAGCCGGCCATTGCGCCGTTGGGGTTAGCGGCCGCCGCGCGCATCGCGTCGCTCTGGGCGCTGGCGATGTTGGCTGCTGCCATGGTGGGATCGCGCATGACCGCGGCCTTCTGCAGGTCCTTGATCATCTGCTCGTCTTCTTGCGAGGCGGCGATGGAGTTGACGCCAAAGCTCACGATCTCGACACCACGCAGGTCGCGCCAGTCGGCCGAGAGGACCTCGTTGAGCGCGCGGGCGAGCTCGGTGGTGTGGCCGGGGATGGCACTGTAGCGGATGCCCATCTCCGAGATCTTGGCAAAGGCGGGCTGCAGGGCGGTGAGCAGCTCGGACTTAAGCTGGCTGTCGATCTTGTCGCGCGTATAGCTATCGGTCACGTTGCCGCATACGTTGGTGTAGAACAGCAGCGGGTTGGTGATGCGGTACGAATACTCGCCGTTGCAGCGCACGGAGATGTCGACGTCCAGGCCAATGTTGTTATCGACCACGCGGAAGGGCACGGGCGAGGCGGTGCCGTACTTGTTGCCGATGATCTCCTTGGTGTTGATGAAGTAGACGCGCTGGTCCTTGCCCGCGTCGCCGCCAAAGGTAAAGCGGCTGCCGATATTGGCGAAGGTCTCCTTGATGGAGTCGCCCAGGTTGCCGCTAAAGACGCTCGGCTCGCTGCCGGTATCGAAGACGAACTCACCGGGCTCCAGCGCGACTTCGATGATCTTGCCGTTTTGCACCACGAGCATGCCCTGGCCGTCGTTGACGGCGATGACCGAGCCGTTGGAGATGACGTTGTCCTCGCCGCGCGTGTTGGAGCTGCGGCCACTGGTGCGTTTGCTGCCCTTGCAGGCCAAGACGTCAGCAGGCATCGATTCGCAATAGATAAATTCCTTCCACTGGTCGGCCATGACGCCGCCGGCAGCTCCCAATCCAGCTTTCAAGAGTCCCATGGTAATCTTCCTTTCTCGTCAAAGGCCGGGTGGTATTGGTTGGATTGCTTAGTCGTCCTTGTCGTCTTTCATGACAACGGTGGTCTCGGTGTGGCTGAAGGTGTCGTGCTTCTCGGTCAGGTCGAGCTCGCCGCAGTACTCGTCGGCGTGGGTGGCCTCGTTGGCCGTCTTGAGCTGGCCTACCAGTAGCACGTCTCCGATAATCACGATGATCAGCGGCGCGATGACGTTGATGAGGATGCCCTCGATATCAAAGGTGAGGTAATCTGGATCGAAGGCGTATTCCCCCATAAAGAGAATCTGGGAGAGGATAAATCCGATCACAAAGAACAGCACCGAGGCGATGGCGAGCTTGGGCTTGGAGCAGGGGAGCTCGCCGACCAAACGGCCGGTCTGGCCGTTCATGGCAAACAGGTAGCTCTTGCCGTTCCACGAGGTGGAGAGCATCCAGACGGGGAACAGGGCGTAGTCGCTGTCTTCCCAGGTGTAGTCGAGCTGCTTGCTTTCGACCGTGGCATCGTCGTATTCGTCGACGACGGTCTCGCGCAGGGCCGAGATCGTGCTTTCTTCCATACGGCGCTCGGCGCGCGCCTTGCAGGTCTCGCAGTCCTCGTCGTAACGGTTGGCGATGTAGCCGGGCATATAGGCGACCGAGAACGGACGCAGCGCGTCGTAGTCAAACGGCTCGATGGCATCCATGTGGCCGTCGGGCATCTTGGACGATCCGTCGACGGGCACGCGCTTAAACGAGATATTGCCCTTGCGATAGGCATCGTAGTGGTCGGTGGTCGTGACGGTGCGGTCGGATTCCTCGGTCACGGTCTCGTTGGTCGCGTCAAAGTGCACTTCGCCGTCAACGCGGGCACCGTAGAGCCAAAACGGCACGTAGACACCTTGGACCTCGTCGATGTGGTTGCCGGTGACAAAGCTCTTGGGCAGCAAGATCTTGCCCTTGTAGTGTTCCTTGAGTGCGGCCGTGACGTCATCGCGCCCGAGCTTAAATGGAATCACCAGGTCGGGCGAGAAGTCGCCCGAGAGCTGACCGGGTGCCACGGCGGGGTTGCCGCAGTACGGGCAGGTGGTAACGGCGACGGTACCGTCCGAGATTAGCTCGGCGCCGCACGACGAGCAGATATAGCCGGCGTTTTGGGCGAGTTCCTGCACCGCAGTGTCGACGGCGGGCTTGGGTGCCGCTGCTGCGGCGTCGGCTTTGGCGTCTGCCTTGTCCTGGCGCTCGCGATAGAGGGCTTCGACTTCTTCGACTTCAAAACGCGAGTCGCAGTAGTCACAGACGAGCTTTTGCTCGGCACTGGCAAAGTGAAGGGGGCCGCCACACGCGGGGCACTGATAGTTGACGCTCTCGAAGGCCATGATCGGTCCTTTCGTTGCCGGAGGCTATGCGCCGATGGCGCCGCCGCAGTATTCGCAGCGCCCGCTGGCATCGGGAATGGTGGTGGCTCCGCAGAAGGGGCAGGTCACCGCGGTCTTGGGAGCCTTGGCGGCCACGACGCTGTCGCGCGTTTCCTGGCGCAGCTGCACCAGGGCGTCGCGGACTTCGGTTGCCTGGCGCTTGGCCTCGCGGTACTCGATGGAGCCGCGCTGCTCGATGGTGGAGTCGTTCACGCGCAGGTTGATCTCGGTAAAATATGGCGTGTTGACGTGGATGGTCAGGTTAAAGTCGTAATCCAGGTCGTAACGCGGCGGATTGTAGCTCTCGCGTTCGCCATCTTTTGTCTCGCGATAGATCTCGGCGCGGTGCTCGTCGATATCCATATCGCAACCGAGTACCTGCGAGAACTCGATGATATCGGGATTGGCGTCGCGCCAGCGGCTCTGCGAGGTAATGATCAGCAGGCCCGCGTCTTCGTCGAGCATGATGTTGGTGCGCCCGGCAGAGAGCGTGCGCGTGGGGTTGAACGAGGCCAGGCGCTCGGCATTGGCCTCGCGGTAGGCGAGCTGCTCGCGGATGTCGTCCGCGGTGCTGGAGCGATAGCCGTGGAAGTAGGGAGAGAGCTTGCCGGCGCATTCTTTGCACAGGTAGCCTTCGTTGATTTTGGTCTTTCCCAAAAGTCCCAGCTCGGTACCGCAAATCGCGCACTCTTTCTTCTCGAACATCTTGTCAAAGAAGCCCATAGCTGCCTCCCATCAACTGGTAGCGTGTGTCACTTTTGATGATGGGGGAGTGCGCGATCCTTCGCGATACCCAGACGGCTCAAGGAGTCTCCACAGCTGGGACACATGGCCCATTTTTGACTAGTCGTTGGGGACGTTCTTAAACGAATAGTCGCGGGGGACACTCTTTGGGCACTCATTGGGGACGTACTTAAATGAGTGGCAGTTGGAGACACTCCTTGCCGAGCTAGAGGCCGCGCGTGTCCCTTCTGGTCCATGAGGCTCAAAATCGCGGCGTGATGTGGACGACTGGGGCCGAATTAGCAGCATTTCGAGTCTGACTTTGATATCGAGATTGGTTCTTTATTAAAATAGAATTCCAGACAATTGAGCGGCCGGGGGGTTAACCATGAGGGGCATGGGAGACACAACCGCATATTTGCGTCGGGGCATTCGGGAGATTATATGCCTGGCGCTGTTCTTCTTCACGTTTTTGACGTGCGAGTATCTCTTTGATGTTCGCATAGCCGAGTTCGTGCCATCGAGTGAGGTCGTCATCTACGAGAGCATCGTTGTCGGCGCGAGCGTGATTGGCTTTTTCGTGCGCCCATTTCTGTACTATCGCCGTCCCCAGACGATCGATGCGACGAGCGATATTACAGGCGTGCTGTTGGTATCGGCGTTGCTGCTGATGATTATGGCAGTGCGGTTTGAGGTGCTAATTGCCGGCGGCCTGGTGGCGTGCTGTGCGCTGGGCTATTGCGGATCGACCGCCCATGCCAATCTTGCGCGGCGTTTTGCGCAGACGCCCTGCCTGGCGCGCGCCGTGGCGGTTTCCTATGCTGCGGGCATTTTGGTGCAGGTGCTCAATCATATGGTGGTGCCTGCGGGCATTCCCCAGAAGTCTGTTCTCATTGCCTGCGCGATTGCGCTGGTGGGGCTGCTTCACAGTGCCCGTCGCGCTAAATTGCGTGATGAGCCTGCGTCCGAGTTCGAGGTCGAGATTGCCGAGCTATCGGTCGATGCGTTGGAGCGTGGCGCCAGGTGGCACGATAACCCCGAGGCAAAGGCGGCCTTTCAGGGTGCCGTGGTGCGTCTGACGGTGGCGACCGCTTGCCTCACCGGCGTGTTCGCGGCCCTCAATGCCGGCCTTACGACCTCGCATGCTGCTGGCGCTATCGATCTGGGCGACTGGCCGCGCTTGCTGCTGGTTGTGAGCGCCCTTGCCGCCGGCGTCCTGTATGACCTGCGTGGGCGTTCGTATATGAATATCATCATGACGTGCGCCGCCATGCTGTCCACGCTCTCGTTCTTTGTGCTTATCACCGATGGCAACGGTGGTAACACGCTTGCCGCCACGATTATCTTTTACCTTGGCACGGGCTTTTTCGTGGTGTTCTTCACCGCGAAGTTAGCCGCGATTTCGATGTATGCCCGCTGGGCGTATCTATGGCCGTGCATGGGCCGTGTTATCAACAACGTTTGCTCGATACTCGTGACGGCTCCGGCGGTGGCGATTGTCTCGAGTCAAAACGTGCTGGCGGCAGTGAGCGTCGTGCTCGTGCTGTTTGTCGGCATCGCGATTTCGCTGTTGGGACAGTTTGGGCAAGACGGCGAGCGCGAGGCGACGCATGGCGGGCTGGCGTTTGCCACCGACGATCTTGGCGTGAGCTGTGAGCCCGGCCAGGCCGACACGGTGCCCCTGGAGGCGCCGGAGCTTTCGTTTGACGATCGGTTCGATGGCTTCGTTGCCGCCTTTGGGCTCACCAAGCGCGAGCGCGATGTTCTGGAGGCACTGGTCGTTTCGGACGACAGCGTGCAGGACGTGGCGGCGGCACTCTTCCTTTCGCGCTCCACGCTCTATCGCCACATCGCTTCGATCAATAAAAAGACCGGTGTCTCCTCGCGCGTAGCCCTCATCAACTTCTTCTGGTCCTGGACACCCCAAGACTAGCTAACCACCACAAAGGGGACAGTGAACTGCGCCCCGAAACTGAC
>NZ_JBBNLM010000013.1:0-60037 GCF_040092475.1 Collinsella sp. CLA-ER-H10
CAGAAATGGGAGGCAGTTCACAGGTGCTTTTGTGGTGGTTTGGACCGGCTGGACGTGTGTGCATCGGGTGGTATCTAAGTTGAGATACCACTTCTGGTATATCAGCTTGCGTTTGCGTGAGTACAATACTCGAACGTTATACGTCTCAGCGCCCCCTGTGCGTGGACGTCTTGCAGTCACGCGAACGAAGGGATTTATCCTATGTGCGGAATCGTCGGCTACACCGGCTCTGATATTGCAAAGAACATCCTGGTCACGGGCCTCAAGCGTATGGAGTATCGCGGCTATGACTCCTCGGGCGTCGCGCTCGAGGTGGGCGAGGGCGCCGCGGCGCACCTCGACGTCATCCGCCGCGTGGGCAAGGTCGCGGGCCTGGAGAGCGAGCTTTCCAACATCGACAGCGACGCTACCTGCGGTATCGGCCACACCCGTTGGGCCACCCACGGCAAGCCCTCCGTCGTTAACGCTCACCCCCACACCAGCTGCGACGGTCGTATCGCCATCGTCCACAACGGCATCATCGAGAACTTCGCCGAGCTGCGCGAAGAGCTGGAGGGTCGCGGCCACCACTTTAAGAGCGAGACCGATACCGAGGTCTTCGCGCATCTGATCGAAGAGGCTTATGCCGAGACGCACGACCTGATGGCCTCCGTGCGCGAGGCGTGCACCCACGTGGTCGGTGCCTATGGTCTGGCCGCCGTGTGCGCTGACGAGCCCGGCGTGATCGCCGTGGCCCGCAAGGATTCCCCGATCGTGGTCGGTGTGGGCGAAACCGGCTCCTATGTTGCTTCCGATGTCATCGCGCTCATCGACGCCACCCGCGATGTCGTGGTGCTCGAGGACGGTCAGTTTGCCAAGCTCACGCCCGCAGGCGTCGAGTACACCGACGAGGCCGGCAATGTTATCGAGCCCAAGGTCACCCACATCGACTGGGACCTGGACATGGCAGAAAAGGGCGGTTATCCCGACTTTATGCTCAAGGAAATCCACGAGCAGCCGCGCGTCGTGCGCGACACGCTGGTTGGTCGTATGACGCCGGCCGGCGAGCTCGACATTGACGAGCTGGGCCTTTCGCTCGAGGAACTCAACGATATCGACCGCGTCTACGTGATCGCTTGCGGCACCAGCTATCACGCTGGCCTCATTGCCAAGAATCTCATTGAGGGCTGGGCTCGCATCCCCACCGAGGTGGAGGCGGCCAGCGAGTTCCGCTATCGCAACCCCATCATCACGCCGACGACGCTCGTCGTGGCCGTGTCCCAGTCGGGCGAGACGGCCGACACTCTCGCCGCCATCCGCGATGCGCGCATCAAGGGTGCCAAGGTCTTCGGCATCACCAACGTGGTGGGCAGCCCCGTGGCGCGTGAGAGCGACGGCGTCATCTACACCAAGGCCAACAAGGAGATCGCGGTCGCCTCGACCAAGAGCTTCATCGGCCAGGTTGTGAGCCTGACGCTGCTGGCCCTGCTGCTGGCGCAGGTCAAGTACCGCTTGACCACCAAGCAGGCGCGCATGCTGTTCCGCGAGCTTTCCGATACGGCCGAGCAGATCCAGTGGATTTTGGATACCCAAACCGAGGCCGTTCATGAGGCCGCCCTGCTGTGCAAGGACGCGCAGTCCGCACTGTTTGTGGGTCGCGGCATGGGTGCCGCTATTTCCTACGAGGGCGCGCTCAAGCTCAAAGAGGTCAGCTACCTGCACGCCGAGGCATATGCCGCCGGTGAGATGAAGCACGGCCCCATTGCCCTGATCGACCTGGGCTTCCCTGTCATCGCTGTGGCCACCAAGAGTGCCACCTACGACAAGACCGTGTCGAACCTCATGGAGTGCAAGGCGCGCGGCGCCAAGGTCATCGTCGTTGCTACCGAGGGCGACGAGGAAATCAACAAGATTGCCGACTGCATCATTCGCGTGCCGGCCGTCCGCGACGTGTTCAGCCCCATCACGGCGAGCGTCCCGCTGCAGCTGCTTGCTCGTGAGGTAGCCATCCTGCGCGGTTGCGATGTTGACCAGCCCCGCAACCTCGCCAAGAGCGTCACGGTAGAGTAGTTGGTTCTGTCGTTCTAGCGACCAAGGCCCGGCTCCACATCAGGCGGAGCCGGGCTTTGTTGCATTTGCCCAGATAAAACCTGCCAAAATAAACCTGTCCCTATTTGGCAGGTTAGCGGAGCTTGCTGGTCTCGAAGTACTCGGGGAACTGGTCCAGGACCTCGGTCTGGTTGCGAAACATCATATGCAGGTGCTTGCTGACCAAAAAGCTCGCCTCGATAGGATCGCGACCGGCGATGGCGCGGCGGATTTGCTTGTGCTCGTTAACAGTCTCCTGATTGTCGAGCGTCTGCGTGGCGGCACGCAGCCAGCGGAATCGCTCCAGGTCGGCATTGGTCTCCTCGAGCCATGACCACACGGTGCTGCGGCACGCGATGCTAAAGATCATACGGTGCATGAGGTTGTCGCTTAAAAAGAATCCGATGCGATCCTCTTCGGTCATGGCCTTTTCCTGCAGCGCGATGGCCCGGTCGAGTTGCTCGATACCTGCCGAGGTGGCACGGGCGCAGCACTCCACAATCACCTGCTTTTCCAAGTGCTCACGAATGTAGCAGGCACTCTCGGCAAGGGTGAGGTTGATGGGCGAGACATAGGTACCGCTTTGGGGCACGGTGCGCACCAGGCCCTCTTGCGCCAGGCGCACCAGTGCTTCGCGCACAGGAGTGCGCCCCATATCCAGGTCGTCGCAAAGCTGCTTGACGCCCAGTTTTTCGCCCGGCTTGTAGTCTAGGTACACGATTTTGCGTCGAATGGTGTGGTAGGACTGGTCCTGCAGGCTCGTTTCCTGCTCGCCAACGTGCATCGATTCTTCCATAGCGCCTCGCAACTGTTCTATCACACTCATATGTCAGTTGTTAATTATGCCGCGAATCATCTTTCCGCGGTGGGTAATTCGGCTGTTGCCTGAGAACTATCGCGGCATCTTAGTCGTTGTTTACGCAAGGCTGCGCCCAATGCTGCCGTATCATAAGCCGTCGCAAACATGAAACAGAAAGAAGGAATCCCATATGCAACTGGCGAATATCGTACGCGAGCGCTGGAAGGGCGTCTTGTTCTGCCTGATTATCGCTATCCCCGCGACGCTGCTCGGCAAACAAATTGAGGTGGTCGGCGGGCCGGTGTTTGCCATCCTCTTTGGCATGGTCCTGGCGCTCGTCTTTCCCAAGAATCGTCGCGAACAGCTCGCTGCCGGCGTTACCTATACGTCCAAAAAAGTCTTGCAGTACGCGGTTATCCTGCTTGGCTTTGGCATGAACCTCTCCCAGATTCTGTCCAAGGGCGCCCAGTCGCTGCCGATTATCGTGGCGACAATCTCGACCTCGCTTGTCATCGCCTTTGTGCTCTGCCGCGTCATGAACGTACCGGGCAAGATCGCGACGCTTGTGGGTGTGGGTTCGTCGATTTGCGGCGGTTCTGCCATCGCCGCGACCGCGCCCGTCATCGATGCCGACGATCGCGAGATTGCCCAGGCTATTTCGGTCATCTTCCTGTTTAACGTTATCGCGGCGCTCGTGTTTCCGACGCTCGGCGGCATGCTTGGGCTGACCAACGAGGGCTTTGGCCTGTTTGCCGGCACCGCCATCAACGACACCTCGTCCGTAACGGCTGCGGCGAGCGCTTGGGACAGCATGCATCCCGGCGCCAATGTGCTCGAAAGCGCCACAGTGGTCAAGCTCACCAGGACGCTGGCCATCATTCCCATCACGTTGGTCCTCGCATGCTGGCAGATGCATCTGGCGCGCAAGGCCGGCGGCGACGCCAAAAGCACGTTCTCGCTTAAACGCGCGTTTCCCATGTTTGTGCTGTTCTTTGTGCTGGCGAGCGTGATCACCACGGTGTTTCAGCTTCCCGCATCCTTTACGGCTCCCATCAAGGAGCTGTCGAAGTTCTTTATCGTGATGGCCATGGCGGCTATTGGTTTTAATACCGATATCGTCGAGCTGGTCAAAAAGGGCGGCAAGCCCATCGCATTGGGCTTTTGCTGCTGGATTGGCATTGCGTGCATGAGTTTGGGAATGCAGCACGTGCTGGGAATCTGGTAGAGAAGTAGCTTATTTGCGTGCTGGTTGCCGGTGAGCGCATTCTCACGGTGGAGCGATAGGAGCTCTTGCGGGTATGGCTTGTCCGCAGGTTGATAGGTCCCGAAGAGCTCTTATCGCCCCGCCAGGATGGCGATGCGGGGCAATTCATATATTCGCAAGAAGGCGCCGCAGGCCCTATAGTGTTTGGTGAACATTATCGTTCAATTTTGAAACACTTGAGATGCCAAGCCGCAGATAAGGGCTGTGGCTGGAGACGGGGCGAACTATGGACAGCGATGCCAAGCTGCAGATTCTGATCGAGGCGTTGTCCGCAGCCGGAGCATCGGCGCTGGCAATTGACGAGCGCGGTGGCGTTGTGATTTCGACCATGACTGACGCTGCACTCGAGCAGGATGTCGTCGCTTTTGTTTCCAAGCGTCTCGCTCGCGTGGGCGATGGAGCGCGCCTGGTAATGGGCCACGAGGGCGTGCGGTTCAGCTTGACGGTGCGCCCGACGGCCCAGGAGCGCGGGGCGCTTTGGGTGGTCGTGGCGCGTGAGGTGCGCGCCGCCGCCGCACACGCGGGCATCGAGTGGCTCAATGCCGACGAAGTCGAGGCTCGTTACGAGTCGAGCGCGTACGGCATCATCGAAGACGCAGCGGCGGTCGCTGCCCCCGTACGGGAGAGCTACGCGCGCGGGATACCCCTTATGCTCGAGGGCGAGCTGGGCGCGGGGCAGGATCAGATTGCAAAACGTTTGTACCTGGATGGACCCTATGCCGATCAGCCCTTTGTGTCCGTTGCGCTCGATGAGCTTACGGATCGCGGTTGGCGCCATCTGCTCAAAAGTTCCGAATCGCCGCTATTCCAAACGGGGCTGACACTTTGCATGGGCGGCTGGCATGCCGTTGGTCCCCAGCGCCTGCGCGAGCTCGTCTCCGCAATGATCGACACGGCGCTCGCAACTCGTTGCCATGTGGTGTTGACGGCAAACGATATGCCGGGCGGCGGCGAAAGCGATCAGGCTGCTTTTGTAACCGAGCGTCTGGCCTGTGCCGTGAGTGTGGCGCCGGCGATTGCCGAGCAGGGCGGCGCGTCGGAAAAGGTTGCACGCTATCTGGAGTATCTGGCAGATATGTTTGAGACGGCAACACCTGCCTTATCGTCCGCGGCGGCAAAGACACTCGATGCCTATCGATGGCCCCGCAACTATCTACAGCTGCGCGAGGTTTCGGAACGACTTTATATATTAGTGGGGACGGGCACGGCCGAGCGGGCGGTGGCAGAAGAGGTACTTGCCCAGGAGGACGTTATCAAGACCGCGACCTTTGGTGCCCCGACGCTCGAAAGCGATTTGTATATCTTGCGGCCTCTGGTCGATACTGAGCGCGATATCGCACGGCTGGTCGTAGGCCACCTTCACGGTAACAGGACCCGAGCTGCCGAAGTGCTAGGCATAAGTCGTACGACCCTGTGGCGCCTGCTGAAGGACGACGACCGTTAAGCGAGGTTCCCGTGACCGCGTGCGGTACGTGTGTTACAGTCCAAAGCAGTATTGTTTCGATTCTGTTACGGCGTTCGGGGGCGTATGGCGGAGACTTCAAAAACAAATCGGGCTCGAAAGCCTGCGGCGCCGGTCAGCCGACGTACGACTTCGCGGACGTGGGGCAAAAGCGCCTCGGGCTTTGACGGCTCGTTCAAACGCACTAAATATGGCTATCCTTCGGCAAGCGCTCGCTTGGCCATGCAGGCCGAATCATCGCTGCGGGGCCGTAAGCGTGTGGTGGGGTCAAAGCTCAAGCACGATGGAACGCTCGGCTACATTAGCCGTGGCGCTGCTCGCCGTAGCGGCCTCAATCCCGCAGGCTGGTATCGTTACGTGCCGATCGTGGTCGTTGTTGCGGTGATTGTCATCGCGCTCGCGGCGCTTGGTTACGCCGGCGGCGGGGCCAATCTGGACGCAATGTTTAAGTCGCCCGAGCTCGCGCATGCGGGCACAGAAGTTGTCGAGGGCGTTCAGACCCAGACGGGCGTCGCGCCCCAGCGCGGTATCGTTGCGGCGGCCTCCACCATTGCCGATGCGCAAAAGGACGAGGACGAACAAGACGACGGCGCCGAAACGACTCACACGAACGAAACGACGACAACGGCGACGTCAATATAAGTTGCGAGTGGGGTAGCTAAAATAGCCCCGTCCCAAATTAGCCACCCCGCTGACGCTCCTGGGTTACCTTACGTAGATGATGTTGTCGCGGCGGGGTTTGGGCTCGGGTAGCGTGTCCTCGGCGTAGCCAAGAATGCAGTTACCGACACCGCGCAGACTGCCGTCGGCGGGCAGGCCCCAGCTGGCCAGCAGCTCCAGGCCCTCGGGCGAGTCAAAGACCTCATGCGCGCGGTGAATCCAGCACGAATCGACACCCAGCGCATAAGCGGCGTTGAGCAAGTTGCCCATGGCGAGCGAGCCGTCTTCCAGATGTGTGGGCACGCTGCGGTCAACCAGCACCACCACAACGGTCTTGGCGCCATAGAAGGGGTCGCTGTTGCTGCCCATGACTTGCGCGTTGAGCTGCGAGAGACGCTCGACGGTCGCGGGGTCGGTGACGGCGACAAACGTCACCGGCTGGCGGCCCATGCCGCTCGGTGCATATTGGCCGGCTTCGATAATACGTGCAAGCTTTTCGGCCTCGACGGGACGATCGCTGTAGTTGCGGCAGCTGCGGCGGTGAATGAGTGCTTCGATAGTCTCCATGGTGTCTCCTTGCGGTGGCGTTGCAGATGCCCCCTTCATACCCGCCGGGCTTAAACGATAGACGGTCAATTGCCCGGCCAAAAGGATAGATTCCAATTGGGAAAGTAGGTTTGCATAAAAGTACCTTCAGAATGTGACAAACAAATGGGATGGTTAAACGTTTTATCCCGTCTACCCTGCGGTTTTTTACCACTTGCCTAAATGACGAACGCATAACCTCTGATAAAGGTTTTACTAAAGGAGCACCAACGTTTATCAATGCGCCGTGGTGGCGCCGGGCCAGGAGGTAACATCATGTTCCAGGCTGGAGATGTCGTCGAGACCGATTTCGAAGGATTTCTGAAGCTGCTGCGTTCCAAGACGCGCGCTTTCGTGTCGATCAACGATCACGAGTACTACATCACGCACACCGATGGCTATTGGCGTGTTCAGGATTGCGAGGCCCTCAACGACAAGGGCCACTTTACTGACTGCTCCGAGCTGGTCAACACGGTCTGCGAGGTCGTCGAGCTGCCGTGGATTGCCGGCAAAAGCCTGCATGACAGCTTCTCGGGTGCTACGGTCTATGAGGCCGTCGCCGCTTAACAGGCAATAAAACCCGATTTTCACGTGACCGCTGGCGCCGCCCCCGCGCCGGCGGTCTTTTTCTGCCGATAGGCCATAAAAGTGCACGCATTTGCGGAGAGGCTGTTGACGATAGTCAAAACTCGGACTAATCTAGAGACATAAAATTGGTCAAAAATCGGACAATCGAATGGTGGGATAGATGAATGGTGCGGTTAAACTGGTCGACTTCGACCGGTTGCTCAATGGACTCGACCATATCTATTCGGAGTTCTCGCGCGCCTGCGGCCTTTCGGACTGCGCCTATTGGATGCTCGTCGACACCAGCACGGCGGGCGGCAGTATTGCCGTAAGCCGTCTGACAAGCGAATGGTTCTACAGCAAGCAGACCATCAACTCGGCAATTAAAACCTTGACGGCGCGGGGCTTCGCAACGTTGGAGTTTGCCGAAGGCAGTCGTAAGAACAAGGTTGTGAGCCTGACCGAAGAGGGCAGGCGATTTGCCGAGCGTTATGCGCTGCCGGCACTCAAGGCCGAGCAGCGAGCCTTTGGCGCGCTTGAGCCATGTGAGCAGCGCGAGATTATGCGCTTGATCGGCAAATTCTCTCAGGTGCTCGGCGATGAGTGCGATGCCTTTAAGCAGCATATCGCTGCCGAGAGCCAAGCCGAGAATCAAGGTGAGGGGGAGTCGTGCGACTGTTAATGAGGTTTCTAAAGCCCTATCGAGGGCTTGTCGCAGTGACGCTGCTGGTGCTGCTGGTGGATAACGTCGGTACGCTGTTGGTTCCCACGATGCTGGCGAACATGGTCAACACCGGTATTACCACGGGCGATATCGACTACATTTTACGCAACGGCCTATACATGTTTATCGCGACCAGCATGGCTAGCGGCGGCACGGTGCTGGGCTGCTATCTTTCGGCGCGCCTGGCCGCCAACGTGGCTTGCGATATCCGCAATGCCGTGTACGACAAATCGCTCGAGCTCGCGGCCAGCGATTTTGAGCGCTTTGGCACCGGATCGATGATCACGCGCTCGCTCAACGACATCAACGTGATTCAGCAGGCGATTCTGCAGACGATTCAGCTGGTGCTACCCGTGCCGTTTTTGGCTGTGGCGGGCATCATCTTCGCCTGGTTTATCGATCCCGCCATGGGCACGCTTCTGGGCGTAGTCGTTGCGATTGTGCTGGTGGCGGCGGTCTTTACGGTTGCCAACGCGGCGCCGATTTTTATGCGCCTACAGGGCTTTATCGACCGCATGAACGTGGTGCTGCGCGAGAATATTGTGGGCGTGCGCGTCATCCGTGCGTTTAACAAGGAGCGCCACGAGGAACGGCGCCTGGACGAGGTGTTTAGCGAATACGCCGCCAACGCCATCAAAGTCAACCACCTGTTTGTGGGCCTCGACAGCTCAAGCTTCTTTTTGATGAACATCGCCGAGGTGGCGGTGCTGTGGGTTGGCGGCAACCGCGTGGGCGCCCATGCGATGCAGATCGCGAGCATCTCTGCGGTGCTCGAGTACGCAATCCTGATTCTGTTCTTTGTGATGATGGCGCAGATGGTGGTGCTGACGCTTCCGCGTGCTGCCGCGTGCCTGAACCGTGCGCAGCAGGTGTTGGAGATTGAGCCGAGCATCGTCGATGGCGAGCGCACGCTGGACGACGGGGCGCGCGAGCCCCAAGACGAAGCCGATGCGGTGGCCGTGTTCGACCACATGTCGTTTCGCTTTGACGATGCCGACGAGGACACCCTGTGCGACCTGAGCTTTGCCTGCCGTCGCGGTCAGACGACTGCGATCGTTGGCTCGACAGGCTCGGGCAAATCGACGGTGGCAAAGCTTCTGCTGCGCTTCCACGATGCCACCAAGGGCTCCATTCGCCTGAATGGTGTGGACCTGCGCGAGCTTATGCAAGACGAAATCCGCGGGCGCATTGCCTATGTGCCGCAGAAGGCGTGGCTGTTCTCGGGCACTGTGGCAAGCAATCTGCGCTTTGGCAACGAAGACGCGACTGAGGCCGACATGCTTCATGCGCTCCAGGTTGCCCAGAGCACCTTTGTGCTCGATCAGCCGCAGGGGATCGATACCCCGGTGGCGCAGGGCGGTACGAACTTTTCGGGCGGCCAGCGCCAGCGTTTGGCAATCGCCCGTGCGCTCATGAAGCATGCCGATCTATATATCTTCGATGACAGTTTTTCGGCCCTGGACTTTAAGACCGATGCCGCCCTGCGTCATGCGTTGCAAGACGAGACGCGTGACGCTGCGGTGCTCATCATCGCGCAGCGCATCTCGACCATTCTGCATGCCGACCAGATCGTGGTGCTCAAGGATGGCGAGGTTGTGGGTCTGGGCACGCATGGCGAGCTTATGGAAACCTGCGAGGTGTACCGCGCCATCGCGGAATCGCAGATGAAGGGAGGTGAGTAGCATGACCGAGGAGCTCAAGAAGCAGGGCGGCGTTGATGACGCCGCTGCCGCGGGACTGGTCGAGGAAACGGCTGCCGCGTCGACCGAGCTGGATGACGCCGCCAAGGCTGCGGCCGAGCGCGAGGCTCGCCGCCAAGCGCTCTACGAGGAAAACGAACGTGCCGAGGACGAGCGCGCCCGCGCCGAGGCAGAGCGTATGCGCGACGTGGACGACGAAGACGAGGACGAGACGCCTCGGGATACCTGGGCGACGGTGCGCCGCCTGTGGAGTGAGGCTGCCGGCGACCATTGGCGCTTCTATATCGTGTTCGCGAGCATTGTGTTCTATGTCATCTTTAACACTGCCGCGCCGGCATATAGCGCCCGCGTGATCGATGAGCTGTGGGGCCACATTCAGGTAGCGTTTGTCAACAACGCCACCTTCAGCATCACCTGGGAGAACTGTGGCAGGACTATCTTCATCTACTTTTTGATTTGGACGGCCGCCGCTTCGTTCTACGCGCTCCAGAGCTTTTTGATGTCGAGCGTGGCCGAACGCCTCAACCTGTGCCTGCGCAACCGCATCGCGCAAAAGCTCAACCGTCTGCCGCTCGCCTATTTTGACGCGCATCGTCCCGGCGAGGTCGTCAGCCGCGCGACCAACGACCTGGACAAGATGTCCGAGAGCATGCAGCGCGGATTGCTGCAGCTGCTCGTGTCGATCGGCACGGTTGTTGGTGCTGTGAGCGTGATGTTCGTGTTCAGCGTGCAGCTTACGCTCGTCTTTCTGTTCTTTACGGCACTGTCGCTGCTGGTGACGAAGGTCGTCTCGCGCCGCACACACGATGTGACGGGCGAGCGCCAGGAGTGGGTGTCCAAGATTACGAGTGCGGTCGAGGAAGGCTATTCGGGCCGTCTGGTGATCCGCGCGTTTAACCGCGAACGTCAGAGCTCCGCTGAGGTGCACGAGGCTTCGAAGGAATTGGCTCGTGTGAGCACCAAGGCCGACTTTATGATCAATGCTGTCGGCCCCGCGGTGCGCTTTATCGGCCGTTTGGCGCAGATCGTTATTGCGCTGGTGGGCTGCAGCATGCTGGTTGCCGGTCACATGACCGTCGGCGTGTTCCAGGCGTTCTTCCAGTTTATCTACGAGGCGTCCGAACCCATGACGCAGCTGTCGTTTACCTTCAACTCGCTGCAGAGCGCGTTGGCGAGTGCGGAGCGCGTGTTCGACCTGCTCGATGAGCCCGAGATGGAGGCCGATCCGCTGCCGGACAAGGCCGCCAAGCTGCCGGGTCGCGTGGAGGGCCGCGTCTCCTTTGAGCACGTGCGCTTTGGTTATTCGCCCGACAAGCTGCTTATGCGCGACGTGTCGTTTACCGCCGAGCCGGGCCAGAAGATTGCCGTGGTGGGAACCACGGGCGCAGGCAAGACGACGCTCATCAACCTGCTCATGCGCTTCTACGAGATTGACGGCGGGCGTATTACGCTCGACGGCGTGGATACGAGCCGCATGGATCGCGGCGAGCTACGGCAGCAGTTTGGCATGGTGCTGCAGGACGCCTGGCTGTTCGATGGCACGATTGCCGAAAACATCGCCTACGGCTGCCCCGAGGCAACGCGCGACGAAATTGTGGCCGCGGCTCGTGCCGCGCAGGTCGACTTCTTTGTGCGCACCATGCCGCAGGGCTACGACACGCGCGTGGCCAACGATGCCGAAAGCATCAGCCAGGGCCAGCGTCAGCTGCTGACCATCGCACGCGTGCTGCTCAACAACCCGGCGATTCTCATCCTGGACGAGGCGACCTCAAGCGTGGACACGCGTACCGAGCTTGCCATCGGCCGTGCCATGGATGCGCTTATGCGCGGGCGCACGAGCTTTGTGATCGCACACCGCCTGTCGACGATTGTGGATGCCGACCTGATCTTGGTCATGGATCACGGCAACATTATCGAGCAGGGCACGCATAAGGAGCTGCTGGCTGCCGAGGGTGCCTACGCCGACCTCTATCTGAGCCAGTTCGCATAATGTGACAAAGGGACAGTCCCGCATGTCACATCACAAATAAGGCGCGCCGGGGGTGAATCCTCTGGCGCGCCTTTGCGTTGGCGTCAATGTTGTCGGTGGTCGTCCGCCTCTAGCGTTCGTCCGCGAGCTTGGCGATGAGGGCTTTGAGCTCGGCCACCTCTCGCTCGAGCTCTTTGACGCGGCGGGCGTTCTCGGTGATGCCCTGGCGGTTGAGCGCGGACTGCTCGGCGGCGTCGTCGGGCATGTACTCGCGATGCTGCTTGGCATCGAAGCTCTCCTCGAACACGCGGCAGCCGTTGCGCTTGATGATGCGTCCCGGCACGCCCACGACGGTGCAGTTGTCGGGCACGTCCTTGACGACAACCGAGTTGCCGCCGATCTTGACGTTGTTGCCGATGCGAATGTTGCCGAGCACCTTGGCGCCCGTGCCCACGGTGACGTTATCGCCGAGCGTTGGGTGGCGTTTGCCGGTCTCGTTGCCGGTGCCGCCGAGCGTAACGCCCTGGTAAAGCACACAGTTGTCGCCCACGACGGTGGTTTCGCCGATGACGACGCCCATGGCGTGGTCGATAAAGAAGTGTTTGCCGATCTGCGCGGCGGGATGAATCTCGACGCCGGTGATGTGGCGGGTGATTTGCGAGAGCACGCGGGCGAGCGAGCGATGACCGTGCTCCCAGAGCCAATGCTCGGGCACGTGGTTCCACTTGGCGTGCAGGCCAGGATAGGAAAGGAAGATGACTAGACCGTTTTGCGCGGCGGGATCCTGCGCTTGGACGGTCTTGATGTCCTCGCGAATGGTACTGATAAAGCTCACCGGCCGCCCTCCCTTAGCGCCATGGCAATGCGATTCAATAAAGTATAGCGATTCGCTAGGGATTAGGAAGGACAATCTTGGCGGCATTGCGCGACAGGTGTCAGTTATGCAAACTTGCTGGTAATGGAGTCATGCTTTTGTGGGGTTGCGCACGAGGGGGCACCGCAACCGTATACTGGTCAACTTGGACGTATCCGCGCCCACAACTGAGAGGTTTTACTTCATGGGTTTCATCAATTTTATTGCCGAGCTGCTTAAGGACCCGCGCACCGCGATTGCCAGCTGGATCGCCGCCGGCCCGCTTATGGCCTACGGCTGCGTGTTCCTGATCATCTTTATCGAGACGGGCGTGGTGTTCTTCCCGTTCCTTCCCGGTGATTCGCTGCTGTTCGCCTCGGGTTTCTTTGCCCACAATGGCGGCTTTAACATTGTGGCGCTTCTGGCCACCGCATGGGCCGCTGCCATTTTGGGCGATCAGTGCAACTTTATGATCGGTCACTTCTTTGGCAAAAAGATCATCGCTTCGGGCAAGGTCAAGGCCATGACGCCCGAGCGCATTAAAAAGTCCGAGGACTTCTTGGACAAGTGGGGTCACCTGGCCATCTTCCTGGGTCGCTTCTTCCCGTTTATCCGCACCTTTGTGCCCTTTATCGCTGGCATGGGCGGCATGCACTGGCGCAACTTTGTCGTCTTTAACGTGCTGGGCGGCATTACCTGGTCGACGGTCTTTACGCTGCTGGGCTACTTCTTTGGCGGCATTCCCTTTGTGCAGGAGCACTTTGAGCTGCTGATTGTCGGCATCGTTGCCGTGTCGATCATCCCGACCGTGGTCGGTCTGGTCAAGGCTAAGCTGGGCAAAAAGAACGCGTAGCTCGAGCCAGCGCGCAAGCCGTGCCGTTGAGGCCCGTCACCGCTTACGGTGGCGGGCCTTTTTGCTTCGGTCAAATGAAAATACTTTAGTTAGTTAAAGAAAAACGTTTTATCAGACGCGTACGGGGAGTACAATCTCGTGCATGCGAATCGACGTGCCATCGACTTTGATGCTGTTCGCGTGTCCCGTCCGGCTCTACGCTCTGGGCGTGCGACGTTGCGACGCGGCCGGCCTCGGTCCTTGCGTACGGGTTCACGAGTATGCAACTGTGTATGTAAGGAGCGACATATGACTGTCGAGAAGAAGGGTATCGATTGGGGTAGCCTCGGCTTTGGCTACATGAAGACCGATTACAGCTACGAGGCCCATTGGAAGGATGGCGAGTGGGACGAGGGCGGCCTGACCACCGACCACACCCTGCATGTCTCCGAGTGCGGTGGCATCTTCCATTACTGCCAGGAGGTCTTTGAGGGCCTGAAGGCCTACACCGCCGAGGACGGCAGCATCGTCTGCTTCCGTCCCGATATGAACGCCGAGCGTATGTACAACTCTGCGCAGCGCCTCGAGATGCCCCCGTTCCCCAAGGACAAGTTCGTTGAGGCCGTCAAGCAGGTCGTTTCTGCCAACGCCGCCTGGGTTCCGCCCTTCGGTTCCGGCGCGACCCTGTACGTGCGTCCGTTTATGATCGGCTCCGGTGACGTGATCGGCGTGGCTCCCGCTCCTGAGTACACGTTCCGTATTCTCGTGACCCCGGTCGGTCCGTACTTTAAGGGTGGCCTCAAGCCCGTCAAGCTGCGCGTTTCCGAGTATGACCGTGCCGCACCGCACGGTACCGGCAACATCAAGGCCGGCCTGAACTACGCCATGTCCCTTAAGCCCACGATGGAGGCCCATCGCGAGGGTTATGCCGAGAACCTGTATCTCGACTCCGAGTCCCGCACCTATGTCGAGGAGACCGGTGGCGCCAACGTCCTGTTCGTGAAAGAGGATGGCACGCTCGTCGTTCCGCAGTCGCACACCGACTCCATCCTGCCCTCCATCACCCGTCGTTCGCTCGTTCAGGTCGCTCAGGACCTGGGCATGACCGTTGACCAGCGCCCCGTCGAGTGGGCCGAGGTCAAGGCCGGCACCTTTGTGGAGTGCGGCCTGTGCGGCACCGCTGCCGTCATCTCTCCGGTTGGCGAAATCGACAACAAGGTTTACGGCGCCGACGAGACCGTGACCTTCCCGGCTGGATATACCGAGATCGGCCCTGTGATGAAGAAGCTCCGCGAGACCCTGACTGGCATCCAGTCCGGTGCTGTCGAGGACAAGCACAACTGGGTTTACACCGTCGCGTAATTTGTCTTACGGATATGTCCGGCCCGAGGGCGACCTTCCTTTCCGGCGCGTCCTCGGACATGAAAGAGCCTCCGCTGCGCACTTCGTGCGGCGGAGGCTCTTTCGTCCTGCGGAGTGCGCCGGAAAGGAAGGTCGCCCTCGGGCCTGCGTCACCCTGGCGCTGTCGTACGGGCAATATAGATTTGAATTAAAGATGGTGCGCGGCCTTTTAGGCCGCGCTTGTGTTTTGCTTCGCGCCATGTGGGGGCGGTGGCGACGTGCATTTTTGCGAGTATTCTGCAATCGAAGGCCCCTGCATACCGACCTCGGGCAAAAAATCGGGATTTCTCGATGTTTTCTACGGATGATGGGCGGGGTTATGGGCTGACAGTGTTTGATTTGCAGGGATATTCGCGGTCTTTGGCATTTATCGTGGCGCCCGAAGCTCTTGGTTATGTTGAATACTCCTAAAAATGCACGGCGCTTAGAGGGGGACCTTCGCGAAAAAGGAAACCGCCCCGTCGAAGTATGCATTCGACGGGGCGGTTTATGCATTTGGCCGATTAAGGATGCGCTGCCAAACTACTAGAACTTGACGGTCGGGGCCTGGCGGGCTGCTTCGGCGGCCTCGAAGCCCTGGCGCTCCTTAAACTGGAAGATGCCGGCAAAGATGACAGCCGGGAACGTTTGAATGGCGTTGTTGTAGCTGAGCACGCAGTCGTTGTAGCTCTGGCGTGCATAGCTAATCTTGTTCTCGGTATCCTCGAGCGATGCCTGCAGCTGCGTAAAGTTGGTGTTTGCCTTAAGATCGGGATAGGCCTCGGCTACGGCGAAGAGCTGGCGCAGCGCACCGGTCAGCACGTTGTCGGCTTCCATCTTGGCTTCGGGCGTGGTGGCCTTGACGGCGGTGTTACGCGCGCTGATCACGGCGGAGAGCGTCTCCTGCTCGTGCTTGGCGTAGCCCTTGACGGTCTCGACCAGGTTGGGGATCAGGTCGTTGCGGCGCTGCAACTGCGTATCGATGTTCTGCCAGGCGTTATCGATGCGGTTACGCTTGGTGACCATGTTGTTGTAGATGCCGGCGATGGCGCAGGCAATCACAATGACAACAACGATGCCGATGATGACGGGAAGCATGATGTCTCCGTTTCGAATGGCCGCGGCGGCATGCGCCAGCTGCCGTTGGTATAACGCTACTAGTATACCCGCAACGTTTTGCCGTGCCGAACTTTCCGGTAAGCGTTGTGTTTTCGTCGGGGTCGGCACCGGGGCAAAGCGCGCGAGGTACAGGTGTAAGATATGCGACAGATTGACGAGTGTTGTCTTTGCCCTGAGGATGGCGATACCAGTGGACCTTCGCATCAAGAAAACCTACTGCGCCCTGTTCGATGCCTTTACCGAGCTTCTCGAGGAGCATCGTTTTGAGGACCTGACGGTTGCCATGCTGTGCGACCGCGCCATGATTCGCCGCACGACGTTCTACAAGCACTTTCGCGACAAGAACGATTACTTTGCCTTTTATATCGATGAGCTCATGTCGGGCTTGCCGCAAAAACAGCCCGATGAGGCCGGCGCGGTATCTGCCGAGGACGTGCGCGCGCTTCGGCACGCGATTTTGGACGATGCCATGGATTTGATTCTGGCGCACGAGCGGCTCATGGATAACATTTTGGCAAGCAGCATGTCGGGCATGTTGACCAACGTTATTTGCGACCGCATTGCCCGCTCCATCCGCGAGCGTGTGATGAACGTGCTTGCCGAGGATGCCCTGGCCCCCGTGTCACTCGAGACGACGTCTGAGTTTGTCGCCGGCGGTATTATTCGACTTTTCACGATATGGTGGGAATCGGGCCACGATCTTGAGCGTCGACCTGAGATAGCCGACGTGGTCGATGCACTGTTTGAGCGGACCATGACACCGGTGCATCACTAGGAGTGGCGGAGAGAGGGGGATTCGAACCCCCGGAACACTCTCGCGCTCAACGGTTTTCAAGACCGCCGCATTCAACCGCTCTGCCATCTCTCCGTGAGTCGTAATGATAGCATCGTTTTGAATTTGCAACAGGGAAGGCGAACGATGACGATCACCGAAATCGACGAGAAGTTCATGCGCGAGGCGCTGGCCGAGGCGCGAGCCGCCGCGGCGGTGGGCGAGGTGCCCATCGGAGCCGTAGTGGTGCGCGACGGCGAGGTTGTCGCGCGGGCGCATAATCGTCGCGAGCTCGATCAGGATCCTTCGGCTCATGCAGAGTTCGCGGCCCTGTGCGCTGCCGCCCAGGCGCTTGGCCGCTGGCGCCTTTCCGATTGCACGGTCTATGTAACGCTCGAGCCTTGCTGCATGTGTGCGGGGCTTATGGTCAACGCGCGCGTTGGACGCTGTGCGTATGGCGCGGCCGATGCCAAGGCGGGCGCGCTGGGATCCCTATACGATTTGAATGCCGACTCGCGCCTGAATCATCGGTTTAACGTGACGGCCGGGGTCCTGGCGGATGAATGCCGTGAGCTGCTGAGTAGCTATTTTGGCGGTCTGCGCGGAGCGGGCGGCGCTGATTGCGGTTGTGGGGCTGATCTTGAAGCACACGCCGCTCACGCCGCAGCGCTTGCAGGTGTCGGTGAGGATGCTGGCACGGTGGTTGACTTTGGTCCTGCGTGCCGCCGGCCCCGCCGTGTGCTGCTGGCGATCGACTCCTTTAAGGGCAGCGTTTCGAGTGCGCAGGCGGAGGCGGCGGTTGCCGAAGGCGTGCGCCGCGTTTGGCCCGATGCCGAGGTGTGCACATTACCGCTGGCGGATGGCGGTGAGGGGACGCTCGATGCCGTTGCCGCGTGCGGCGGTGAGCTCTCAACCTGCGATGTCGCAGGCCCCTTGGGCGACCGCGCGTCTGCCCGGATGCTGGTGGACGGCGAGCGCGAGTCCGCGGTCATCGAGATGGCCGAGGCGGCGGGTATTGGGTACTCGCCCTGTACAGAATTGGCGGCGCTTGCGGCTTCGACCTATGGCGTGGGCGAGCTCATGCTTCGCGCGGTTCGCACGGGCGCAAAGACTATCTATATTGGTTTGGGCGGCAGTGCCACCAACGATGGTGGCGCCGGCATGCTGCAGGCGCTGGGCGCGCGTGTGGTCGATGATCAGGGATGCGATGTCGCCACCGGTCTTGCCGGCCTTGAGCAGGTGGCGAGCGTTGATCTGGCGCCCGCGCTGCAGGCTTTGGATGATGCTCGTATCGTTGTGCTTTCCGATGTCGAGAATCCGCTCGTGGGGCGTCGAGGCGCACTGGCGGTGTTCGGCGGGCAGAAGGGCCTGCCGGCGGATGATGTCGAGGTGCTGCGCAGATACGACGGCTGGATGGTCGGCTACGGTCGCTTGCTCGATGCGGCGATTGCCAGAGCTCGAGCCCAGGGGTTGTTGCGCACACCCGAGGGTGCTCGGACATTTGGCTCGGTGCTCGGAGTGCCCGGTGCCGGTGCCGCAGGCGGCCTGGGTGCCGCGCTGCTGGCGCTCGGGGCGGAGCTGCGTTCGGGCGTGGAGACGGTGCTCGATCTCGTGGGGTTTGACGAGCGCGTGCGCGATGTCGACCTGGTCATAACGGGCGAGGGCAATATGGATGAGCAGTCCGCCGCCGGTAAGGCGCCGGTGGGTGTGGCCCGTCGTGCGAAGCGATATGGCAAGCCGGTGATTGCTGTCGTGGGCGGTCGCGCTGATAACCTGGATGCGGTGTATGGGCAAGGCATCGACCTTGTACTGCCGATTTGCCGCAAACCCATGGGCCTGGAACAGGCACTCGATCCGCAAGAAGCCACAACCAACCTCATCTGCGCCGGCGAAGCGGCCGCTCGATCCTACGACCTTGGCCGTATCTAAAACCCATCCCCTCGATAAGTCGCGGTGAAATACGGAGCGTTTTTGCCTTTAAGGGGCCAATTCAGTCCGTATTCCACCGCAACTTCGAGAATGGCCATTCGAGGTTGGCTGCCTTGGGTCTTTGGTCGGACCGTTTGCCACGAAATGCGGCCATCTACTACGTTAAACCGGCCACCCTCGACCATCCCGGAATTTGCAAAAACAAAACCGCAGGTAGAAAGCTTGCCGATTTTCGAAAAAGCCGGCTATGGTTGACCCTTGCGGCCTAAACGTAGTAGATAGGTCCTTTCTGTGGTGCGGCACCAAGCCGGTCATTTTGGGATGGGACTATTTTGACTACTCATTGGCTGCTCTGGCAATCGGGCTGCAAAAGTAGTCAAAAAAGCTCCGTCCCAAATTAGCTACCTTGCTCTGGCGGGCGGGAGCAGGTAAGATATACCGAGCGCCTAGCGCGTTCGATGGGTTCGGATGACGACATGGTCCGAATCTGGTCAGGTCCGGAAGGAAGCAGCCATAAGGAGCCTCTGTCGGGCATCCGAATCCATCGAGCGCACGGGCGCTTTTTGGTGCCGCGACACGGCCCGGCCGGCGGCGAGGTATTTGGTGTCTCGCTGGTCCTCGGCTTCGCCTGCGGGATCGCTCGACTACTAAACACCTCGCCGCCGGCCGGCCCCCGTCGTCCAAAAATCACCCGTAAGGGCGCGTTTATCTAATTCATCTATCCCTTGCGGAATGCGGCTTGCTGGCGTTGTCTGGGCATTGATGGCTACGTGGTTCAAGAGGCGGCGGTGCTGTTGCTTGAATTTTTGCAGTTAAAGAGGCCCGTTTCCTTAGGTGGGGAAACGGGCCTCTTTTTGTCTCTGGGCTTGTGAATTGGCGAAGGCAGAATGCTCTGTCGGCTATTTTGAGTTCTTGATGCGGCGTGTGGCTGTGGCGGTTATTCCGAGTCCCATGGCGGCGATTCCTGCGAGTGCTATTGCGCTCGGCGCTGCATCGCCCGTGTTCGCGAGCTTGCCGGCGGTCGTATCTGCTTGCTTGCCGCTGCTCGAGTTCGCCTGCTTGGTGGAGCTTGGTAGGGTGTCTTTGCCGGTCGAGGGTGAGCTGGCGGGCTGTGTCGTCTCGGCCGGTTGCGTCGAGCCGGAGGGAGGCGTTGTCTCGGTCGGTTGCGTTACCTCGGGCGAGGTGGCCTTGTCTGCCGCGGCTTTTGCCTCTTCGTATGCCTTGCAGGCGTCGTCATAGGCCGCTTGCGCCTTATTCAAATCGCTGAGGAGCGCATTTCGCTTGGCTGTGCATGCGTCGATGTTGGCCTTTGCTTTCTCCGCTCCATCTTCGAAAATCTTAACCTGCTCTTCCTGACTTTCGAGCGTACGTCGGTGGTGGTCAAGCTTATATCCACAAGATTCTCTTTCCGAATCCGCCATTTTGACCTCCATACGCAACTGCAAAACAGTTTCGTAATCCCTGTCGGCGAGCGCCTTTTCTACTTTTGCTTTAAGCTCGCTTACCCGGTTGCTGGCCTTGTCGTAATCGGCTTGGGCTGCAGCGACGTTCGCTCGCATGGCGGGAAGGGGTTCACTAGATTTGGCGGCTTCCGCCATCATCTTGTCGTAGAGCTCTTGAGAAGCGGCAATGTCATCATCGATTTCCGCAAGTTTCTCGGGACTTGCGGCGTCTTTTGCGGCCTCGAGGTTTTTGAGCGCTTCCTGCATGGCTGCATACGCTTTTTCTTTTGCGGCGGCCGCATCTTCCGTCTGCAAGGCAACTGCAGCGGTGGGGGAGCTGGTTTCTGCCGCTATCGCCGTTGCGGGGGCGATTCCCGCGACAAGTGCCGCGGAAAGGGCGATGCCCGCAGTTGCTCGTCTTGCTCTTCTTGCGAGAATGTCGTTCATCTCGGCACCTCATTTCAAGGGTCGGCGACTAACTTGGTAGCACTAATGCAAGTATACCAAGTGGTCGACCCGACACTGGCTGGGTGCGCGCCTCTCCGCTTCTTTGGAAACCGAATCCCATTAGAAATGACGAGTTGTTTACGCTTCTTTTGGGCTCACCGTACTATCATGATTCGGATTGAGTGTGAATGATGATAGGGAGCGCCTATACATGATTGAGCTGCTCAGGCGTTTTGGTGGTAAGTTTCGCCGGTATATGGTGATCGGCCCTGCGTGTAAGCTGATCGAAGTGATCTTTGACCTGCTGACGCCGCTGGTGATTGCCCAGATGATCGATAAGGGTATTGGCGCACACGATGTCAACGCCGTCGTCCACTACGGTATGCTGCTTGGCGCCATGGCTGTGATCGGCATCTCGTTTACGCTCGTCTGCCAAAAGATGGCGGCGCTCACCTCGCAGGGCATGGGCACCGATATCCGCGGTGCGCTCTACCAGCACATCAACAAGTTGAGCTATGCCGAACTCGACCGCTTTGGCACGCCGTCGCTTATCACCCGCATCACCAACGACGTCAACCAGGTGCAGCTTGCCGTGGCGCTGGGCGTGCGCATGCTCATCCGCTGGCCCTTCTTGGCGGTGGGCTCTATGTGCGCGGCCCTCGCCATCGACCTTAAGCTCGGCATGATCTTTTTGATTTGCACGCCCGCCATTGGCCTGGTGTTTTGGTTTGTCATGGCGCGCTGCATTCCGTACTACAAGCAGCTGCAGGCAAAGCTCGACCGCATCGCGCTCATTTGCCGCGAGGGGCTTTCGGGCGCCCGCGTGGTTCGCGCCTTTGTACGCGAAGATCACGAGCGCGAGCGCTTTGCCCAAGCCGCCGATGACCAGGCCAATACCGCCATCGCGGTGGGCAAGCTCTCGTCAATCCTTAATCCCGTCACGTTTTTGGTGATGAACCTGGGCGTGTGCGCCATCCTGTGGGTGGGCGGCATCCAGGTCAACGTGGGCGAGCTTACGCAGGGCCAGGTCATGGCGTTTGTGAACTACATGACGCAGACCCTGACCTCCATCGTATACGTCGCCAACCTGGTCGTGGTCTTTACCAAGGCGAGCGCGAGTGCTTCGCGTATCAACGAGGTGCTCAACTGCGAGCCGAGCATCACCGACGAGGGCGATCAGTCGGTTGCGCTGCCCAAGCCGAGCGAACTGGCGGGTGGCGCTGTTCCGGTCCCCGCGCTGAGCTTGAGCCATGCGAGCTTCTCCTTTGGCGCGGGCGCGGCAAATGCCGTCAACGATGTGACCCTGGAGCTCCCGCTGGGCAAGACGCTTGGCATTATCGGCGGTACGGGTAGCGGCAAGTCCACGCTCGTCTCGCTTATCCCGCGCCTGTACGATGCGAGCACCGGCAGCGTGAGTGTGATGGGCGCCGACGTGCGCACCTGGCCGCTCGACCAGCTGCGCCGTGTGGTCGCGACCGTTCCACAGCGTGCGTCGCTGGTGAGCGGCACCATCCGCAGCAACCTGACCTGGCGCGACGAGGCTGCGACCGACGAGGATCTCTGGGCGGCGCTCGACATGGCGCAGGCGAGCGAGTTCGTGCGCAACAAGCCGCAGGGGCTCGATACCCCGGTCGAGGCGGGCGGTAAGAACTTTAGCGGTGGCCAACGCCAGCGCCTGACCATCGCGCGCGCCCTGGTGGGCTCGCCTCAGGTCCTGATCATGGACGACTCCGCCTCGGCACTTGACTTTAAGACTGATGCGGCGCTTCGCCATGCCATCCGCGAGCGCAGCGTGTGTGGCGCTGCTGAGGGCGGGCTGCCGCTGACTACGGTGATCGTAAGCCAGCGCGTTTCGACCGTGCGCGACGCCGATATGATCTGCGTACTTGACCACGGTTCGGTCGCGGGCCTGGGCGCGCATGATGAGCTCTACACGACCTGCCAGCTCTACCGCGAGATTTGCCAGTCGCAGCTTCGCCGCGAGGAGCTCGAGGGTCAGCAGGGGAGTACGGCGCCCGCGCCCGCCCCAGGCGCCCCGACCGTCCCCACATCCGTCTGCGCAAAGGAGGGCTGCTAAATGAATCCGTACACTTCCTCCGGTTCGGTCGCCACGATGACGGCCAACGTGTCCGGCAACGATAACCTCAACGACCTGGGTGACGGTCCGCGCCAGCTCGGCGATCCCGAGCGCTATCCCGTGGGTGCGGTGACCCGCCGCCTGCTGGGCTATGTTCGCCCGCACCGCGTCTCGTTTGTGGCATCGTTTTTGAGTGCCGCTGTCTCGGTGATTCTGCAGCTCTACACGCCCATTCTCATTGGTGAGGGCATCGACCTGATCGTTGCTGCGGGCCAGGTGGACTTCGATGCGCTGCTGCCGCTCGTTACCAAACTCGCACTCGTCGTGGTGGGAGCGGCGTCCTTCCAGTGGCTGCAGGGCTACTGCGTCAACCGCCTGTCCTACGAGACGGTGCGTGACATGCGCGTGGAGGCGAGCGATAAGCTCAGCCGTATGCCGCTCAGCTTTATCGACAGCCATGCCCACGGCGACCTTATGAGCCGCGTGGTCAACGACGTCGATCAGGTGGGCGACGGTCTGCTGCAGGGCTTTACCCAGCTCTTTACCGGTGTTATCACCATCGTTGGCACGCTCGCGTTTATGCTCTCCATCAACCTGACCATGACGCTCGTAGTGGTGCTCGTCACGCCGCTCTCCATCTTTGCGGCCAGCGCCATCGCCAAACTCTCCAACAAGAGCTTTACGGCGCAGCAGCGTATTCAGGGTCAGCTTGGCGGCCATATCGAGGAGTACGTGGGCGAGCAGAAGCTTGTCGACGCCTTTGCCTATAGCTCGAACGCTCAGCAACGCTTCGATGCCCTCAATGCCGAGCTCTACACCGCGGGCGAGCGCGCGCAGTTTATGGGTTCGCTCTCCAACCCCGGCACGCGCTTTATCAACAACATCATCTATGCCGTGGTCGCCGTGATCGGCTGCGTGGGCGTGATCACGGGCGTGCCTGCGGCGCTTACGGTGGGCGGCGTTCAAATCTTTCTGTCTTATGCCAACCAATACACCAAGCCGTTCAACGAGGTCACCAACGTCATTACGCAGATCCAGACCGCGTACGCCTCGGCGCGCCGCATGTTTGCGCTGCTCGATGCGCGCGAGCAGGAGCCCGACGCGGAGGATGCCGTGGAACTTGCCGTCCCGCAGGGCGAGGTGACCTTTGAGCATGTGGACTTTAGCTACGTGCCCGACCGCAAACTGCTGCAGGATATCTGCATCGAGGCTAAGCCCGGCATGCGCTTTGCCCTGGTCGGCCCCACGGGCTGCGGCAAGACGACGCTCATCAATTTGCTACTGCGTTTTTACGATATCGATGCCGGTCGCATTGCGGTCGATGGCCGTTCCTCGCGTGACTACACGCGCGCAAGCCTGCGCCGCGCCTTTGGCATGGTGCTGCAGGATACGTGGCTGTTCGAGGGCACGGTGGCGGAAAATATCGCCTATGGTTGTCCCGATGCCACGCGCGAACAGGTTGTCGAGGCGGCCAAGCGCGCGCACGCGCACAAGTTTATCGTGCAGCTGCCAGGCGGCTACGATACGGTGATCGGCGAGGACGGCGGCACGTTTAGCCAGGGTCAAAAGCAGCTGCTGTGCATCGCGCGCGTCATGCTCACCGACCCGGCGATTCTGCTGCTGGACGAGGCGACGTCGAGCATCGATACTCGCACCGAGCTGCAGGTGCAGGCGGCATTCGACGAGCTCATGGCCGGCCGTACGAGCTTTGTGGTGGCGCATCGCCTGAGCACGATTCGCAACGCCGACTGCATCCTGGTGATGCGCGACGGCCAGATTATCGAGCGCGGTACACACGACAAGCTGCTAGCGACAGGCGGCTTCTACGCCGAACTCTACCGCAGCCAGTTTGCCCAGTAGGGGCCACCGATTGGCGGCAGATGGTTTACATCTGCGTCGTTAGTACTAAGATATTCATCTAATAAATTGCATTAGTGGCTTTAGTTTTGGGGGAAACGAGGCAACGTGACTATGACGTGCTCTTTGGTGGTTAACAGCAAGAGCGGTAATACTAGGATGGTTTCGGGCGCGATCAAGCGCGCTCTGCAGGCTGCGGGTGTTGAGTTTGTCCATGCCGCGGCGTTGAGCGACGATGCGGATGCAGATCAGGTTGCGCTCGAGGCGCAGGGCGCCTGCACGGCCGACACGGTGCTCGTCGGTTTTTGGTGCGACAAGGGCGCGTGCACGCCTTCGGTCGCGGCGTTGCTCTCCGCCTTGCACGGCAAGCGCGTCTTCCTGTTTGGCACCTGCGGTTTTGGCGCCGACCAGAGCTATTACCAGCAGATTATTGATCGCGTGACTTCCAATTTGGCTGGGGATGCCGAGCTTGCGGGCTGGGCGATGTGCCAGGGCAAGATGGGCCCCGCGGTCAAGCAGCGCTACGAGGCCATGCTCGAGCAAGATCCCGACAACGCTCGCTATAAGATGCTGCTCGACAACTGGGTTGCCGCGAAGGACCATCCCACCAAGGAAGACCTGGACAACATGGCCGCAGCCGCCAAGAAGGCCGTTTTGGGCGAGTAGACCGTCGCTCGCGGTGCCGCGCGTTCAATCGTACAAACGTGAAAGCCTCGAGATTCTCGAGGCTTTTTTCTTGACACTTGTGGACGCAACCGTGGCAAGCGTTTGGGGTGACATTTTCCATCACCTCGATGACGAGGCCGTTCTGGACAACACGCTCGCATACGTTCGCTGGATGTATTCAGAGTGGGAAGGGCTTTCCTGATGGATGGGGTTTCGGAAAGTGCGTCCCAGAATTTGCCTTTGGAATGGGATGGAGTTTCCCAACGGGGCCGTAAGCGGAAACTGCATCCCGCTCCGGACGTGAATTCTGGGACACGGTTTCCGGATGCAAAAAGGCCACATGACGTGGCCTTCAACTTATATATGTTCAGCAGATGTCCCCATGACAAGCCGCGTTTCAACACCGAGGCGTCTGCCCGGCGACGCGGAACGTAAGGTTCATCGCGAGTTCCGCACGAGCCGGAGAGCACTTAATGTGCTCTCCGTGCGAGCAGGACTGTCCGAGCAGGGAACCTTACGTTCCGCGCCGCCGGGCAGACGAACCAGTTAAGACGCGCCGCTACTTGATCTTGGTCGTACCCGGTGCCAGGTTGGGGTCGGTTTCGTTGGCCTCGGTCTGGAAGTGCTCGGTGTACACGTTCTTGCCGTCGCGGAACATCTCGTAGTACTGCATCTTGGCGTAATCCTCGCGCGCCTTGGTGGCGGCTGCTGCGGCGGCGTCGTCGCCGGTGACGTTGGAGGAGAGCGCCCAGCGCAGGCTGGCGTCCTCGTAGCCCACGGAGTTGATAGCGGGCAGCGACTCGCGCAGCGTCATGTGCGCCTTCTGATAGTCGGTCAGCGGTGCGCCGATCAGCTGCATAAGCTGCGTGGACAGGTAGTTGGTGGACAGGTCGTCGACCTCGCTCGTCTGGTCGCAGCCGGCAACGTCGTAGTTGGCCCAGATGATGTAGTCGGTCTGCCACAGGCGCTCCTGGTGGGTGGCGTCATCCTCGTTGGTAAACCACTTGTCATTGAACTTGGACGGGAAGAACGGCTGGTGATCGCCCCAGAACACCACGACCACCTTACGGTCGAGCTTGCTCAGGGCGTTGAGGAAGTAGCGCAGCGCCTGGTCGGACTGCTCGATGCACGAGACGTACTCATCGACATCGGATAGCGTGCCGTCCTCGACGGTCTTGGCGTCCAGGTCGGTCGTGTCGATGTTCAGGTGCATCTGCTTGTCGACCGGCAGCAGGCCCGTATCGTAGCCCGAGTGGTTCTGCATGGTCACGTCGAAGATAAACTGCGGATCGGCGTTCTGGTCGAGCAGCTCAAGAATCTTGTCGTAGGTAGCCTGGTCGGTCACCATGCCGCGCAGGGTATCGGCGCCCTGGAAATCGTTGATGGACAGGAACTGGTCAAAGCCAAAGTCCTTGTAGACGTTCTCACGGTTCCAGTTGGTCGCGTGGTTGGGATGCATGGCCGTGGTGGAATATCCGAGCGACTTGAACTGCTCTGCCAGGTTCCCGGTCGTTTCCATGTTGTAGATGGTGTAGGGGTACACGCCCGAGCCCAGGTTGGCCATGGAGTTGCCGGTCATAAACTCAAACTCGGTATTGGCGGTACCGCCGCCGTAGGCGCTCACGTAGAGCTTGCCGCGGCTGAGGCAGTTGGACAGGTTCTTAAAGTACTGCGGGCCCTCGTAGCCGGCGCGCATGTTCTGGTAGATCGACAGATCCGAGAAGGTCTCGTTCATGATGGCGATGACCGTGGGCTTCTCGCTGTCGAACTGCTCCTTTGCGGCGGCGCGCTCATCGCTCTTAGCCGCGTCGGATTTGTCATAGGCCTTGGCGTACTTTTTGAGCGTGGCCTTGGCATCGTCGACGGAGTAGTCGGCGGGTTTGGGCGGCTTGATGGACTGCGCTGCGCTAATGAAAGCGGGCAGGTAGCCCTCGCGCCAGTAGCTCTCGAGCGGGCGCCAGGTGTAGACGGTGATGCCGAGGGTGTTGTAGTAGTCGATGAGCGTGACGTGTGCGGTCACGCCGCCCAGGCACAGCACGGCGACGAGCAGGTTGGTGAGCAGCATGCGCTTGGCGTTGGCGGCGCCCTTCTGACGGTGCGGTGCCACCAGGCCGGCGTACTCGCATAGCAGCATGGCGATGGCGGTAAAGCCCATGGACAGCACGCAGAACAGCGAGATGGAGAAGGTGTAGCCGGTGCCGGCGACCGCAGCGGCGGTGGAGATGGCCGAAAGGTCGCCCGGCTGGATGGGCATGGATTTAAACGTGATGACGAAGAACTCGGCAATGCCCAGGACAAAGAGGGCAAAGGCCAGGATCGCGGGAGCTGCGCCGTGGCGCTGGAACAGGAAGAACAGGCCGACCATGAGCGTGGTGATGATGGCCCACTCGAGTAGGATGCATAGGGGGTAGACCCAGGTAAAGTCGTGGTTGGACGAGACCTCCATGCCCAGCAGCGCAAAAACGCCGGCGAGCAGCAGGCACAGGACGGCCGCGACGAGCGGTTTGCCCACGAAGGCGCCGCGCAGGCGGGCAAGCTTGCCGGTGGGGGCGGGGGCGTCGGGCGCGGCGAACGCAAAGACGCGCGGGGCGATGCGGTCGCGTGCGATGCTGGCCCAAGCGCAGCCGGTGAGGATGGCGTTGGTCAGGATGAGCATCACAAAGGCGAGCGGCTCGTTTTGGGCGACGAGGCCAATGGCGCCCCAAATGGTCAAAAAGACCTGGAACAGGCCGAAGGCGACACTCCACCCAAGAGCGCTTTTGGCAACGGTGCCCGACTGAGCGCGAATGGCCTTGGCCTCGCGCAAGACAAGGTAGACGGTCGCCGCAAGACCGACGAGCGAGATGGCGGCAGCGAACATGCTGAGACTCCTCACAAACTAAAACGTACGAAAGCGGGGGTTTACCCGATTGTTACCAAGATATGCGCTGCAATTGGTGGCTGCGCACAACAACCAGCCATATTAACGCGCACGTGTGGCGGTGTGGCGCAATGTAGTGGCGACCTGCGCGATAATGGACGGGAATTACACGGAAACGTAAAGGCTTCTTAAAGAATTGGCGAGGATAGAGCTATGGGCGAGCAGGTTTGTATGACGGGTGCCGAGTACTGCGGCGGAGCTGCGGGCGTGGATACGAACGGTTATCCGGTCGAGACTACGGGCAATGCGGTGCTGGACATCTTGGAGCATCGCTCGTCTACGCGTGCCTTCGCGCGCGATGACGACGGTCGCCCCGTGGCGGTGACCGACGAGCAGCGGGCAGCGATTCTGCACGCGGCGAGCCGTGCGCCGTCGGCAGGTGCCATGATGATGTATTCCATCGTGAGCATCCGCGAACAGGCTACGCTGGACCATCTGGCCGACCTGTGCGACCACCAGCCCATGATCGCCAAGGCGCCCTGGGCACTAATATTTGTGGTCGATTATGCCAAGTGGATCGATCTGTTTGAGCACGTGGGCTGCTTTGAGCCCGAGTTTGTCGAGCGCACGGGTAAGGCGCCCCGCCGCGCGCCGGGTTTGGGCGACTTTGCCATCGCGGCCCAGGACGCCGTGATCGCTGCGCAAAACGCCGTGGTCGCCGCCGAGGCCCTGGGCCTGGGGAGCTGCTACATCGGTGATATCGTCGAGAATGCCGAGGAAGTGGCCGAGCTGCTCGATCTGCCTCCGTATACCATGCCGCTGTCGATGCTCATCATCGGCACGCCCCGTAAGGAGCGTCCGGCCATTGCGCATCCCGTGGTGAACCTGGTGCACGAGGAGCGCTACTGCCGCGCCGATGCTGCGACTATGGACGCGCAGGTAGCCGAGATGGACGCGATGTTCCGTCCGCATGCCCGCGTGGTGGGGGAGCGCGTCGTGGACATCTATACCCGCAAGCACACGAGTCCCTTTATGGCCGAGATGAGCCGCTCCATGGAGTGGTGGTTCAAAAATTGGCTCGGCAAGTAACGAATGCGGCGATGTGACAAAGGGGCAGTCCCTTTGTCACATTCCATATCGCCGCGGTAGCCTAAAGACTGTATAAATCTTTATCTAGCTGGGAAAACAGTGCATTAAAACATGGGCCGATTACCTATAATCCCTTCGAACATTAAAGTTGGGAGGAAACCGGCTTATGGAACAAAAGGCCAAGGAGGCAGCCTCGCACGCTGCGATTCCTGTGAGCATCTCGGCGATGCTCGTCACGCTGGGCGTGGTGTACGGCGATATCGGCACCAGCCCTATGTATGTAACCAAGGCGCTCGTCGCCGGCAACGGCGGCATCGGAAGCGTCACGGAGGAGTTCGTGCTCGGCGCGCTCTCCCTTGTCGTGTGGACGGTCACGTTGCTGACCACCATCAAGTATGTGCTCATCTCGCTGCGCGCCGATAACCATGGTGAGGGCGGCATCTTTGCCCTGTACAGCCTGGTCAAGCGCTGCGGCAAGTGGCTTATCATCCCCGCCATGCTGGGTGGCGCCGCGCTTCTCGCCGACGGCATCCTGACGCCGGCCGTTACCGTTACCACGGCCATCGAGGGCCTGCGCACCATCCCGGCGGTCCATGCCGTGCTGGGCGATGACCAGGGTCGCGTCGTCGCCATTACGCTCGCCATCATCATCGCGCTCTTTTTGGTGCAGCGCATCGGTACGGCCAAGATCGGTCACGCCTTTGGCCCCATCATGACGCTGTGGTTCCTGTTCCTGGGCGGCACGGGTCTGTTTTTTGTATTCCAGCACCCCGCCGTGCTGCTGTGCCTCAACCCGCTGCGCGGCATCGCCTTTTTGCTGAGCCCCAACAACCACGCGGGCATCATGATTCTGGGCAGCTGCTTCCTCGCCACCACCGGTGCCGAGGCGCTCTACTCCGACATGGGCCACGTCGGCCGCGGCAACATCTACGCTACCTGGCCATTCGTTAAGTGCTGCCTGCTGCTGTCCTATATGGGTCAGGGCGCTTGGCTTATGAACAACGCTGCCAACCCCGAGCTCATGGGCATTGCCGACCTCAACCCGTTCTACCAGATGCTCGCCCCGGGCCTGCGCCCGTTTGCCGTAGGCCTTTCCACCGTCGCGGCCATCATTGCCTCGCAGGCGCTCATCACCGGCGCGTTTTCGCTGGTGTCCGAGGCCAGCCGCCTGGACCTTATGCCGCACATGCAGGTCTTCTACCCTGCCGAGACCAAGGGCCAGCTCTACATCCCCATGGTCAACAACGTCATGCTTGTCGGCTGCGTCATCGTGGTGCTGCTGTTCCAGAACTCGGCGCATATGGAAGCCGCCTACGGCCTTGCCATTACGCTGACTATGATGTGCACCACGCTGCTGCTCTTCTTCTACCTGCACGAGGAGCGCAAGCTCAAGGTTGCTCCGTGGATCTTCGCGGCCTTCTTCCTTTTGCTCGAAGGCTTCTTCTTCGTGAGCTCGCTCACCAAGTTCTTCCACGGCGGCTACTTCACCATCCTCATGGCTGCACTCATCATGGGCATTATGGTGTGCTGGTACAACGGCACGGCGGTC
This sequence comes from Collinsella sp. CLA-ER-H10, assembly GCF_040092475.1. Lineage (NCBI taxonomy): Bacteria > Bacillati > Actinomycetota > Coriobacteriia > Coriobacteriales > Coriobacteriaceae > Collinsella > Collinsella sp. CLA-ER-H10. The sequence continues at coordinate 30,670 of NZ_JBBNLM010000013.1, forward strand.
GAGCAGCGCCAGTTTACGCTGCTGCCGCTGCGCAGCTACCTGCCGCAGCTCAAGCGCCTGCGCGACGACGATCGCTATGAGCGCATGAGCGACAACGTCGTGTACCTGACCAAGGACACCCATACCGACTACATCGACCGCGATATCGTCTATTCGATCTTGGACAAGCATCCCAAGCGCGCCCGCGCCTGGTGGTTTGTGAATGTCGAGACCATGGACGAACCGCACACCTTTGCCTATTCGGTCGAGACGTTCGGCACCGATTACGTGTTCCGCGTGCATCTGTACCTGGGCTACAAGATCAACCAGCGCGTCAATGCCTACCTGCGTCAGGTCGTTCAGGACCTGGCTGCCACCGGCGAGCTGCCGCCGCAGACGCATGACTACTCGGTCTACAAGGATCCGGGTAACATCGGCACGTTCAAGTTCGTCCTGATCCGTAAGCTTCTGGCGCCCGAAAGCGATGTGGAGCCGAGCGAGCGTACGGCCATCACGCTCAAGTACATCATCCGCCGCGCCGCCGGCACGCCCGCACGCTGGTACGGCCTGGAGAACTCCAACGTGAGCTTTGAGTACGTGCCGCTGTTCACCAAGTTCAAGGCCGTGAACAAGATGCAGCGCCTGGCTCCCAACGAACGCCCGTAGGCGCCGACGGGTTGCACGGAGTTGGTTTTCGATGGACAAGATTGAGACCGGGGAGGCAAACATGGATGCAAAGATGCTTGATGGCCGCGAGGTGGTTGCCGAGCTGGTACGTGAGGCGCGTGTCGACGCCGCCGAAGATCGGTTCTTTACGAATCGTGCCAACATGGACATGGCCGACCGCGTGATCTCGATCGTGGCACTGGTATTTGGAGCGGTGTGCGTGTGTGCCCTGCTCGCGCACGTGCTGTTTGTCTAGCGACCGCCGGTTGCAAAGGCTATACACTTGGAACCACCACAAGGGAAACCACCACAAAGGTGCCTGTCCCTTTGTGGTGGTTTTTGTTTTTGAGAGAGGGGCGGGGCGCTGATGGACGTCCGTACGGACGACGATATTGCCGATAGCTTTTGGTGGCGGCGCACAACGCTGACGCGCCGCACTCCTCTGTATGACGCCTGCGTGTCGGTGGGGCTGCTGGTCGCGGCGACGATTGCGGGCGCGCTGCTCGACCATCCGGGTCTCGCGCCGAGCATCATGATCGTCTATGTGTTCGCCGTTCAGCTGTGCGCATTCTTTACCTGGAGTCGCCTGTATTGCTTGCTGAGCTCGGCTGCCGCCGTGGCGCTCTACAACTTCTTGTTTGTCGACCCGCGCTACTCGCTGTCGCTTATCGACCGCGGCTATCCCGGCATGTTCTTCATCATGTTCGTGGTCTCGCTTGTGTCGAGCTCGATTGCGTTGGCCCTGCGCCGGGCCTTGGCGCAGGCTGCCGCTAGCGACCGCCGTACGCATATGGTGCTCGAGACCAACCGCATGCTGCAGCGCTGCGCCGACGAGCAGCAGATCGTTCATGCCATGGCCACGCAGCTGGCGCGTCTTTCGGGCTGTCCGGTCGTGTGGTACAGCGCCGACGCCGAGGGCGATGACCTGCTGCCGCGTGCGACATACACGGCCGTGGGCGATGCCGCGCCGGTGCATGAACTGGCGCCGCAGATGCCGCCGCGGCTCCCGGCGTCCGCCTATGTGGGAACGCCGCTCGATGCCACCTATGGCGGCTCGGCGTTTTATGGCATCTACCTGACGGTTCGCACGGGCGACGGCTTCGTCCGTTCGGGCGACCCCGCCTCGGTGGTGGGCGTGCTGGCTATCGTTGCCGAGCCCGACGTGCTGACGCACGAGGAGCGGACGCTTGCCGATGCCATCGTGAGCGAAGGCGAGCTGGCGCTCGACCGCGCCCGCGCCATGGAGGCCCGCGAGGAGGCGGCGGTGCTCGCCAAAAACGAACAGCTGCGCGCCAACCTGCTGCGCTCCATCTCGCACGATCTGCGCACACCGCTTACCAGTATTTCGGGTAATGCCGACGTGCTGCTCGACCAGGGCTCGACCGGCACCGCCGTGCTCGATGCGCAGACGCGCCGCGGCCTGCTTCTATCCATTCGCTCGGATGCGCTGTGGCTCAACGCCACCGTCGAGAATCTGCTCGCCATCACCAAGCTCGAGGGCGGCGGCATGCGTCTGTCGACTACGCTCGAGCTCATGGACGATATCGTCGAGGAGGCGCTGCGCCACGTGAACCCTGCCGTGCGCGAGCACGACCTTAAGGTGGTGGCGTGCGATGAGCCGGCGCTCGTCAACGTCGATGCGCGCCTGATGGTGCAGCTGGTGGTCAATCTGGTGAACAACGCCATCACCTATACGCCCGCAGGCTCGCATATCATGATTTCGATTAGCGTCGACGATGGACGCGTGGCGTGCTCGGTGGCCGATGATGGTCCGGGCATCGCACCCGAGGATCGCGAGCGGATCTTTGAGTCGTTCTATACCGCCAACCATGGTCTGGCCGACAGCCACCGCAGCGTTGGCCTGGGTCTTTCGCTCTGCCGTTCCATTGCGTTGGCACATGGCGGTAGCATAGAGGTTGCTGCGGCGGACCCGCACGGTTCGGTCTTTACGATTGAACTTCCCGCCGCCGACGTTTCGTTTGATAAGGAGTAGCGCTGTGCCGAACTCTGCCGTGAAACCGCTCATCTTGGTCGTTGAGGACGACCCCGCCGTTCGCAATCTTATCGTTGCCGCGCTCGAGGCGCACGGCTTGCGTCATATGGCCGTGGAGACCGCCCATGCCGCCATCGCCGCCGCCTCATCGCAGGCACCGAGCATTGTGCTGCTCGATCTGGGCCTGCCCGATATGGACGGCGTCAAGGTGGTGGAGTCGGTGCGCGCATGGTCGGGCATGCCGATTATCGTGGTCTCGGCGCGCAGCGAGGATGCGGACAAAATCCGCGCGCTCGATGCCGGTGCCGACGACTATCTGACCAAGCCGTTTTCGGTCGAGGAACTGCTCGCGCGCATTCGCACGACGCTCAGGCGTCTTTCGTATGCACAGACAGGCGGCGTTGCCTCCGAGGGCTCGTTCGATACCGGCGAGCTGCATATCGACTTTGATGCCGGCATTGCCACGATGGATGGCGAGGAGCTGCATCTGACGCCGATTGAGTACAAGCTCCTGTGCCTGCTGGCACATAACGCCGACAAGGTACTGACGCACCAGTTTATCCTGCACGAGATTTGGGGCACGGCAACTAAGAGCGACCTGGCGAGCCTGCGCGTCTTTATGGGCACGCTGCGCAAGAAGATCGAGTCCGACCCCGCGCATCCGCGCTATATCCAAACGCACGTGGGTATCGGCTATCGCCTGGTCACCCAAGGGTAGGACGGCGTCCGCCATCCCACTATGAGTTGCGGTGAAATACGGTCTATATTTGCCTAATTCCAGGTAAAACAGTCCGTATTCCACCGCAACTTTGTTATTTGCCCTTGGGCTTGCTGGCGTAGAACTTCTTCTTTTTGGACTTGCCGGCAGGGGAGGGTTTGCCGGCAAAGTTTGATTTGCCGTTGCCGGCCTGCGTGGGCGCGGGCGCTGCTGCACGAGGCTTGCGCGCCTCGGGGTTGCGCAGCTCCTCGGTTCGCTCGGCAATCTCCTCGGCGCTAAAGCCGACCTCGGCCATGGCGTCCTCGATGGGCAGTCGGCGCACGATATAGCAGTGGTGCACCTTCTGGTTACGTGCGAAGTCCTCGGGAATGGTCTGCGCCGTAATGTCTTCCAGCACGACGCCCGCGCGCGCGAGCTTGCGCGTTTCGGGGCGGAAGCCGCGCAGGTTGCAGCTGAAGATGGCATGGCCGCCCTGCGCGAGCAGGCGAGATACGCCGGCCAAAAGCTCAACATGGTCGCGCTGGACATCCCAGGTACGGCGGCCCATCTTTGACGAGTTCGAGAACGTGGGCGGGTCGACAAAGATCAGGTCCCAGCGGTTGCGCGTCTGGCGCTGGTCGCGAATCCAGGCAAGCACGTCGTCGCGCACAAAATGATGCTGCGGCCCCACAAAGCCGTTCTGGCGCATGTTGCGCTCGGCCCAGTCCAGATAGGTGTTGGAGAGGTCGACCGTCACGGTCTCCTCGACGCCGCCATCGGCCGCGTAGCAGGTGGCAGTGCCGGTGTAGGCGAACAGGTTGAGGAAGCGGCGCGCCTGTTTGGCGTGCTCGCGCACTAGGTTGCGGGTGACGCGGTGATCCAGGAAGATGCCCACATCCAGATAGTCGTCAAAGTTGACGGCAAAGGTGAGGCCGCCCTCTTCGATGAGCGGCAGACGACGGCGTGCGATATTGGCACGCTCGCCCGATGCGCCCTTGCCGGCGCCCTGCTTGCCGTACTGCGAGCCGCCGCGCGAACGCATGCGGGCCTTGGCGTGCACATGCTCGGCCGGAACATCCAGGATGCGCGGCGCGATGGCCAAGATGTCGAGCATACGGGCCTGGGCCAGTGCGGGGTCGATGGTCTTGGGCGCGGCGTATTCGGCGATGACGAGCCAGCGGCCCGGCGTCTGCGGGCAACCCTCGTACAGGTCGATGGCAGCGGAGTAGTCGGGCAGGTCGGCATCGTAGACGCGGTAGCAGCTCACGCCCTCGCGCTTTGCCCACTTTCGACGCAGACGGGCGTTCTTGCGCAGGCGGTTGGCGAACTGCTCGGACTCCGGGATGAGCACGGGCAGCGGCTTGCCGTCGCCCAGGTCGAGCGTGGCGGTAGGTTCGGGCATGAGGGTGTCGGCGGCTTCGCCTTGGGCATCTGCGGTCTGCTCCTCGGCATCTGCGCTGGTCGCAGCTTCGAATGCCGCGGCGGCGTGGTCGAGCGAGGGCCAAACCTCAAGAGCCGCCTCCTCGTTATTGGGCATGACGGCGATCGAGCGCTCGGGCTCGGCGTGGAGCGCGCGGGCCAGCAAGCCGTCGCGGGTGAGAGCGGCGACCGGCGCCGAAGCGAGCTCGGGGGCGCGGCGCAGCTCGCCGATGAGCGTCATGGCATCGTGCATGAGCGAAAGCGGGGTCTCGGTCGTGTCCGCGACCAGGGCGGCACCGGCGACGGCGCCCGCATGGTCCAGCACGGTGGCGGGCTTGGCGGCACAAAAGTCGACAAAACGCTTGTAGCCGGCGCACTTGACCATGCGCTCGGCAGTCTTGCGGGCGGCGGGGTCGATGTCTACGGCCACGATGCGCGCCTGGCGCTCGCGCGCTGCCGCCTCGCGCTCGCGCGCCTCGGCAAGCAGCTGCTCCCACAGGACAGCGTCGTGCAGCTGCCAGCCCTCAAAGCCCCAGCGCTCGCGTGCGGCGCCCGGGGCGCGGTCGGTCAGAATGTTCACGGCCTCCAGCAGCAGACCGCCGCCGGCGCACGAGGCATCGATCAGCGTGGGAAGGGCTTCGTTTTCGTAATCGTCGGCCGTCAGCTCGCGCTCGCATAGTGCGGTCCAGCCGACCTGCGCCAGCACCAGGGCGGCGTAGTCGGGGCGCAACACGTGTGCGCCCTCGCCGGCACGAGTCGCAGCGGGCGGCAGACGCTTGAACAGCGGGTCGCCCGAAAGGTCCAGGCTGATGCTCGCGCGACGCTGACGCAGCGAAAGCAGTAGGTGAACATCGGGGTCGGCGGCATCGACGTCGGCACGACGTCCCGTGGTCTCGGCCAGGCGGTCGCACAGCGCGTCTTTGGCGCGCAGGGCCGAGAAGCGCGTGTTGCGCAGCTGCTCGGTCACGCCGCGGGCGGTGATGGCGATGGTGGCGCCGGGGCGGACGATGCTCTCCCAGGCGATGTCGTAAACGCTATCGTACAGTTCATCGGCATCCTGCGCCTCAAAGCGCCCGAGTACCACGAACACACGGCTCGCCAGGCGCGACCACAGACAGGCGCGGTAGCCTTCTTCGAGCTCGCCCTCAAATGTAGCGCGGCCCTTCAGCCGGCGAACATGCGAAAGCCCGAGGCGTTTAAGCTCATCGGCGAGTGCGGACTCAAAGCCCTCGGGGCAGCTTGCGTAAAATTCCATGGGTGACCTCTCTGGTTGCGTCGCTCCATTATATGATGGATGCTTCGTTTGCCCTTATCCTCGAAAGGAACCCATATGATTGATGCGTGTCCCGAACCCGCTGTGCTCTTTTTTGACGTGGACGGCACGCTGACGTCGTTCGATCCCGACAACATGACCGACAAGGACTTTTCGGCGGTTCGCCCCTCGCAGGCGGTCGTCGAGGCGTTTCATCGCCTGCGCAATGCGGGTCACCAGGCATTTATCTGCACGGGTCGTCCCTTGTGGCTGATCGCCGATGGCCTGCGCGCGCTCGACCCCGCGGGCGTCGTTGCCATGGCGGGAGCGACGCTCGAGGTCGAGGGCCGCGTGGTGCATGAGGACTGCTTTGACGAGCACGTTATCGAGGAGCTTGCACGCCGTATGGCCGCGGCAGGGATTGAGGCCTTTTTCGAGACCAACGTGGCTACTTTTGCCTTGGAACCTGCGGGTGTTGAGCAGTCGTCTCTGATCGGCACTTCTGTGGTGCACAGCGCCGAGGAGATGCGCGTCGACGGCAGTCTGCGCGTGGGCAAGGTATGCCTCAATGTGCCCAGTTTGGCTCGCGTAGCCAATGATGACGGCTTTATCGATCGCGAGTTTGAGCTGTGCAACACCGGTGGCCAGAATCGCGAGCTGAGCCCCAAGGGCATCAACAAGGGCGTGGGCGTGGCGCGAGCGCTGACGTATCTGGGCCGCGAGGGAAATGCGCGCACCTTTGGCTTTGGCGATTCGGGCAACGACCTGGGCATGCTCGCCGCCGTCGAGACGGCCGTGGCCATGGGTAATGCCATGCCCGAGGTCAAGGCGGTCGCCGACTACGTGACCGACGATGTCGCACACGACGGTACCGTCACAGCGATGCAGCATTTCGGCCTCATCTAATGAATCCCGCGTTCTGACGTTTGCTCAAACTGCGACTCTTTGCTTTTGCATGCTCAATCGATTTATCAATCCAAACACTGAGGTGTTTATACCGTTCGCCGAGAAGATAAAAAACCGCAGCTCACGCCTTGATAAACGTAGGTAAAGTGTTTAGCAGTTTAACGCCCGTGTGCAAGCGAAAGGAATCAGGCAGATGGCAATCAAGGTGTTCGCTGACGGTGCAAACCTCGAGGGCATGCTCGACATGTACGAGAACGGCAACGTTCAGGGTTTCACGACCAACCCGTCCCTTATGAAGAAGGGCGGCGTGACGGATTACCGCGCGTTTGCCAAGGAGGTCCTGGCCCACATCACCGATGTGTCCGTCTCGTTTGAGGTCTTTGCCGACGACGTCGAGACCATGGAGGTCGAGGCCCGCGAGATCGCTACCTGGGCCGAGAACGTCTACGTCAAGATTCCGTGCGTGACCACCAAGGGCGAGTCCACCGCCGAGCTGGTCCGCAAGCTTTCCGCCGACGGCATCAAGGTCAACGTCACTACCATCTTTACGCCTACGCAGGTCGATGAGATGGTCGAGGCCGTTGACACCGAGACGCCGTCCATCATCTCGCTCTTTGCCGGCCGCATCGCCGATACCGGCGTCGACCCCATTCCGTTTATGACGGAGTCGGTCAAGAAGGCCGCCGCAAAGCCCAACTGCGAGGTCCTGTGGGCGTCCACGCGCGAGCTCATTAACATTTACCAGGCAGAAGCCTGCGGTTGCCAGATCATCACGGTGCCCAACAGCATCCTGGCCAAGCGCAAGAACATCGGTCGCGACCCGTACGAGGTCTCGCTCGACACCGTCCGCGGCTTTGCCAAGGATATCGCCGCTTTGGGCTTCCATATTCTGCCGTAACGCGAACACTGGCTACGCCGCGGGCTGCTCGCCCCGGCCTTTCCTTTCCCTATCGCTCACGCGCTTCGCGAGGGTCGCGCTAGGCAAAGGAAAGGCCGGGGCTGCCGACACGAGCTTGCCAGCAAGTTGGCGCTTGGCTTCCATATCCTGCCGTGGGCAAAGGTACCCCCGCCTGCGCCGTGCAAAATTGAGAGTATTCAGCAAGGTAAAGGCTTTACCAGCTAGATAAAGCACGGAACGGCCCCCGTTTTGGCTCTGACGACGCTAAAACGGGGGCTGTTTTTTTGCTTTTTCGTCTCTGAGGGGCATCCGGAACGGTGGAATTTGCAGAATACTCGCGATTTTGCACATCGCTACAGGGGGTACCTTTGCTTTGGCGGTTTACTTGCCCTGCACCATGGTGAGCGAGATCTTCTTGCGGTCGCGATCGACCTTTTCGACCCACACCTTGACCGTGTCACCGACGCGCACGACGTCGCTGGGGTGCTTGACAAAGCGGTTGGCCAGCTTAGAGATATGTACGAGGCCGTCCTGGTGCACTCCCACGTCGACGAAGGCGCCAAAGTCGACGACGTTGCGCACCGTGCCCTTGAGCTCCATGCCGGGCTCCAGGTCGTCGATGGAAAGCGCCGAGCGGCTAAAGACCACCTCGGGCGCGTCATCGCGCGGGTCGCGGCCGGGCTTCTTGAGCTCGTTGACAATGTCGATGAGCGTGAGGGTGCCGCAGTTCAGATCGCTAGCCAGCGTTGAGATGCTGCCCAGACGGCGCTCGATGTCGGGCACGCCGCCGCGGCTGAGCTCGCTGGCTTTAACGCCGGCGCGTTCCAGGACGGACGTGGCCACCTCGTAGCTCTCGGGGTGGACGCTTGTCGCGTCGAGTGGGTTCCTGCCGCCGCTAATGCGCAAAAAGCCCGCGGCGTTGAGATATGCCTTGGGTCCCAGCTTGGGGACCTTCTTAAGCTGGCGGCGATCGGTAAAGGCGCCGTTTTCCTCGCGGTAGGCCACGATGTTTTTGGCCACGCTCGGCGTGATGCCCGATACGTATCCCAGCAGACTTGCGCTCGCGGTGTTTACGTCGACGCCCACGCGGTTGACGACGTCCTCCACCACGTGGCCCAGGGTGCGTGAGAGCTCGGCCTGGTCAAGGTCGTGCTGGTACTGGCCCACGCCGATGGACTGAGGCGGAATCTTAACGAGCTCTGCCAACGGATCCTGCAGGCGGCGGCCCAGGCTCATGGCGCCGCGCACGGTGACGTCCAGGTCGGGGTATTCCTGACTGGCGAGCTCGGAGGCGGAGTACACCGACGCGCCGGCCTCATTGACGATGGTGTAGCGAAGGCTGGGCGCCTGCTCGGCAATGAACTCCGAGACGACTTCCTCGGTCTCGCGGCTGGCGGTGCCGTTGCCGATGACGATGGTGTTGACGCCATCCTTCTTGACGAGGCGGGCGAGCTCGCGCTTGGTGCCGGCGACGTCGTGGCGCGGCTTGGTGGGGTAGACCACGCCGTGGTCGAGCAGCTTGCCGGTTTCGTCCATGACGGCGACCTTGCAACCGGTGCGGTAGCCCGGATCGAGTGCGAGCACGCGGGCGCCGCGCACGGGGCGCGCCGAGAGCAGGCCCTCGAGATTCTTGGCAAAGACATTGATGGCCTCGGTCTGAGCGCGAACGGTGAGTTTGGCGCGGGCCTCGCGCTCCAGCGAGGGAGCCATGAGGCGCTTGTAGCCGTCGGCGATAGCGGCGTCAAAGACGGGCGCGAAGACGCCCTGGCGACGTGGCCAGCGGCTGCCGAGGCGCGCCGTGGCGGCAGCGCCGTCGACGTTCACGCGCACGCGGAGCTTGCCTTCGCGCTCACCGCGGTCGATAGCCAGCACGCGGTGGTTGGGTATACGGCGCAGTGGCTCATCATAGCTGTAGTACGGCTCGTAGGGAGTCTTTTCGGCGGGGTCGGTGGCCTCGACGACGATGTCGGCGGTGTTTTGCGTAAAGGCGCGCAGGTCGGCGACGTTCTCGGGGTCCTCGGCTACCGTCTCGGCCACGATGTCGGCGGCGCCGGCGAGCGCCTTCTCGGGCGTGTCGAAGCCGGCCTCCTCGTTGACGTATGCCGCGGCGGCGTCGAGTGCGCTGCCCTTGGCCGAGGCCTGCATGATGACCATGTTGGCGAGCGGCTCCAGGCCGGCCTCGCGGGCCTTTTGCGCGCGGGTCATGCGCTTTTTGCGGTAGGGCTTGTAGAGGTCCTCGACACGCTGGAGCTGCGTGGCCTCGCGAATCTGCTGTTCGAGTTCGGGCGTGAGCTTGCCCTGGGCGTCGATGAGCAGAATGACGTCCTTTTTACGCTGCTCAAGATTGCGCAGGTAGGACAGGCGCTCGTCGAGCGCGCGCAGGGCGACGTCGTCCATGCCACCCGTGGCTTCCTTGCGGTAGCGCGAGATAAAGGGAATGGTGTTGCCCTCGTCGATGAGCTTGACGGCTGCCTCGATGTTGTCAGCCTTAAGGTTGAGCTCGCGGGCGAGCTGGGCGATAAGATCCATGGGACTCCTTGCGTTTAAGGTGCGTTTGCAGCACAGGGCTACCAAGGATACCACCCGCCACTCCACCCAAGTAGTCATTTTGGGACGGGGCTCTTTTAGCCACTTTTGCCGCCCCGTCCCAGAAAAATCGTCGGAAAGGTAGCAAAATGCCCCGCGGGCAGGAGGCTGCTCGCGGGGCAAAGAAGAGGGGCTTGTTGGTGGCGGACCGAAGGGTTCGGCATGGGGCTTCTGCCGCGGTCTGCCCTAAGGCGTTACAGCTCGACGAGCTGGCCGGTCTCGGCGGCCTCCTTGATGGCGTTGAGAAGCGTGAGCGTCTTGACGTTATCGGCGGGCGTCACGACGGGCTCGACCTCGCGGCGGACAACCTTCACAAAGTGCTTGAGCTGCATCTTGTGCGGCAGCGCGGGGTCGACTGCCGGAATCTCCATCTGCAGCGGCTTGTGCCAGTTGGAGGCGCCGTCGTAGGAGAACTGGTGCAGGCGGGGCAGCGAAAGGGCGCCCTTAGTTCCGCCGATAAAGTAGGCGTCGGCGTCGAAGGGACGGTACTGCGGGTCCTCGCGAGCGGTGGCCTCCCAGTTCCAGGGGCTGGCGGTGGCGTCGGAGATGGTCATGCTCGCAAGCGCGCCATCGGCAAAACGGACGTTGACCACGGCGGAGTCCTCGGTCTCAAAACCGCGGGCGGCGCTGGACTGCATGCCCTGGACGGCAACGGGCTCGCCCAGCAGGTAACGGAGCAGGTCGACGTCGTGCACCAGGTTGACCAGGATCGGGCCGGCACCCTTCTTGCGGCGCCACTCGACGTCGAAGTACTCGTCGTTCTTATAGATCATGTAGTGGAAGCTCGACACGGTGAGCTTGCCCAGCTCGCCGGACTCGATGATCTCCTTGGCCTTGTTGACGAAGGGGTTGTGGCGACGGTGCTGACCCACGAGCACGGGCACGCCGGCGGTCTCGGCCTCGGCGGCAAAGGCCTGGGCATCCTCGAGGTCGTTGGAGATCGGCTTCTCGACCAGCGGCACAATATTGCGCTTCACGGCCTCGCGGGCAACGCCCAGGTGCAGGTCGTTGGGGGTGGCGATGATGACGGCCTCGGGCTTGACCTCGTCCATCATCTGGGCGGGATCGGTGAAGAACGGCACGCCGGCGGCCTCGGCCGTGGCGCGGGCGCCCTCAAAGGCGTCGGCGATGGCGACGAGCTCGGCCTCGGGCTCCTCGGTGACAAAGCGGATGTGGTTGCGGCCCATGGCGCCGGCGCCGATAACGGCAATGCGGACGGGGTTGAGCTCAGACATTTCGACTCCTTAATACTGGTGATCGGTGGAATGCGACAGAGGGGCTGTCCCTTTGTCGCATCGGTAAAACTAAGCGGACTTCTTCTTGCTGTCGGAGACCATCATGTAGACGGTGAGCACGACGGCGATGGCGGCGATCACAATGGCGCCGTAGAAAGACTGCTGGTAGGCGGCGCTGCCGGCCTCGGCGTGATACAGCACGGCGGTGATGGGCTGGCTGATCCAGGTGGAAGCGGCATAGCCCAGGAACATGATGCCGTAGTTGACGCCGATGTTGCTGGTGCCAAAGGCGCCACCGGTGAGCGGCGGGTAGATGACGAGCAGGGCGCCAAAGCTAAAGCCGAGCAGGGCGAGTGCCACAAAGAACATGCTCTGCGTAAAGCTCATCGACATGATGACGAGCGCGACGATGGTGACGACAAGGCTGATGAGCAGCGACTTATAGGCGCCGAGCTTGTCGATGATCTGGCCAAAGGACAGGCGGCCGACCAGGTTGGCGCAGGTGTTGACGGAGACCACCACACCGCCGAGGGCGACGGCCGCGGCGCTCGTGGGGTCGGCGAAGAGCTGGACGGCGGCGATGGAGGCAACCTTGCCCACGAGCAGGGTACCCGCGGTGGCGGCGAAGGCGAAGGTGATGATGAGGACCCAGAAGCGCGGGGTCTTGACCATCTCGCCCGGGGTGAGGTCACCGAAGGTGCCGGCATGTGCGCCACCCTTGGGGGCCTCGAAGCCCTCGGGCAGCCAACCGGCCTCGGGGGCCTTCAGGAACAGGGCGGAGGCGGCGATCGTCACAAAGAAGATGACGCCGAGTGCCTTGAGGGCGCCAAAGATGCCCAGGCTCGGGATGAGCAGCGAGGCGAGCACCGGGGACAGCACGGCGGGGCCGGCGGTCGAAGCGGCCAGGGTGATGCCGGAGGCAAGGCCCTTCTTGTCGATGAACCACTTTTGGCCGGTGGTGAGCGCCGGGTTGTAGCCCAGGCCGTTGCCGATGGCGGCGACGAGCGAGAACCACAGGTAGAACTGCCACGGCTCGGTGACGGTGCCGGACATGAACCAGCCCACGCCGTAGCACGCGGCGGCGGCGATCACGACGTTGCGCGGGCCGATCTTATCGGAGATGCGGCCGGCGAAGATGCCCGTCACGGCCATGATGGTCTGAAAGACCGGGAACGCCCAGGTAAGGGCGCTCGACCACTCGGGGTAGACGGCGAGCAGGTTCTTGCTCACGACGGAATACAGCGCGATGGAGCTGATGAAGAACATGGTGACGCACGCGGCGGAAAGCACGACGGCGCGACCCTTGTTGGAGTTGGTGGAAGCCATTGGACTCTTTCTAATCGATACGGGGGAGGAGCGGGCGTGTCCGCGGGACCTCCCTGTCAGGTTGGTTTACTGGTCAGTCGGCTTGGCGACGCCGGACTCATCGGACCAGAGCTCGACACCCTTGTTCTTAAGGTAGTTGTCGGCATAGGCGCGACGGCCGCCGGGCTTGGCGGTGAGGTCGCCCATCATGTTGGAGAAGCCGCCGTCGACCTTGATGGCGTCGCCGGTGGTAAAGTCCGAGCGCTTGGACGCCAGGAACATGACGGCGTTGGCGATATCGCTGACCTCGCCGATGCGGCGCGTGGCGATCAGACGGCTGCGGCTCTTTTCGACCTCGGGGTCGGCGTAGAAGTTGGCCGACATCGGGGTCTTAACGAAGCAGGGTTCGACGCAGTTGGAGCGGACGCCGTAGGGGCCCCACTCGGCGGCGAGCATCTTGGACATCATGTTGACGCCGGCCTTGGTGGAGCTGTACACGCCCGAGAACGTCTCGGGGGAGTGGCTGGCGACGGTCGAGATGTGCACCAGGCGACCCTGGCCGGCCTTGATCATCTCGCGACCAAAGCGCTGCGAGGTGATGAAGTAACCGGTGAGGTTGACGTTGAGCACCTGCTCCCAGTCGCTCAGCGGCAGGTCCTCCATGGCGGCGAAGCGCAGGATACCGGCGGTGTTGACGAGGACGTCGACGCGGCCGAAGTTGGCGATGGTTGCGTCGACGGCAGCCTGAACCTCGGCCTCGTCGGTGGCGTTCATCTTGTAGCCCTCGGCGTGGATGCCAAATTCGGCAGCGAGGTCGGCGGCAGCGGCCTTGACCTTCTCCTCGTCCAGGTCGAGCATGACGACGTTGGCGCCATTGCGGGCGAACTCGCGGCAGATCTCGGCGCCCATACCGCCGAGCGCGCCAGTCACGGCGCAGACATCGCCCTCGAGCTTAAGCCAATTGCTCATAGGAACTTCCCTTCTTGTGCCTCCCGGTGGGCCGCTCCCATTAATCGACCCACGTGGTTTTCGCTGGTTATCGTATGCTTTGCATTTGCGCAGGTGAATTGCATATTTGTTAGAATAGCGTTAACCGTAGGTTTACACTGTGCGATGCAGTTTATTCTCAATTGAGCGCGTGACCTGCGAAAACAGCCCCCTGTGGCCCTATGCGGTCACGGGCGCGAAAACGGGAGATTGACGTGTACGATCGACGACTCGAGGCCATATCGGCCGCCGCGGAGCTGGGAAGCTTCTCGCGTGCGGCGGCAAAAATGCGTGTGTCGACTCCGGCGCTCGTCAAGCAGGTGTCGGGCTTCGAGGCCGAGTTCGGCATCACGCTGTTCGAACGCTCGCACTCGGGCGTCAAGGTGACGCCGGCGGGTGCTCTGCTGGTGGACGATGCGCGCTCGATCATGCGGCAGTCCGAGGACGCGTTGCGCCGTGCCCGACGCGCGGCGGGCGATGGCGGCGCCGTGCGCCTGGGCGTGTCGATGATGTGCCCGGGGCGCCAAACGCTGTCGATGTGGTCGGGCATCCACGATTTGGAACCGTCGCTGCGATTTGAGATCGTGCCGGTAAGCGACCTCTACGACGCGCGCGAGACCGTTATGCGCAGCTTGGGCCGCGAGGTCGATGTGGTGCAGTCGAGTTTTTCGACCCCACGCTGGGGCGATGCCTGCCAAAAGCTCCGCATTGTCAACGTGCCGTTTTATATCGACGTGCCGCGCACGAGCCCGCTGGCGCGCAAGAATCGCATTACGGTTGCCGACCTGGAGGGCATGCGTCTGCGCGTACTCCGCCACGGCAACGACGCTATGGACAGCCTGCGTATCGATCTTTTGGCAGACGGCGGCGTGGACGTGATCGATGTGGACAGCTTCGACTTTGCGCTCTTTAACGAGGCGGAGGAAAAGGGCGACGCGGTGCTCACCTGCGGGGCGTGGTCGGGGGTGCACCCGGCCTTTGTGGGCGTGCCGTTCCTATGCGGTCGCGAGGTGCCAGTCTTTCTGCACTACCCGCTCGAGCCCACCCTCCAAGTACAAAAATTCGTCAACGCCATGGCACAACTTCTCAAATAGCCAAAAGAGCCCCGTCCCAAATTAGCTACCCTTTGCTACGGGTTTAGCGGTCCTCGCGTTGCGGCCCGGCTGCCTCGGCTGTCTTTACGCGGTTCTTGTCGATGTACATGTTTTTGTCGGCCTGGGAAAAGAGCTCGCGCATCGTAGGCGGTTCATCAAAATCACTGGAAAGCGCATAGCCCACCGCATAGCTGATAGGCATGTCGGGATGAGTCTCGGAATACTCGTTCACGTTCGCGCGAACCCGAGCGAGACAGGACTCCACGGCAGCTCGATCGGTATCTCGCAGCACCGCGATAAACTCATCGCCACCGTCGCGGCCCACAAAGCAGGTCTCGGACGCCACGCACCCCAGCTGCTGGGCAAAAGAACGGATGTATTCGTCGCCCTTCTCGTGGCCGAAGTTGTTATTGACCGTATGCAGATTGTTAAGGTCGAAGACGCACACCGCAACGGGCGCCTCCGCGGAGACAGGCTGCTCCTGCCCCAAGACCTCCTCGCACTTGTTCTTGTTGGGCAGTCCTGTGGCTTCGTCGAGATAGACTTTGTTGTGCAGTTCGCGATTGAGCGCGGCAGTTCGCACCGCGCGAACAAGTTCGACCGCAAAGGTCGCCACCAAGCCCACGATGTCGATGATCACCAAGCCCTCGAGATAGTTGAGCGCCGACGCCTTCTCCTGAGAGTAGTCCTCCGCGAGTCGCGTAGCATCGTCGCAAATGCCAAAGAACTCCTCGCTCATGGAGATGATGTCGGTGTTCTCATAGCCGACTTCGCGCACGCGGGTAATCTCGGTGCGAAGCTCGTCAAAATAGCTCGCGAGTTCGGTCATCTTTGCCTGGCACTCATCGTCATCGAGACGGACGAGGTTGAGGTCGTCACTTCCGTAACGCAAACCGTTGATGTATGAATCCACGGCTTTGAGCAGGTCATCTTGAGGCTGGCCCGCATCCTCGAGCTTAACGATTCGCTGCGTGGTACCGCGCACCAGACCGGCGTAGTTGACCACACGCGCCGTGCCCTGGATATCGGAGACGAGCAGCATAACATTGATGAAGAAGAAAATGAGAACTGCCGTGAGCACCATCATGAGCAGGCGCACCGCCTGGCCGGCCTTCTTGGCGACAGAAGTATTCACAAGTTCACTCCCCTAAATATTCACAAGTTCACTCCCCTAAATGACAAAAGAACAGGTAGCACGCAGTGTGCTGAAATTCATGGGTGGTTAACTCTACCATATGGGCCAGCAGCCTCAAACTGCAGCAGACGCTCGTCCAAATTGGCGTGACGCTTGTCTTGTTGTTCTTGACCTGGCCGCGCTATCGAACATGTTTCTGGTCTTGGATCACCATGGGAAAGCTCATCCCGTTTTGTGCGTCCAGAGTGGGATGCGGCTTCCCAAAGGTGCCGTTAGGGGAAACCACATCCCGGTTTATGCCCTTGAAATGGGATGCCGTTTCCCGGAGGGGGTCCAGCGGGAAACGGCATCCCATTTTGGGCCCGAAAAGTGGGATACGGTTTCCGGCCGGCATGAAAAAAGCCTCCGCAGCTCGTGTGGCTGCGGAGGCTTTATTCGTTGCGGCGCATTGTGTTTGGGTCGTTGAGATGAGTCGATTTGCCCCGAAAGAGGAGGGCATTGACCTTAGGGTCATGCCCGACGAATGAGCGGCAAATCGGCCATCTCGGCGAGCCGAACTACTCCAGCTCAAACGCTCCGGTATAGAGTTGATAGTAGTATCCGCGCTTGGCGATCAGCTCGTCGTGGTTGCCGCGCTCGATGATGCGGCCGTGGTCCAGACAGATGATTGCGTCGGAGTTGCGCACGGTGGACAGGCGGTGCGCGATGACAAACGTCGTGCGGCCTTCCATGAGCTTGTCCATGCCGGCCTGCACGATAGCCTCGGTGCGGGTGTCGATGGAGCTCGTGGCCTCGTCCAGAATCATTGCCGGCGGATCGGCGACGGCAGCGCGTGCGATCGAAATCAGCTGGCGCTGGCCCTGCGACAGCTGTGCGCCGTTGCCGGTGAGCATGGTGTCGTAGCCGTCGGGCAGGCGGGTGATAAAGTCGTCCGCGCCCGCGAGCTTTGCCGCCGCGATGCACTCCTCGTCGGTGGCATCCAGGTTGCCGTAGCGGATGTTATCCATCACGGTGCCGGTGAACAGGTTCACGTCCTGTAGCACGACGCCCAGCGAGCGGCGCAGATCGGCCTTGCGGATCTTGTTGACGTTGATGCCGTCGTAGCGGATCTTGCCGTCGGCGATGTCATAGAAGCGGTTGATGAGGTTGGTGATGGTCGTCTTGCCGGCACCGGTGGCGCCGACAAACGCGACCTTCTGACCCGGCTTGGCAAACACGGACACGCCGTGCAGCACCTCGTGGTCGGGCGTGTAGCCAAAGTCGACGTTGTCCATGACCAGGTCGCCGCGCAGCGGCACGTACTCGATCTCGCCGGTTGCGCGGTGCGGATGTTTCCACGCCCACATGCCGGTGTGGTGGTCGGCCTCCTCGAGCTGCCAGGTATCGGGGTTCACCTGAGCGTTGACGAGCGTCACATAGCCTTCGTCGGCTTCGGGCTCCTCGTCGATGAGCTCAAAGATGCGGTCGGCGCCGGCGAGGCCCATGACCACGGCGTTGATCTGCTGCGAGATCTGGCCGATCTGCCCGCAGAACTGCTTGGTCATGTTGAGGAACGGCACCACGACGGCGATGGACAGCGCCATGCCCGAGATGCTCAGGTTGGGCACGCCCAGCGCCAGGAAAATGCCGCCGGCCAGTGCGACCAGCACGTAGAGCAGGTTGCCCAGGTTCATAAGGATGGGCATGAGGATGTTGGCGTACATGTTGGCCTTCTGCGAGACCTCGAAGAGCTTTTCGTTGCGCTCGTCAAAATCGGCCTCGGCGGCAGACTCGTGGCAGAATGCCTTGACGACCTTCTGGCCGTTCATGACTTCCTCGATGTGGCCCTCGACCACGCCGAGCTCGGTCTGCTGTGCAATAAAGAAGCGCGCGGAGTTGGAGCCGAGCAGCTTGGTCATAAAGGTCATAAAGGCGACGCCGGCCACAATGACCAGGCACATCCACACGCTGTAGTACAGCATGATAAAGAACACCGTGACGATGACGATGGTTGTCATGAGCAGGTTGGGCAGCGACTGGCTGATCATCTGGCGCAGCGTGTCGATGTCGTTGGTGTAGTGGCTCATGATGTCGCCGCGCTGGTGCGTGTCGAAGTAGCGAATCGGCAGGTCCTGCATACGGTTGAACATCTTCTCGCGCAGCTTCTCGAGCGAGCCCTGTGTGACGATGGCCATGGCGCGGTTCCAGAACAGTGAGGACAGGATGCCGACGCCGTAGATGCAGGCGAGGGTGGTCACGAGCTGCAGAATCTTGGGCTGCGCGGTCGTCCAGTCGCCCGACTGCCACGAGTCGCTAATAATCTGCAGGGCGCTCTGAAGGAAGGTCGCGCCGATGGAGTTGATGATGGCGCAGAGCACCACGCCGACGACGACGAGGGGCAAAAGCATGGGGTAGAAGCCAAAGAGCGTCTTGATGAGGCGCGACATGGTGCCGCCCTTGCGGTTGAGCGCGCGCTCGGCGGTCGTTGCCTTACTCATGTGCCTCGCCTCCTTCCTGGGTCTGGGCTTGCGTTATGGATGCCTCGGTGTCGGCCTCGACGGCCCCTTCGCCCTCGGCAGACATCTTGTTTTGCGAGGTAAAGGTCTCGCGGTAGATCTCGCTCGTCTTGAGCAGCTCGTCGTGGTTGCCGATCTGCGCGATGCGACCGCCCTCCATGACGATGATGCGGTCTGCGTCCTGAACGGAGCTGATGCGCTGGGCGATGATGAGCTTGGTCGTGTTGGGCAGATAGCTTGCCAACCCTGCGCGGATCTTGGCGTCGGTCTTGGTGTCGACGGCGCTGGTGGAGTCGTCCAGGATCAAAATCTTGGGGCGACGCAGCAGGGCACGCGCAATGCACAGGCGCTGCTTCTGACCGCCGGAAACATTGGAGCCGCCCTGCTCGATCCAGGTGTCATAACCCTTGGGGAAGCCATCGACAAACTCATCGGCGCAGGCCAGATGTGCCGCCTCGCGGACTTCCTCGTCGGTGGCGTTCGGGTCGCCCCAGCGCAGGTTTTCGGCAATGGTGCCGCTAAACAGTACGTTTTTCTGCAGCACCATGGCCACCTGGTGGCGCAGGGCGTCCAAGTCGTAGTCGCGCACGTCCATGCCGCCCACGCGCACGGTGCCCTCGGTGGCGTCGTACAGGCGGGCGATGAGGTTAACGAGCGTGGACTTGGCCGAGCCGGTACCGCCGATGATGCCGATGGTTTCGCCGCTCTTAATGTGCAGGTCGATATCGTCGAGCGCCTGGCGCTTCGCATGCGCGGAATACTTAAAGCTCACGTGGTCAAAGTCGATGGAACCGTCGGCAACCTCGAGCACGGGCTCGGCGGGATCGGCGATCGTGGGCTCGGCGGTCAGCACCTCGGTAATGCGGTGCGCCGATTCGTCGGCCATGGTCACCATGACAAAGATCATCGACAGCTGCATCAGGCTCATGAGGATCGTGAAGCCATAGGTAAAGATCGAGGAGAGCTGGCCCACGTCGAACAGCGTGCCCTGGCTCGTGATGATGAGCTTGGATCCCAGGTAGATGATGACGACAAATGCGCCGTTGACGCAGATGTTCATCATGGGGTTGTTAAAGGCGAGCAGCTTCTCGGCGCGGGTGAAGTCCATCTGGACGTCGCGCGCGGCGGTGGCGAACTTCTCCTTCTCAAAGTCTTCGCGCACATAGCTCTTGACCACGCGCATGCCGGTGACGTTTTCCTCGACGGACTCGTTAAGGGCGTCGTACTTGTGGAACACGCGCGAGAAGATGGGGCGTACCTTAAAGATGATAAAGAACAGTCCAAAGCCCAGCAGCGGAATGATGACCAGGTAGACCATGGCGACGCTGCCGCCCATGATAAATGCCATGGTAAAAGCGAAGATCAAGACCAGCGGCGCGCGCACGGCGATACGGATGATCATCATAAAGGCCTGCTGAACGTTGTTGATGTCAGTGGTCAGACGCGTGACGAGCGAGGAGCTCGAGAACTCATCGATGTTGGCAAAGCTGAACGTCTGGATCTTATAGAACAGGTCGTGACGCAGGTTCTTGGCGAAGCCGCAGCTCGCATGGCTGCAGGTGACGCCGGCAGCGGCGCCTAAAGCAAGCGACGTCAGCGCGATGAGCGCCAAAAAGCCTGCGGTGGGAAGCATCTCGGCTACGGTGGCACCGTCTTTGATGGCGTCGATCAGGTTGGCGGTGATAAATGGGATCAGCACCTCGCAGAGCACCTCGCCAAGCACGAGCAATGGCGTGGCAACAGCGACTTTCATATAGTCGCGGATGCTGCCCATGAGGGTTTTAATCATCCAGTTCCTCCCAGGTTACACGGATTTTCTCGAGCATTTCGGCGAGCTGTTCGCGCTCGTCGTGAGTGAGGGCATTAAAGGCCCGTTCTCTAAAGCGGATGCGGGCCGCCTGGTCGATGCGGGCGTTTTCCCGGCCGGTTTCGGTCAGGCGAATGGTGAGTTGCCGTCGATCCTTGGGGTTACGGCTGCGCTCGATGAGGCCGTTGACCTCGAGCTTGGACAAGATCTCGGAAAGCGACCCCGGCTTGAGGTCAAAGTGCATGCCGAGTTCCTGCTGAGACATCTCGCCGCCGGGCTGCTTGGCCAGCAGGCAGATGATGGGCGCCTTGCCAGATATGCCGCCGCCGTGAAAATGCATGTAATGGCCGCAAAAACCCAGGCCGCTCAGGATGCGCTTGGCGAGTTTGTCTTCGGCGCTGACCGCTTCGGGTACATCCGCCGGCTGTGACGGGTCGCCGCCGGGCCCGTGCGAACAAAGGTTAAGAGGTTCATCGCACATGAATCAGTGTTGCTCCTTTCTTTAGTTAGGTAGTGGAATTGTTTTGTGCCTAACCAATTTAGGAGTGTGAGAAATCAATGTCAAGGTGCCAAACTTATTAAGTTACGGCGTTTTGCCAAACGCCGTAACCGCTCGACGCTGCAAACGCTCCTAAGCGGCAATCTGGCGTTCAATCGTCGGGCATGGCCACAAGGCCTATGCCCTCCTCTTTCACGCCACCTTGCTCGCTTAGGAACGTTTTCGCTGTCCGTCCTCAACCTGTGATTCCGCCACGGTCCGTTTCGGTGCATGCAATCCCTTGGGGACGGAGGAAAAGGGATCATTTTCCGTAACCTTTCCGCAACAATTTACCCTTCGCGCTGCTCGACTCCGCTCACAACGTCCCCTGCGCTACACTTAGTCGCACTGTGGCGCTGCTGCGCCGTGCCCGAACCAAGGGAGACCCTCATGAAGAACACTCAGCTGCTGCTGATCAACGATATGTGCGGCTACGGCAAGGTCGCGCTTTCCGCCATGCTGCCGGTGCTGTCGCACATGGGCTACCGCATCCACAACCTGCCGACGGCACTTGTGTCCGATACGCTCAACTATCCCAAGTTCTACATCCACGACACCACCGAGTACGTGCGCCAGAGCCTCGCCATCTGGGAGGAGCTCGGCTTTGAGTTCGACGCCATCTCTACCGGCTTTATCGTGACCGAGGAAGAGACGCGCATCATTTCGGACTTCTGCCACCGTCGCGCGCAAAAGGGTACCAAGGTGTTCGTCGACCCCATCATGGGCGACAACGGCAAGCTCTACGCCGGCGTGCCCGAGTCCACGATCGGTCTCATGCGCAGCCTGCTCGAGTGCGCCGACTATGCGGTGCCAAACTACACCGAGGCGTGCCTGCTCACCGATACGCCCATTGCCGAGCAAATCACGCCCGATGAGGGCCGCACTCTTGTGGATGCCGTGCGTGCCCTGGGCGCCAAGTCGGTGGTCATTACGAGCGCTGTGGTCGACGGTGCGAATGTCGTCATCGGTTACGACCATGTGGCGGGGGAGCACTTCACGATTCCCTTTGAGCTCATTCCGGTCTATTTCCCGGGCACGGGCGACACGTTCTCGGCGGTGCTCGTCGGCCGCGTTATGGCCGGTTGGAGCCTGCAGCGCGCGACGTCCGATGCCATGCGCGTGGTGGCTGGGCTTATCGAGCGCAATGCCGACCAAGAGGACAAGTCGGCTGGCCTTCCCATCGAGGCCTGCCTGGATGTGATTGACCATGAGTAATGCTGGCGAGGGCGGCGCCAAGCCTGCGGGCGAGAACAAGCCGCTCGGCGCGCCGCGGGGCAAGCGTCCGCGCATCCGCGTGAGCTGCGTGGACCAGCTGGGTGCGTGCCGCTGCCACCATGGTCACAAGCCGGGCGACGTTTTTGACTTCGACCGAGACCGCGGCAAGATGTGCGCCATGGCCTGCCATGTGGGCTTTCCCTATATCGATATCCTGCGCTATGGCGGAACCGTGCCTGGCAACGAGCCCGGCACGGCAAAGTTCTGCTGCCCCGAAGTCGATACACTGAACATTTGGCTCGCCGAGATCGTCGACGAGTAGTCGAGCGTGGATTTTCTCCCGTTTAGAGCGTACTTGAGCGCTCAAAGTGGGAGATTGTCCACACTCAATTTGTATGCGGGAGATTATCCACGCTCATTTTGCGCCGAAGACGTGGCCCGCGACCTCGCTTACCTACAGCTGCTCGAGCATAGCGGTACAACCGGCGAGCACGTCGCGGTAGGTGGCGTCGAAGTTGCCGGTGTACCAGGGATCGGCCACGTCGCCGGGGCGCTCGGTCCAATCGAGCAGGCGCGTAATTTTGCCGTCGGGGTCGTCGCCAAAGATGCGACGCAGGTCACGCGCGTTCTCGGCATCCATATAGACAATGTGATCCCAGTCGCCATACTCCGCGCGACGCACCTGACGTGCGCGATGTGCGACGACGGGAATCCCGACCTCGCGCAGCTTGGCGACCGTGCCACGATGCGGCGGGTTGCCGATCTCCTCGGTTGAGGTCGCTGCGGAATCGATGACAAACTCCGACTCGCGCCCAGCGCGGCGCACGAGCTCGGTAAACACCGACTCAGCCATCGTCGAGCGACAGATATTCCCATGGCAAATAAACAGTACGTGCTGCATATGATGGTTCCTTTCTGGGCGGTCGCGCGGGGGTTACAGACTGCCCTTGAGGCAGTTTGCTCCGATAAAGCCCGCTGCGTACAAGGGGAGATGGCGCAGCTCGCGTCCGTCATCGGTTTCGCTGCGGGCAAAATTGTTCTCGGACAATATGTAGGCATACGGCGACCGGGCTTTTTCCATAAACGACCCGAGCGTTCTCGCGCGCACGTTGCGTGCGGATTTTACCTCGACGGGAACGATCTCCATACGGTCGGTCTGAAGTAGAAAATCGAGCTCGCCGTTCGTCTTCCAAGACGACGGTGGCATCCAGTAATACGTCTGCAAACCATTGCCCGAAAATGCCTGCATGACCGAGTTCTCCGCCAAGGCACCTCGAAAGTCGGAAGACAGCGCAATGGCGGAATCCTCTTTGAGGTCGAGCCAGAGTCGCGGGTTGATACCGAGTTTGTAGAACATGAGGCCCGTATCGAGAAGATAGACCTTAAAGAAGCTCCCGTCTTCGTCGTCGAAGGGGACGAGGGGAGGTTCGATGCCTTCGGTCAGGTTGTTGACCGATATGATGCCGGCGCCCTCGAGCCAGTCGAGTGGCTCGATGAGCTTTGAGCGTCGGCCTCCGCGTTCGACCTCGGAGTACTTGAATTTCTTGGTTGAGGATCGTAGCAGCTGGGATGGAATGGAGCGCCAGACCTTGCGCGCTGCTACGCCGCTGATCCCGTTTTCGGGGTCGGTCATATCGGCGGTGTAGGTCTCGTCGATTTCGCGCTGCTCGACGCGCGCGTCTTCGATGGAAAGCGTCTTGCGATATGCGTTGACGGCGGCGGGCATGCCGCCCACGATTTGGTATCGATGAAACAGGTTGAGCGCGGCTTGGTGTGCGGCGTAGGTCTCGAGCGTGTCGGCGTGGGCACGAACGGCATCGGCCATCTGCTCCTCGCCGAGCGCCCAGAGAAACTCCTCGAACGACATGGGATGCATGGTCTCTTGGCGGACGCCACTGGGAAAAGGCAGCTTGCGCTTGCGCGTGGCGACGCCGAGCTGACTGCCGGTCGCGCATATGCGCCAGCCCGAACCCGAGAAAAAGCGAAGCGAGTTGAGCGCCCGTTCACAGAGCTGAACCTCGTCAAACAGGATGAATGCGGTTTCTTTGCGAATGGGGGTGCGTTTATAGTCTGAGATTCGTGCCACGATGGTGTCAACGTCGTCGGTGGGGCAGTCGAACAGCGGGGCAATCAGCTCAAGATCGGTCTGAAAGTCGAGTTTGACAAACGCATCGCCGGCGATTCGTCTGCCGATTTCCTCGGCAGCGTACGTTTTGCCCACGCGTCGTGCGCCACGGATGAGGAGGGGGCGCGAGGCGTCCTTTGTCGCCCATGATTCGATAACGGATTCGATTGATCTGCGCATGGGGCTGCCTTTCCAATTTCATGTACTTCAAATACATAGTTTAGTACGATTTCGTGTACTTGAAATACACGAAATCGTGGAAAAACGTGTATTTCAAGTACACGAAATTGAACCGCTGGAGCCTGCGGGCGGATAAACACTGCTCGTATGGTGTGGTTTTCATCGGACGCCCGCCGCGCTGAGCTGTACTTGCGCCTGCCTCGATCCCACCCCTATGCCTGCATCGAAGATTGTGCTGCCCGCTTGCGCTCCCAGCGTGCCAGCTTGATCGTCACTAGCGTGAGTATCCAGGCTACGAGCGAGAATGCGGCGCCAACCGCGCCCACGTAGGCAATGCCAATCCCGCTTACCACGGCGCCGCCCACCGCGGTGCCAAACGAAATGCCAACGTTAAATGCCATGGGCTCCACCGAACTCGCGAGCACCATCGATTTGGGATGGCGGCTGCGGGCCACGTCCATAAAGTGCGTGATGCACGAGACCGAAAACAGGTACATGAGCATCGCCAGGCTAAAGACAAAGACAAGCGCGAGGGGCATGGTGCCGCCAACGGCAAACAGCCCAAACAGAGCCGCGGCCTGGAGCACAAACGTCACGAGCAGCGCCCTCATGCCAAAGCGCGCATCGATCCATCCGCCCAGGATGTTCGAGATCAGGCAGAACACGCCGTAGGCCATAAGGGTGGTGCTCGCCTGAACGGTGCCCATGCCCAGCACCTGCTCCAGATAGGGCGTCACGTAGCCGTAGAACACATAGACCGAGCCCACGCCAAACAAGAAGATGAGCATGCCGGTGATGATGCTCGGCTCGCGCAGAAGCCCCGCCTGCTCGCGGAAGGTGGCAGGCTCGTCGGTTTGTCCGGCGCGCGGCATAAACGCCACGAGCGCGGCGCAGATCAGAACGGCGAAGGTCAGCGTGCCGTACATGGCAACGTGCCAGTCGAGCGTGTCGGCCACAAACTTGCCGATCGAGGTCACAAAGACCATCGCCACGGAGAATGCGCCGTACACCACCGAGATAGCGAGTGAGGTCTGCTGCGGGGACAGCAGCTCGGGGATATACGTCACGCCCACGGCGAGCAGTGCGCCCGAGACGGAGCCCAAGATGATGCGCGAGGCAAACAGCACTTGGAAGTTGGGCGCCAACGCCATGACAAGATTACCGAGTACAAAGACAATGCTGTAGCACACGAGTAACTGGTAACGGCGGAAGCGTCCCGTGCTGAGCGCAAGCGCCGGCGTTGCGATGGCGTAGACGAGCGCGAACACGCTGATGAGTTGGCCTGCGGTGGCAAGTGAGATGCCGAGCTCCGTCGCCAGGTCGCTCTCGATGCCGATGACCACGAACTCCGAGCAGCCGAGCGAAAAGCCTAACAACACGAGCAGCGCTAGGCAGAGGTTGGTGCGCGCGGGGGAAAGCGCGGCAGCGGTTGATGCTGTTGTGGACGAGGTTGCGGTGGTCAAGGCGGTTGCTCCCATGTTGCGTTATATGAGCTAGATTCAGTCTCTGCAACTCTAGCAGAATACGACAAGAAGCAGCGCCTTTGTCACGGTCTGCGCTTGCCTGTATAGTCGCAATACAGGCGAAGATGGTCTCAGGTACATCGCGGGCGACAGGAGATCCCATGGGTATGCACACGACAAAGGTTGCAGTGGGCGAGGGCAAGTTTACGCTCGAGGCCCAGCTGACGGTGACGCCGCGAGGCATGGCGGTGTACGCCTGCTCGCCGGAGTTCGCACACCTGGGCGCCACGGCGCAGGCCATTCCGCGTCCCGAGCCCGGACGCACGGCGACTGTGAGCATCCTTGCCGTTCCGTGCCATCGCGACGAGATCCCGGCGCACGACATTGCGGCGGCGCTCGCTACGCGCTTTGGTGTGCCGGTAACCGCAAGCATGGGTTTTCATGTTGAACAGGCGAGCAAGGACGACTTGCAGCGCGTGCTCAATACCACGAAGGAGCTCATCGTCGCGCTCGAAGAAACCGCGGCCCGCATCTTGCGCGCCGGCTGGGATGAGGGCGGTGCGGGTGCCGAGGTCGTGGCGGTCGATGCCGCGACGGGCAAAGCGCTCGCTCCCGTCGATCGCATCAAAGCTCATACCGGCGAGGGTATCCTGCACCAAGCATTCCTGACGCTTCTGGTCGAGGGCCAGGGCGAAAACATGCGCCTGCTGCTCTGTCGCCGCAGCCCGCCCAAGCGCCTGTGGGGCGGGGTGCTGGCCGATAGCTGCGCCGGCCATCCGCTCCCGGGGGAGGGCGTCGCCGCCGCGACGGCGCGTCGCATCAACGAAGAGCTCGGCATCATGCGCGAGCCGGACGAGCTCAAGCATCTGGGGCACGTGGTGTACCGCGAGGATCACGGCGACGGCCGCTGTGAGTGCGAATGGTGCGAGGTCTACCTGGCCCGTGTTAAGCCGGGCGAGCTGCACATCAACCAAGAGGAAATATCGGAAGTACGCCGCGTGGCCCTCTCCGAGCTCGACGGCTATCTGCAAGGTCATCCCGAGCAGTTGGCCCCCTGGCTCCGCGAGGCCCTCAGCGATCCGTCTATCCGCACGGCCCTCGCCATGTAATCGCTGCCCAAACCATCACAACATTCGATGAAAATCTCGAAAACGAGGAAAAGCGTCGAATGTTGTGACGCTTTTCCTGTCTGTGCCGGCGAGCTCCCGTGTCATCTGGGGGTATAAGGCTAGCAAGTGTTTATTTGCGAGGCCAAGGGGGCGCCCCGTATGGATATCGATAACTTTGAATGGTGGTATAGCGAGGGCGAGGCTCCGGACGAAGAGTGGGACGAGCCCGCGCCGTGTGACGTGTCGAGCGACGAGGACGAGACCGGCAACGATGCCGGTGTCGAGCCTGAAGCCGCCTCCGATGCCGCCGAACCCCTAACCTTTGAACAGGCTTGGGCCCAGGCCGAGGCCGACGAGGCGAAGGCCGATGCCACGGCCACGCTCGGCGAGCCGGCTGATATGTCGATCTCGCCGGCAAAGACCCCACAGCCGCGCCATACCATCGACCCCGGCAGCACGGCATCCTTCAGCATACTCGACGTGCCCGCGCAGGGTGCCCAGGCGCCCGCCCCCACCCATCGCCCCAACCTGGCTCGCGAGGAAGACGCGGGCCGTCGCTCTCCGCTCGGCCCCATTCTCATCGCCTTTATGGCCGGCGTCATCGCTTGCTCGGCGATCGGCAGCATCTGGGGTCATGTCGAGCAGCAGCGTCAAGACGCCGCCAAGGTCGAGATGTCTGTCGAGCAATCGCTCAGCCGCACGCGCTCGGTACATGTGTCGGTCGAGGTCAAGGACGGCGCGATGTGGGACACCGCGCGTGGCGACAGCCAAATGCTCATCCACATCGTGGGGCGTACGCTCAAAGGGCAGACGATTGACGAGTATCAATACGTCAATTCCGCTGGTGACGGCATCGAGCTCAAGCCCGGCGACTACGAGCTCACCGTCGACGAACCGCCCGTCGCCACCGACGGCACGCGCTTCCGCGCCTCAAAGCGCATGGTTCCCGTGAGCTTTAACTCGCAGGCGCCCGATACGGTCGATAGCACTCCGCAGGGCGGGTTTGACCTTTACGCTATTGCTCAATAACTGCGCCTGTCGCTCAACCCCGCCGCCAAGAGTGGGACAATAGCCATCGACACTATTGTTTACTTTTGGAGGAAGTAGCATGTCTACCGTCACTACCATCAAGCGCGGCAGCCTCACCGCGGCCATCGATTCCATGGGCGCCCAGCTCACGAGCCTTGCCCTCAACGGCAACGAGTATCTGTGGCAGGGCGACCCCGCCTTTTGGGGCAAGCATGCGCCCATCCTGTTCCCCATTGTGGGCTCGCTGCGCAACAACACGGCGACGTCTGCGGCTGGCACCTGCGAGATGCCGCGCCACGGCCTCGCGCGCATCGTCGAGCACAAGCTGGTCGAGGTTTCGGAGGACGGCTCCTCGGTAACGTACGAGATCACCGACACGCTCGAGTCGCTCAAGGCCTTTCCGTTCCACTTTAAGCTCAACATGACCTATGCCCTGACTGGTGACGCCACACTTACCCAGACCTTTGCCGTCACCAATACCGGCGACGTGGACCTGCCGTTCTCGGTGGGCGGCCACCCCGCATTTAACGTACCTGCTCCCGGTGCCGAGGACGAGGCGTTCGAGGATTACGAGCTGGCATTTACCGAGGCTTGGACCAACGAGGCCCCCATCATCACGCCCGATGGCCTCATGACGTTCGAGGGTAGCTACAAGGCTCCCGATAACTCGGACGTGCTGCCCATCACGCACCGCAGCTTCGATAACGATGCCATCATGTTCACCGATGCCCCGGGCTCCACGCTCACGCTGCGCGGCCGCAAGTCGGGCCACGGCGTCAAGATTGACTTTGAGGGCTTTAAGTACATCGGCGTGTGGTCTGCCGCCAACGACGCCCCGTTTGTGGCGCTCGAGCCCTGGACCGGTCACACCACCATGGACACAGAGGACGACGTCTTTGAGCACAAGGTCAACACCATTACGCTGGCGCCGGGCGAGACGGACGTCCGCAGCTTTAGCGTCACTTTGCTCTAGAGGTTCCGCCGTTCTGACGAACGGCGGGCCGGTCGACGCTGCGCGCCATCCAGAGCGACAATTTGTCATTCAAAAGGCAAGGCATGACCAGAAGGTCTATGCCTTGCCTTTTTCATGCCTAGTCGTTGGGGACGTTCTTGTTTGACTAGTCGTTTAAGAACGTCCATTACAGTCGAAATTGTCAGCCCGGGACCGTCTCGGGCTACGATTGAGGCGCGCCCAGAACGGGCCGCCGACCGGGCGCCCGCGCACGGCCGAACGTCCCTGCCCCCGAGAGGGCCT
>NZ_JBBNLM010000014.1:0-58096 GCF_040092475.1 Collinsella sp. CLA-ER-H10
GGCAGGGCCCTGAACCCGTGTGCCCTGACCGTCCTCGCGCGGGAGCGGGTGAGCCCCGTCCTCCTGCAGAACTCCGCGAGGTTGCATGCCTGCGGGTCGAACCCGTCGCCCTCCTCCGCGGCCATCTACCGGAGCGCCGCGTCTATAATCTCCTGTAGGTCATCGTGTCTCTCGTTCACCTCAATGGTCCTCCTAACGCCGGCGTGTTGGCACCACCAGCGTAGTGGCGGCGGGGAGGCACGGTGGCCATTATTCGGTGACCGGGATTGGTCAAAATAGTTTGACTATTAGCGGCTAAAATCGCCCGGCGCTAACAGCGCCACCGGCGCGTGGACCGCGCCCTCGTTGCCGCCGTCGCCGAGATGTACGCCACCGGCACGAGCACCCGCAAGGTGCAGAGGGTAGCCGAGAAGATAGGCGTCTCCAGGCTCTCGAAGGACCAGGTGAGCGCCATCGCCTCGAGCCTGGACCAGGCATCGAGGATCTGTACGGAAGGCCGCTCGAGGGCTCGCCAGTGCCCTACGTCTGGCTCGACGCGACCTACGTCAAGGAGCCCACTCTTCTTCGAGATTGTTTTCCGCAAGATAGCCAAAGCAATATCATTCCAAAGGCGTATTTAAAACCCAGCCCCACTGGGGCGTAGCGGTAGTGTGGTAGTAGTTCAGCCATCAGGCCAGTGATATCGTCCTAATAAATTTAACGGGTTAAAGGGCTAGCAAAAACCGATACATCATCTGCATTATGCATTACAAAATGATGCGTAACTACACACCACATCGAAATTAACCCAAATGGCTCGATAATGGAATTACGCTCTTTTGTAATGGAGTCCTCCGGCTGATTCTATTATCTGTTCTACATTATTAATACAAAACTATTCGACCACGACTTAACAGCTGAAACAACATTGCAGCCGGAGCAGGGATATCGCCTCCATTGACAAGCAAATGGCAACCCGCGATGAGAATCATCGGATTTGGTACCGATCCAGACCTCAGCAAAGGGTATAAGCAACGTTTGTATAAGGCAGATTTCCACTTTCCTCAACTAGCAACATTGAAGAACTAAAAGTAAACTGAATCAAATAATTGTATCAAGCTCAGTCATAATAATCCAACCGATTCTCAAGCTCCTTTTCGAGCAAGGCAATCCTTTGTGTAAGGCTTTTGATTGCCAAAACATGACGGCTCACCGCAACGCTAAGGGATAGAGAGATTGCAAGCAACAGCACAATTGCACCCAGGAAGAGGAAATTGGCCGGGTTAACAAACCCAATAGCCGTGGAGCAATAAAAAATAAGCTGAGGGAATAAATCACAAAGCAAGGCCGCCATGCACATTAAAATCCAAAGCAAAGAATACTTAAGAAGCATCTTTCCTTTGGATACGAGTCGAAGAACATAAACGAGGAACCCACCAAAAAAGATGGCTGCCCCAATCCTTAGAAAAAAATTCATTATTGGTCTCCCCTATGGATCCAACACACAAGGACAATAGCAAGCGTAACTTTAATCATGTAGTAGACGGAAGAGAGAACCCCAATGGATGAACGCCCGCCCTGGCGCTCATTCATCTTTACAGGTGCCTCCATAACGGGGAGACCAAGCTTCATAGCCAAAGCTATCGATTCCGGCTCCGGATAATCATCAGGATAGCTCTTGCAGAATAAGTCGATGGCGTCTTTATTGCAGGCTCTAAAGCCAGAAGTGGGATCGGTGACCGCCTTACCTGTAAGCAACTTAAGCAAAAAAGAGAGCCACCTGATTCCAACACGACGCATAAAGGTTGATTGGAAACCGTCGGTCTCGACCAAGAATCGAGAGCCTATCGCCAGACTCGCCCCACCCTCAATCAGCTTAACAAGCTCAGGTATATAAGAAGGATCATGTTGGCCATCGCCGTCAACCTGAATGTCAATATCATAGCCAAATCTCTGAGCATACTTATGCCCCGCCTGGACCGCCCCACCGATACCAAGGTTCTGTGGGAGATCCAATATGTTGACATCATGCTCTCGACAAAGCCTAAGTGTCCCATCCTGTGAGCCGTCGTTAATTACGACATAGTCATATCCAGCAGCCTTAATAGAAGCAACGGTATTGAGAATGCATTCCTGCTCGTTATAAGCGGGAATAATTACCAGAACACGCGGATATCCTTTTGAATCTTTTGTTAAAGCAAATGACAATCGAGTTTCATCCATTCCAAATAATAGTTGGCCCTTAGCGACGCTCGAAGAAAATGCGGCCCTTACAGTCCAACGCACTGTCTAGTAATGAATAAAGTTTACAGCATCCGGACTAACCATCGCGAAGTTACATCTCAAGCTTGGATATTTAGTTTGCACGGCTGGCATACAGCTGACGTTCACCTGGAGCCCCCATCTGCCATCGCGAGATACAAATCCGCTGCGGCTCTCGCCCAATTGCGCGGTGCATAAGACTTCGACGCCATTCTAATCGGACAAAACTGCTCCAACTATCCCCCCCATCCCAACGATAGCCTTAATCTTTGGCACTAGCTTAAGGAAACGCGGTCTGGGTTGATACAGGCGAGGCCAACATGCAGCAGCGACGCGACGCCGGACGCTAGCAATAAATAGGCGCCGAGACCCATGTCGGCCCCAAAGCCAGGCGCAATAACAGCGGCGTGCTTCTTGATATTCAGCGGTGCTCAAGCGAGCAAATATTCATGAAATAGGAGGAATCGACAATACCAAAATCGGCACTTATATCCAACTTCACGCAAAAGCCGAACAAAAGCCCTTGATTATCAACTTCATCCGAACATAAGCCAGCCAAGTATCACTTAGCAAATACAAAACGCCTTCTCGACATCCATAGCAGTGGCATCCCAGTTATATCGATTTTCAACAAGCGCCCTAGAGTTTCGAGACTGAAGAGA
Source organism: Collinsella sp. CLA-ER-H10 (assembly GCF_040092475.1). Lineage (NCBI taxonomy): Bacteria > Bacillati > Actinomycetota > Coriobacteriia > Coriobacteriales > Coriobacteriaceae > Collinsella > Collinsella sp. CLA-ER-H10. The sequence goes on from NZ_JBBNLM010000014.1 coordinate 2,904, forward strand.
AAGCAGCTTTCGATCATCAAAAAGCCTGCATAATGCCGAAACCACCTCATCAGATGCCATGGACCGAATTATTGTGCCGTAGCTATCATCTAAGATAAGCTCGCGTGCCCCGCCCACGTCTGTTACCACTGCAGGCGTTCCGCAGGCTGAAGCTTCAAGAAGTACCGTTGAAAAGCCTTCGGAACGAGTTGGAAGACAAAGCACATCTGCTTGCTGAAGTAAGGAGGAAATATCCTCTGTGTTACATCTCCCAAGCCAAAACAAGTTAGACGAACAAGCTTCCTTGACCTCATTAGCCAGCGGACCATCCCCTGCAAGAACAAAACAAATATCACGCTTGGTAATATCTTTTGTGCGAGCCGCCTCAATAATTGAATAAATTCCCTTTTCAGGAATAAGCCGCCCGACAAAAGCTACAACCAAAGATGACTGAGGGATACCTAATTCAGATCGGAAATCTCTCCCCGAAGAAATACTCCTATAGAATGAGGCATTGATTGAGTTTGAAATTACGCCTTTTGCAGTGATATTAAAGTGCTGAAGCCATTCAACACTTTTAGAAGAAATCCCATAGAAATCAGGTTCAAACGACTTTACGCGATCAGTAATCCAATCTTCATATCGGCGAACAAAATAATCAAGAAATGGCTGATTGAAAGAGAGATACGCTGAGCCGTGGTCGAGAACAACAGCCTTAGCACTATGATCCGCAGCAAACTTCAGCCCTTCGAGCGAGAGAGGGAAAAGTCTCGTGTTTATCAGAACACCATTCCACTCATAATCATCAAGGGTTTGCAGGAGTCGGTAATAATCACTGGTTTTTTTGGGAAGAGGAAGTCTTCCATCAAGTAACGGAATGCAAGGAAGACGAATTACCTCCAGGCCGTTTTCGACTGAATGACCGACTCCCACGCGCATCGAATCATTAGTAACGATAACCACCCTATCGCCGCGTGCAGTCAAGGCGTGAGCGAGACCATCGACAAAATTACCAATTCCACTAAGTTGCGGGTGATAATGGTGAGTGAAAATACAAATAGAGGAGCTCATCACATAACCTCATCTGATATAGATGTCATATCCTTAATTCTGTGCCGTCCAGACTTCCCCATCTCCAAAGTCGAGCAAGAGCGGAAGATGGGTATGTCGATTATCCGGTGACGGTATTTTTTTCCAATCGCCATACATCGTTGTAAGATATTTATCCGTCATACGAGGAACAGGGAATTCACTGCCTTCGAAAACCGCACTGCTCAGAGGGAAAATCTCTGAAATAGGCACTGGCGCCATATTCGGCCAGCTTAACGTCAGACAGTAATCAGAGACCTCACCCGTATTTGAGTCGGCAATACAGGAATCGAACAAATCCTGGTAAGAGCATGCGCCTCGAGAAACCAGTTGTTCCACCACGTGCATAGCAGAACAACCAATTTGCTCGAGTTGACCAAGGAACCCTTTATGAGGGACAACAATGGAAGAAGAATGATATAAATAGGCTCTTTTCTGTGCAATTGATGCAGTTCGGACTTGCTTTGCACGAAGGCGTTTATCTGTATAGAGCTGGTCATATGGAAAGATGTCGACAAAAATGCCCATCGAACTGGAAGCCTCTCGAGCCTCTTGATTCTCGAAGCGAGTTCCATCGCGATACACCTTAGCAAACATCGCAGCATAGCCAGTAGTATTCCGCGATGTATGGAGCGAATATCCTTCCGGTAACCCACCCTCGGCTAAAGAGCAAAAGCGGTCATAATCTGAACGCATCATTCCGATATCTATATCATCATCCCAAGGGATAAACCCCCTATGACGCATTGCTCCTAAACATGTTCCACCGTCAAGCCACCACCTGATGCCGTGCTTAGAGCAGAATGCGGCGACAACCTGAAGGATATCCAATTCAGTGTTTTGAAGCTTTAATAGCGCGTGAGCTTTAGACATCATCGGCCTATCTCTTTTCCCCGAACCATTGTTGCGTCTGTTTCCCCAAAACAGAAGACTGATAAATAAGGCAAATGGCATTGGATATAAGCGCCGATACAGTAGGGCCATTTAAGCCAAACAGCATTTGCGCAGGAGCCATAACAGCGACAGCACTAATTAAGGACAGCATGCTGCCAACAAATACCCCTCGGTAATTATCAAGAGAAACCAACAAATCGTTGACAAACCAAGCGATGCCAGTCAAAAAGGCACAAGCCAACATAGGCTGAAGGAGATCGGTATGTTTAGCTATTCCAGCGCCATAAAACAGTGACAGCAATAATTTACCGAAAAAGAAAAGGGCAACTGAAGATATGACACCGACAAAAAAGATGCCAGCAAGTATTTTACCTATGAGCGAAAAAAAGGACTTTTCTCTAGAATGGTAACGCTCTACTAGATAACCTAATAAAGGATTATAAATATAGGTCGCACCCATTTGGATAATTGCCACAGGTGCAGCAACTGATGCATAAATACCCAGAGCAGAATCTCCGAATGAATAAGATAAATACTGCCTGGGAATATTCGGCGCCGCAGAAGCAGCAATGCCGCCCAGAACGATGGGCAAACAGCTACATAGGAAGGCTCTGACCTTCGCTCGGCTAATTCCAAGCTTGATTGCAGAAATCCGATTTGATCTTGGATAATCGTAAATAACTCCGATGCCTATTGTCACTACCGTCATAAGCAACAGTGCACCTTCGAGGCTATTAAAAAATCCAAAGACAAGAATGAATGAAAGGAGAGAGCCGATGCCCTGCATTATGAGGGATTTCCCAATATAGTCCATCCTATGACCAGCCTGATCATTAGCATGCATGACATCAATGACTAAGCCAGCGGTTTTATAGAGAGCATACAGAAGAATAGCGGGCACCGTACCAATACGACACGTTGCAATGGAATAGACGGCTAACATTGCAAACGCTATAAAAGTAGTAAAGAAACGAAAAGTCAGGTATTCACCAGCAGAGTTTTTCCTTTCAACATCTGCAATTTGCACCGTGTACATCCTGTATTGGGCTAATTGAGAAAACATGTTGAAAATAGACATAGCCAGCGAATAAATGCCTGCAGCACTATATCCATCAGACAGCCGAACGACCAAAATGGTGATAAGCCACTGACAGCCTAAATTAGTCAACGAACCGACGGTATTCCAGAACATATTATGTTTAATCGAAAGAGTCTTCTCTGTGGCCTTCACAAATATAAGCGCCCTTCTAAACCTGTCGAAATGAGGATACGGAGCTATCTCGCAGCTTTAAGTTCTTTTAAAATCAAAATAAACAGCCAATTCGGCATAAGACGTATAATGATATCTGCTTTAGCGATAGACGGGCAAGCTCGTCGGTATTTAAGTAAACCAATTATGGAGCGCCGCTCCCTTGCTTCAGCGAACCCCAATATTTCCTTTAGATGCGGTGAATCGGGAAATCTATCGGCAAATCGCCTAGCAGTATCAACCCTGTTTTTAACTCTTGTCGAATACCAATCATCTTTTGAAGAAACACCTGCAAGGAATCCAGTTTCGTTACCACCATGTCGACGATACTTAACCAAAGGAGTCATAGTAAAGCTGCACTTCCCCAGTTCACTGCAACCCAATGTCAACCACAAGTCATGTGCAGTCGATTCCGGAAAGGGAATCATCGACTTCGCCGCACTCGCATCTAACATGAGAGCCATACCAATGCCGTAACATACGCTTGCGGCCTGTACAGTAATATCCTCTCCAGAGCACCAATTTACTTCCGGCGAATTAGGATGAGCTTTCCTATAACTCTTTACCAGAATATTTCCGTTTTCGTCAATTACCGATCTATCACAAACATCTAGAATTGAGCCTTCTTCTAGCATATGGTTGAGCGAAACTTCAACTCTATTAGGCTCCCAAATATCATCCTGATCGCAAAGTACTACGTAATCCCCTTCCGCCAAGGAGAGCAGCACCTCGAACGATTTGACATAACCGAGATTATTATCACCGTGATAATACCGATAGGCGTTTTTCGTTATATGCGCTTGGATAAACCGCTCTAATGAATCCGATTCAGGGCAGTCATTTCTAACTAGAAGCGTAAGCGGAAACGTTTGTTTATCTATCGAATCAAGTTGTTCCGCGAAAAACTTAAGATCGGGTTTATAAGCTGAGAGAAGTACGCATACGCCAATATCATTTCCCATTTCTATTTCCAAAAATCCTCCCAAATTCATTGCTTAAAGATTATCAAAGCACCCTCAGTTAAAAGAAACTCTTTTAAAAATAGAGTATTTATCCCTGTCTCTTAAAACGAGTGCCTAATATCAATAAGTAACAACCTTTGTTCCATAAGGAATGTTATCGTAAATCCATTTTGCATTCTGAATCTCAAGGCGTACGCATCCAGCAGAGGATGGAACGCCCATCGTGGGATCCATCACGCGGTTGCTGTTGACGTAGTAGGGTGAGGAATGGAATAAGTAATCACCATAGAACTGCGTGTAGTAATAGCAAGTATATCCATGCCCAAAGGAGTATCCCTTACCGTAGACTTGATACTCCCCTATCACCGTAGGCGTGCTAGCTTTTCCCGTCGAACATACATATCGACGGTTTAAGGACCAGTTATTCCAGGATCCAGTGTAAATACTCGTAACGCAACGTGACGTATCGACAAGTATCAGCCAATTTGTATTGCTTGAATAACTTTGAGCCTTAGCATCCATATAGTCTGACACCCACGCGCCGTTAGCCATAAAGAAATTCCAGGATCCGTCCACAACGCGCCAGCCAGTAGCCATAGCTCCACTAGCATCAAGCCAATACCAGGTGGCGCCCAGATTGAGCCATCCTGTCTGCATATAACCAGACGAATTCAAGTAATACCAAGATCCGTTAACGGCAACCCAACCGGTTTTCATAGCATAAGTGGACGGATCTAAATAGAACCAGGAGCCATCCTTGTACAGCCAGCCAGATCGTGCATAGCCAGCGGTCTCATCAAAAAAGTACCATTTTCCGTTAACGTTCTTCCATCCAGCGCAGGGGGAGCCATCGGTTGAATCAGCATAGAACTTACAGCCTCCAAGCATCACAAACCCGTGAGCTTCGGCCAATTCGCCATCGCCGTTTGATGTAAACAGTTTTCCATTACGCAATGCTCCACACAATGAGCAATCAGAACCAGCAAAAGCCTTAGATGGCTCATCCTGAACCGAGTCCTGGACATCTACCCATTCACGACAAGCAACAGCGCCTGAAGCTTTTGCATAATAGCTTTTCCCATTTACAGAAAAATGACCAAGAAGCATTTTACCGTCGGCGGCAGGATCGAGATAATAGTATTGACCACCGTCCTTCAGCCATTCAGTCTTTATAATGCCCGACGCTTGAGAAGGCTCAGCGTAATACCAGTCTCCATCGCTCATAAACCAGCCAAGTGACAACGCTCCCGTTGAAGAAAAATGATACCGGTTGGATCCGATGACATAAAAGCCGGTAGCCATTCTATTGTCATTTGCGACATCGAGCCAATACCAAACGCCATTCACCAAACGCCAGCCCGATGCAAGTGCGCCGGAACCGTCAGCGTAATACCAGTCCGTCCCATCAAACGCCCAACCAACAGCCATTGCGCCGGAATCCGATAAATAGTAACGAGACGAACCGACAGAAACGATTCCTCTAGACATAACACCATCATTGGCGGGATCAAGCCAATACCAGTTATTGCCAGTTTGAAGCCAGCCGGTTAAGACTTCACCATTGCTACCCCAATACCATAAACCGTTATCAAGGTACCATCCATTAATCAGTCCATAGGTTCCAAGAAGATAAGGGTGCCCATCAATAACACGTCGACCAGTAGCCATAGAACAGCTGTTAAGGGAGTCAAACCAGTACCATTGGTCTCCAATAAACTGCCAGCCACTTACCAAAGCGCCTGACGGACCCGCGTAATACCACTTATTTTCAGTAAAAATCCAGCCGCAGCTCATTGCGCCGTCACGAGCGGGGTCCAAGTAGTACAGCAAGTCGTCAATATTCTGAATTCCGGTCAAACGACAGCCATCTAGATAGTAATACCAGGACAAACCGTTCCATTGCCATCCAGATAGTTGTTCTGTAGTCGACGGGTCATGGCTTTCGACAACCTGTAGGCTCGAATCTTCCGTTGTTTTGCCGGCACAATCGCTGGAGTCTTGAGAGCAACCGCCACCGACCAATGCTCCCGGCCCTCCTGTCGAGTCACGCTCTACGACACCGTTATCCGCCCCCTCTTCCACGGCATAAGCAGTGCAAGAAAATGCGGGGTCTGTAACTGAAAGTAAGGCGGAAAATAGCATCAAGCCAATTACTCGCCAGCAAATTCGATGATCAATCCGAGCATTCATTTCAAGCCCCCAACCGGTACCGACTGTCTTGCAGGGAATCTATTAAATAAACGGACGAGCTGCGCCGATTACATTTCCCCTTGCGCTAATAGGATGAATTCCGACACCTTGATGAGGCCAGGAATCAATCATCAAGCCGCCGCCAAGTGCAATTGCAATATGACCGCGGTAATAAATCACATCGCCGCGTTGAATCGAGCTCGTGCTCACGGGCATAAAGATATTGCTTCGATACCAATTCATGGAATTGTAGGTTTGGCTTGGATCCCAGCGATGGTTATAAGGGTTGTAAACACCCATATCCATGCCAGTAGCATAAAGGCACTGCAAGACAAAACCAGAGCAATCAACAGCTCCACCGGGAGCGGTAGACCAAGGCTCAATATATTGCGTACCGATATACTCATAGGCGCGCTGGATAAAGGCGTTCACGCAATCTTCCCGCGTTGCTTCGACAGAAATGCGAGAAGGGGTCACATAGGTAAAGTATCCGGTGCAATAGCTAGGCAGCTGAACAGTCCAAGAACTGACCTGAGGATACTGGGATGGATTTTGCCAGCCAACTTTGTCGCACTGGCCATCGCTCCAGAAAATTCGGCGAACACCGTCGATGGTCCTTGCGCCCGTTGCCATAGCGCCGCTGCCGTCTAACCAATACCACTTACCCGAATCTTTAAGCCAGCCAACATGCATGCTTCCATTGGACTCAAGGTAATACCATGTTCCATTCAGGCATTTCCAACCAGTTACCATTTTTCCGTCAGCGTTTAGGTAATACCATGAACCACCAGTAAAAACCCATCCGGTCTTCATCACGCCAGAATTGGCATCAAGCCAATACCAATCGCCGTCAATCTGCAGCCATCCAAGATGAATGGCACCCGTTCCGGGCTCAGCGTAAAACCTTAGATTTGCGACATTAACCCAGCCGGACGCAACCTGCCAACCATCAGCTCCAGCGGTTTTTAGAATAGCGCCGTTTTCGCGAATCACATCCTTGCAAAGATATCCATTATCATCGGCATATCTTTCAACGCCATCATTAACGGTAACCCAGCTTGAAACCACGAGCCTACCGCTCTGGTTTGCAAAACAATCGTTGCCGCTCACCTCAAATAAGCCCGTTTTCATTAGATGGCTAACAGGGTCCAGGTAATACCAGCTAGCGCCTTCTTTATACCAGTCAGAAATAAGCGCACCAGATTGAGAGGCTAGATACCAGCCGTTCTCGGACTGAGCCCAGCCAACAGCCATAACCCCATTGGGGTTCAAATAATATGCTGCATTGCCAAGGTCTAAATACCCAACGGACATCTTACCATCGGAGGCTGGGTCGAGATAATACCAAGCGCCGTTAACGAGTTTCCAGCCAGTGGCCGCAATACCGTTAGAGCAGTAATACCAATCTGCTCCGTCTTTGTACCATCCATTTGCGAGGCCATAGTCACCAAAAATGTAGGTTCTTCCATCAATCTTTTGACGACCCTTAAACATGATGAACGTCTGTGGGTCAAAATAATAGCGAGCCCCACCTATCGTTTGCCATGACGAAGCAAGGGCACCCGATGAATAAGCCCAGTACCAATTCCCGTCAACGAGAATCCAGCCGGTTTTCATAGCACCAGTGGCATCTAAATAGTATTTCCCGCTCCCGAGGTCGACAAAACCAACCTGCATTATATGGGTGGCAGGATCCAGGTAATACCATGTGCCGTCTTGATAAAACCAACCAGCAGCTAAATCGCCTCCAGCATTGGCATAAAACCAATTTCCATCTGAGTTACGTAGCCAGCAGTTCTGATATAGCGCGCCAAAAGGCGTTGCGGCATTGCCGTCATTCGCATAAAACGAAGCAGTCGATCCGCCAGCATCGGTCACATTGAAATAACCTGTCTGCATTGCACCATCATTGGCTGGATCAAGCCAATACCAATAGCCCCCGCTTTGCAGCCAGCCAGTTTGGTGTTTACCGTTTTTTCCGTAATACCAAACTCCAGACGACTCGTCTCGTTGCCAGCCATCTTTTATGACGGAAGAATTATCAGGTTGCAAATCATCGGAAACCACAGAAGAAAAATCCGCTTTTGACTCAATACTCTGAGCCTCAACGGAATCCTGTGCAAGCGCGACATTCGCACTCAGGGGCAAGCAGCAAGCAGTGATTAATGACGCAGCAGCACAAACAAGCGTGGCCTTCTTTTCGAATCGATACATAAGCGACCCTCCCAGATATCTCATTTATTTATTTTAATCCACATTCCAGGATTGATTTTCGTTACTGTCTGTTCAGTCTATGTAGATAAATATATTAAATTGAACATAACGTTCAATCATTCTATTCTTTCCCTAAGCAATGAACATCTTAATTGGAGGCCTGCAGTGGAACTGACCAAGCGTAACTTTACTGTTCTGTACGAATACCTAAAGAACCCATATGCCAGCCAGCGAGAAGTTGCCGAGCGCACTGGCCTCTCACTTGGATCGGTAAACGCAGCAAATAAAGAGCTTACGAATGAAGGCCTTCTCGAATCGGACAGCCTAACCGACAACGGTTACGAAGCACTTCACCCCTATAAGGTTGAAAACGCAGTGATATTGGCTGCGGGGCTTTCGAGCCGCTTTGCTCCCATTTCGTATGAAAAGCCCAAAGGCCTTTTAAAGGTACGTGGTGAGATTCTCATCGAACGTCAGATTAGGCAGCTGCAAGACGCAGGTATCAGCAATATCACCGTCGTTGTCGGCTATAAAAAAGAGTATTTCTTCTATCTCGAAAGCAAGTTCGGCGTTTCGATTGTCGTCAACAACGAATATGCATCCAAAAATAACCACGCATCGCTTATGTGCGTAAAAGAGCGGCTTGGCAACACCTATATTTGTTCAAGCGATGATTACCTTCTAAACAATCCGTTTGAAGCATACGTTTGGAAAGCATTTTATTCTGCTCAATATGCTGAAGGCGCCACCAAAGAATGGTGCATTCAAACCGGAGCAATGGACAGAATCACCAATGTTACGATTGGCGGTTCCGATGCTTGGTATATGCTCGGACATGTCTACTTTGATAAAGCCTTCTCGCTTGCATTTAAGCAGATTCTCGAAACGGAATATAACAAGCCCGAAACAACGGACAAGCTTTGGGAAGATCTATATATCGAGCACATCAAGGAGCTCGATATGGTGATCAAAAAGTATCCTGAGGGCGAGATCAACGAATTCGATTCTCTTGATGAACTGCGTGCCTTTGATCCGCATTTTATCGAAAACGTTGACTCCGATATTTTCGATAACATCGAGCAAGTGCTCGGCTGCTCCAAATCAGAGATTCACGACGTTTATCCCCTTAAACAAGGTCTTACGAATCTATCGTGCCACTTTAGAACCAATGACGGAGAGTACGTTTACCGCCATCCGGGAGTCGGGACCGAACTGCTTATTAACAGAAATGGAGAAGTAGCCGCACTTAAAAAGGCCAAGGAACTCGGCCTTGACGACACGTTCATTCATGAGGACCCAAAGCGCGGTTGGAAAATTTCGAAGTTTGTACCCAACGCAAAGCAGCCTGATCCGCATGATGATGCCCAAATGAATCGAATGATGCAGATGTGTCGTTCGCTTCACGAGAGCGGTGCAAATGTCGAAACCGAATTTGACTTCTACCTCGAAGCGAAGCGCTACGAATCACTTCTTCTGGAAAAAGGCCCTATCGACATTCCAGGCTACAGGGAAATGGCCGCCGAAATCGATGAATTGGAGCACTTTGTCCAGGCCGACAATGCGCCAAAATGCCTTTGTCACAATGACTTCTTTTACCTCAATTTCCTTATCGATGAAAACGACAAGTACTATCTCATTGACTGGGAATATGCTGGCATGAGCGATTATGCAAACGATTTTGGAACGTGCAGTGTCTGCTGCGAGCTTTCCGAAGATGAAGTCGACCGCGCGCTTGATGCATATTTTGGGCGCAAGGCAACAAACAACGAAGTTGCACATAACTATGCGCACATTGCCCTTGCAGGATGGTGCTGGTACCTCTGGTCTCTTCTGAAAGAAGCCGAAGGCGACTTCGTAGGCGAATGGCTCTATATCTACTTCAATTACAGTGCCAAATACCTTAAAAAGGCACTGGAGATCTATCGAAAAGGTGAGTAACGATGCAATTCGGCTTTTTTAGCGGTCTTCTTTGGGGCCTTGATACAGTAATACTTGGAATCGGGTTGGCGCTCGCGCCCTATATTGGATCGGCGGAAGCGCTTGCATGTGCCTCCATTGCGGGATCTTTTCTCCATGATGCCTTCTGTGCGATCTGGCTCTTTGGGTACATGGGAGTTCGAGGCAGATTAAAAGACACGCTCGCTGCACTTAAAACTCGTTCGGGCAAGGTCGTCATCGCCGGCGCACTGCTCGGTGGACCTATCGGAATGACCGGATACGTATTGGCGATTAATAATATCGGAGCAGCCTACACGGCAATTATATCCGCCTTCTATCCCGCTGTCGGAGCATTCCTTTCTTTCGTGCTGCTGAAGGAGAAAATGGGCAAAGGACAGATTCTTTCCCTTCTCGTTGCTCTTTGCGGCGTAATGACGATGGGCTATCTATCGGCCGGATCGAGCGAGATTGCAAATGCCCCCCTCGGCTTACTCGGCGCGGTGCTTGCTGTTATCGGATGGGGATCCGAAGCGGTGCTGTGCGCATGGGGAATGAAAGATGATGCCGTTGATGACGAAACGGCTTTGCAAATCCGCGAAACTACAAGTGCGCTTGTTTATGGAGTGCTTGTACTCCCCCTCTTCGGAGCATGGCATTTCACGCTGGGTGCCATCCCGAGCATGCCTACATTGATTATTGCACTCGCCGGACTCGCAGGAACTGCATCCTATCTGTTCTATTACAAGGGGATTGCGGCAATCGGAGCAGCGCGTGCGATGGCTCTGAATATCTCCTATTCGGCATGGTCGGTGGTCTTTGGCCTGATCTTGCTTGGAACAATTCCCGATATGGCATCCGTAATCTGCTGCGTTGTAATTGTATGCGGAACAGTTTTGGCAGCTAGTAACTGGGACGAACTATTTGGACGTAATAAGACGGCGTAGCTTGATTAACAATATAGTAAAAGGGGAGAGCTCGACGAGCTCTCCCCTTTTAGCATCATGGCTATTCAATTACCACAGCCTGGCTATCCATCTGTTGCCACGTGCCGAAGAACACCTGGGCATTTCGCGTAACATTGCCGTTAATCGAATCCGAAAGATAGACAATTCCCTGCTCGTCATCATAGCCTTTAAGGACTACGGCATGATTACCGCCCCACAGACCATAGGAATGCCCGTTATACCAACGAGCAGCATAACGGCCTCCTGGCCAACTTCCCCATTCGGTATTCCACATCTCAACAGGTTGTCCACAGGTCAGTCTGTTCTTAATGGAAGAAATTGACGAGAAAGAAACGTCTTTTGCCTGCATGATACTTCCCGCAGCGCGCAGAAAGTTATTACCAGCAATAGTAATCGCAGGGGCGACGCATCCCATGAGACCCCCGCTGCTACGCCTTGGGTTGCCATCAAAGGCGGTAACAAAGTTGCCGTTGCTTCCCTTGGGCAAGTAATAATCCGCAATAATCGTCTTACCTAAACCGAAACCATAGTAGTTAAGCAAGTTTGTAAGGGCAACCGACTCACAGCCAGTAGGAAGTTCCGGGTACTGCAAATAGCACGGGACATCGACCCAAGCGCCAACCATTGCGCCGGATGAACTGAACTTGTAGTCAGTAGAGCCGATCCAATACCAACCGTTGCTCAACATTACTCCCCCACGTGCGGCATCAAGGTAATACCATGTGCCCCCAAGGGAAAGCCATCCCGTTTTCATCGCGCCAGAAGCGGAATCCAGCCAGTACCAGTTGCTGCCATCGTTAAGCCAGCCGGTCGCCATTCGACCATCCGGGTTAAAGTAATACCAAGACCCAGCAATTTGCTGCCACCCAGTCAGAATTACTCCACTAGCAGAACAATAATATCGAGCACCCTGACTCTCAATCCAACCAGTTCTGGCATTACCGTCGTCGTCAATCAGCTGGATTCCCGAATCGGTCATGATGCCTTTAAGGTCAATTGCGCCGCTGGATGACGAATGATACATCCAAGACCCATCACCGTTTGACCAGCAATTAGCCATCATCTTGCCGGTACTATTAAATATGTATTCACATGATCCGATAGTTTGAACGCCCGTGGCCATGGCGTGCGTCGAGGGATCGAGCCAGTACCACGCACCGTTTAGGTTGAGCCAGCCGGAGGCGAGGGCGCCGGAGCCAGTCGCGTAGTACCAGGTCCCGCCGTCGAGGACCCATCCGGTCGCCATCGCGCCGGAGGCGCTGAACCAGTACGCTGAGCCGTTGCACGCGTGGAGGCCCGTCGCCATGGCGCCGCCCGCGTCGGGGTCGAGCCAGTACCAGGAACCGCCGGTGTAAAGCCAGCCGGTCGAGGCGATACCGTCAGCGAACCAGTACCAGGAGCCGTCGACGAGGCCCCAGCCGTTAAGGGGGCCGCAGCTGCCGAAGTAGCGGCGGACGCCCTGCGCATCAGTCTGGTAACCCGTCAGCATGGCCCCCGTCCGGGCGTCGAAGCAGTAGGGCACGCCGCCGACGGATACGGGGCCGCGCGCCAGCGCGCCGGAGCCCGTCGCGTAGTACCAGGTCCCGCCGTCGAGCACCCAACCGGTCGCCATCGCGCCGGACGAATTAAACCAGTACAGGGAGCCGTTGCACTCGTGAAAGCCCGTCGCCATGGCGTGCGTCGAGGGATCGAGCCAGTACCACGCACCGTTTAGGTTGAGCCAGCCGGAGGCCAGCGCGCCTGAGCCCGTCGCGTAGTACCAGGTCCCGCCGTCGAGCACCCATCCGGTCGCCATCGCGCCGGAGCCATTGAACCAGTATGCGGAGCCATTGCACTCATGGAGCCCGATGGCCATGGCGTGCGTCGAGGGATCGAGCCAGTACCAGGCCCCATTGGTATAGAGCCAGCCAGAATGCAACGAGACCGGATTGACTGAATCCACATAGAACCAGTTGCCGTCAAACGAATTCCAACCCAGATTCCATTTAACGGATTCTTGAGCAGGACCATCATCGATTGAATCGGAAGGAGAAAGAGTCGAGGGGACGGATTGCCTCTCAATATCAGTAGGGATAGAGGAGCTTATGGGTTCTGCGTTCGCGATATCAACCACACCGGGCCCAGCGAGCAGTAGGGTTGAAAGAATGATTAGGATTAATGTTATTCGCTTTTTCCTTGCCATGTGCAGCCCCCAGTAGTAACCAATTTTTACATAAACATAGTCTACAAATGGATGGCTAAGAGCAATATGTAATTAGAAAAAAGCAATTAAAGAAGAGCTGCTAGCCAAGCCATACACCATTGCTAGCAAAAGAGTATTGCACCCCATCGATTTCTTGAACACCCGTAGTCATTGCGTGCGTCGTGGGGTCAAGCCAGTACCAGGCGCCGCCGACGTATGCCCAGCCGGAGGCCAGCACGCCTGATCCCGTCGCGTAGTACCAGGTGCCGCCGTCGAGGACCCAACCGGTCGCCATCGCGCCGGAGGCGTTGAACCAGTACGCGGAGCCGTTGCACTCGTGGAGCCCAGTGGCCATGGCGTGCGTCGAGGGATCGAGCCAGTACCACGCACCGTTTAGGTTGAGCCAGCCGGAGGCGAGGGCGCCGGAGCCAGTCGCGTAGTACCAGGTCCCGCCGTCGAGGACCCATCCGGTCGCCATTGCGCCGGAGCTGTTGAACCAGTATGCGGAACCGTTGCACGAATGGAGGCCCGTCGCCATGGCGCCGCCCGCGTCGGGGTCGAGCCAGTACCAGGAACCGCCGGTGTAAAGCCAGCCGGTCGAGGCGATACCGTCAGCGAACCAGTACCAGGAGCCGTCGACGAGGCCCCAGCCGTTAAGGGGGCCGCAGCTGCCAAAGTAGCGGCGGACGCCCTGCGCATCAGTCTGGTAACCCGTCAGCATGGCCCCCGTCCGGGCGTCGAAGCAGTAGGGCACGCCGCCGACGGATACGGGGCCGCGCGCCAGCGCGCCGGAGCCCGTCGCGTAGTACCAGGTCCCGCCGTCGAGCACCCAACCGGTCGCCATCGCGCCGGACGAATTAAACCAGTACAGGGAGCCGTTGCACTCGTGAAAGCCCGTCGCCATGGCACCGCCCACGTCGGGCTCGAGCCAGTACCACGTGCCACTCTGAAACAACCATCCGGTATACGCCTTGCCGTTGGAGGCTGCATAATACCAGGTGCTGTCAATTAGTTGCCAATGATAAAGGGAGACATCAACATACGCGTAGTTCATATCAACGTTGCCGTTGATTCCAGGGACTTTTCCGTTGCTCTTATACTGCCAAAAACTGTAATTGCCGGTATAGTCACATTGCGAGTTATATTGAGCAATCCAATGATCCCAAGAGCTACTCTTAAATACAGAGTCAGTCAAAATGTTGTTAAACCAATTTAAATTTGCATAAATACCAGGCTCATATCCTGCGGCAGAAATCCTATTACAAAAAACCTGCGCCCTCAATGCAATTCCGGTTTGACGTCCATTTGCAATTATCGAGTTATCCTCAAGATCGTAATACACCGGCAATCTTGGATTATGCCCAGAAAGGCAATTGATCACCATTGATGCCTCATCGGCTGCCTGTTGATTATCAAAAGCATATGAATAGACATAGACGCCGTAGGGAATTCCGAGTCGCTCGCACTCAGAAATATTTCGATTAAATTGATAGTCAACTCGACCGCCGAAAGACGGAGCGCCAAACCCAACGCGCAGAATAGCGAAATCGATGCCAGAAGCTTTAACTGCGTCCCAATCAATACGCCCTTGGTGCTCGCTGACGTCAATGCCCTGAGCTGTAACCCCATCGGGAAGAGCGTCCATAGACAATAAAGCTATTCCGTCTTCTTCGGAAGAAGCATCATCTGAAACTAATAGTCCACCCTCATAACGCCAAGAATTCTCAACCAGAGTCTGAGCAGCCTCTGCATCCGCAGGGCATACAAACATAGAAACGGGCGCAAAGAGCATCAGCACCAACAATGCCGAAAACAACTTAAGATGTTTGTTCATGTAAACCTCGTCATTCGCTCTTGATTGCGTCTAGCTTACAGCATAGCTATGAAAGATTCCCGAACATCTAACAGGACAAGATGCCATCTAGGACAATAAATAGTTGGGCGCAATGCTGCAAAGAAAAGAAGAACTTACCGGCAGGGTTGAACCCGCAGGCTCATTGCCCCCTCCTCTTGCCCCCAAGAATACCGACTTCAAATAAACTTTCAAACCAGATGTCAAAAAGGTAGGGGGCCCAGAGAGTCCCCTACAACTCGGAATTCTAACGAATCAGTATTACTTTCGATGGGCCCAAAGCGGTCAAACCGGAGATGCGATTTCCATAACCATCACTATGCCAGAACAAATTTTCGCTCGGCGAATTGCCCCAGAAAAAGCCAATGTGGCTATCGTCCGCATATGGGTTGTAAGGATTGAAGAACACAATGTCCCCCTTACGAGCCAAACCACTACGTAACAACTCATCAATAGAGTTGAAATAAGTCACGTTCGCACACGTATCGATAGCGTAGCCGTACCAACGATAAGCGTTTACGCAGCCGCCCCTTCCGGGACCTCCACTCCAAGGGGAATGGCTCTGCTCGGCGGCAATGGGAGCTAAATTCCCGCCCGCCTTCATATATGCATGCGATACAAATCCACCACAATTCATGCCCGTATAACCGTCCCAACGCGGATCACCCTTTGGGTACATGCACGTTTCCTGGCTGAGATGCGTGTCGTAGCGTGTTCCACGGTAATAGCCGTCGTTTTCGTGGCTCATAAGCCAATTGACCAAGCTGGACCTATTGACCCCCAAAACAGAACCAGACGTATTCAACCATGCACCACTTGCATTGAAGTAATAGTCAACGCCATCGATTTTCAGCCACCCGTTAGCAAACATGGCACCCGAAGGCTGGAGCCAGTACCACGTACCGCCGTCATTAAGCCATCCAGTTTTCATCTTGAATGTGGAAGGGTCCATCCAATACCACGCACCGTTGACATATTGCCAACCAGACTTAAGGACACCATTGGAAGATGCGTAGTACCAAGTATTGCCACTTTCGTCAGAAGCGTCTTTCGACATAATCCAACCAGACGCCACGTTAACGACACCATTCGCATCCGCATAGAAAACCGCATCTCCAATATGAATCACACCTGGCAATGAAGACGAGTCAGTACGATCAGCGACTACAGGAGATCCATCAGATGAAGTAGGCAACGGCTCGCTCAGTGCTCCAGACGAATTCGCCCATGCCATACCATCGTTCAAGTTGATCCAGCACGAAGATGCCATTGCACCGGAATCATAAGAAAAATAGCGCTTGCTTCCTACCGCAAATTCACCAGTACGCATTGCGCCGGATACATCATCAAGGTAATACCAGGCGCTTCCGGACTTTATCCATCGCCCTCGTTGAATAGCTCCGTTTGATGCGGCGTAATACCAAGTACCATCAGCAAGTGCCCAGCCTGTTGCCATGGCACCTGAGCTCGTAAGGAAATAGGTGGACGAGCCCACTTGCACAAAGCCCGTGAGCATAATATGGCTTCCTGGATCCAGGTAATACCAAGAATTCCCTAGAAGTAACCAACCTCCATGCAGTAAGCCGTTGGAGTCAGCGTAATACCAGTTGTTGTCAATAAGTGCCCACTGGGAGGATAGCATGGCCCCTGAACTGTTAAAGATATAAGAGGTGCCATTGCATTCATTCAGCCCGGTGGCCATAGAACCGTCTGCAGGATCAAGCCAGTACCAACGACCCCCATCCGAGAGCCAGCCCTTTACCAGAGCGCCAGAGCCGGAAAAATAATGCCAGACAGAAGCATCAAGATGCCATCCGATAAGCATTGCACCAGAAGAAGAGAATCCATACGTGGCTCCCCCAATCTGCAGCATCGCATCGTGGACCATCTTGCCCTCATCATCCAGCCAATACCAGTTGCTGCCGTCTGAAAGCCAGCCTTTTACCATGGCGCCAGAACCGGAGAAATAACGCCAAGCAGAAGTGGAGCCCGTAGAATCTAGGTACCAGCCGACACGCATTGCGCCCGAAGAGGAGAAGGCATACGTCGCACCCCCGACTTGAACCAACCCATCCTGAGCCATTCGACCTTCGTCGTCGAACCAGTACCAGCTACCGTCTATATGTCTCCAAGAAGAAACAGCGATTGTTCCGTCGGACAAGCCCCAACGCCAAAAACCAGCCCCTTCTTCGGGTGATATCCACCCCTGATGCCAAATAATTTGATTCGAAACCTCGGAAGGGGTCTCATTATCCACCTGAGAGTTCTGCTCGACAGCGAAGGTCGATTCGCGCTGAGCATCAACGCCTGACTCGACAGAAGCAATAGCAACGTTAGATGCGGGACCTTCGTCAGTGTTATTCGAATCAAGGGCGTATAACATCGAGGGCGAACCCAAAAGGAGCCCCAAAGAAACAAGGCCCGAAAAGACCAGCACCCCGAATGACCATTTCTTCATAGCAGCACAGTATCCAATCACACAGTGGCCCCGTCACCTCAGGGCAACGGGGCCTCAATCAAAACTAGCTCAGTAATGTACTAGCCAATTTGCTGGCAGTTTTTGCACTCTCGTGAAGCGCCACGCCTCTGGGCCTCCTGGATAGAGATCTGCGAATAGCCCTTTGCGTCCTTGCCAACGGTACGGCACTTATGCGTATGGTAAACATGGCTACCGCTCTTATACCAAACTAAACCATAGCCCGGAATCCACTTGCCGTCCTCGCCGACATAGTAGGAGCCAACCCAGGTATTCGTAGCCATGGCACCGGAAGACTGGAGGTAGTAGTCGCCGACCCAGGCGTCGTGGGCCATAGCGCCGGAACCGCTAAAGTAGTACCAGGCGCCGCCGACCTGACGCCAGCCGGTAACCATCGCGCCGGAATCGTCGAACCAGTACCAAACTCCACCAACGTTAGCCCAAGAGTTAGAGGCCATAGCGCCCGAACCTCCGAGCCAATACCACGTGCCGCCATTGCTGAGCCAGCCGGTTGCCATGGCGCCCGAACCGCTCGCATAGTACCAAGAGCCGCCTGCCAAGAACCAGCCAGTGGCCATTGCACCGGAGTCGCCGAACCAGTACCAGGAGCCGCCGAGGCTGCGCCAGCTGTTAGCGACCATGGCGCCCGAACCGTCGAGGTAGTACCACGTACCGCCGATGTTGAGCCAGCCAGTGGCCATCGCACCGGAAGCGTTGGCGTAGTACCACGTCCCCGAAACGTTGATCCAGCCGGTCAGCATGACACCATACTCGTCGAAATAATACCAAGTTCCACCGATATTATGCCAACCGGTCAGCAGTTCGCCACTGGAGGTCGCATAGAACCACTTTCCATAGATGGAGTCATAGAGCCAGCCGCTATGCTGCATGCGGCCATCGGCGTTGGCACCAGGGGTGTTCAGGAAGTAGTTCTTGCCGTCAATCTGAACTCGGCCGTATGCCATATCATGGCTTTCGGGGTAGAAGTAATACTTGTCCCCACCGATAGACTGCCAGCCCGACACCGCGATCCCGTCAGCGCCAAAATAGTACCAGACAGCTTCGTATTCGTTATGCCACTGGTTCGTGACCATGGCGCCAGTTTCGGGATCGAAATAGCGAAGGTTGCCGTCCTCGCACCGAACGAGTCCAGTCTTCGGACGACCGTCGGAACACCATTCCGTAATCGGTCCACCGCCTCCGCCACCGCCAGCAATATCAGCAAATGAGGGCGCCGGGGCAACCGTCATGCAGACAGCGGCAAATGCAACAACTCCCAGCACTGTTAGTCCGCGCCATCTTTCTCGAAGGTTTTTCATACGACATCCTTTCTCCGAGATTTAAGGCTCTCTTAAGTTATTTTTAAACTATCAATTCAGTATTTCAACGGGAAATCGATAAAAGGTGTCTTTGTGACTGCAATTTAAATATGAGTCGCCGAACCCCAACCGTTACGCCAAATAGCTTCTAAGGCAAACTGAGCGCATGAGCGAACCGATTTAATACAACCACCTGTAAAAATCTTGAGGCACGTTTTCGATATGACAAGAGCTGCTTGAACGAGGAGTACCTGAACCCCACCGCTCTTGCAGCTCTGGAGGATACTTTGCCGGACCTTGGCATTACTTCGCACTAAAACGAGAAGTACTCACTGTCGGAGGATAGGTTTGGTCCGAGCCACGGGTCGCCATCGAGGAAGAACTCAGGCCAGTGCTGCATGAACAGCGCCTGCTCACGCTTCCAGCGGCGCAGCTTTTCCTCGTTGGCCTCTTCCCTGCCGCGCGAGGTGAACTCGTAGTGGTACAGCTCGGCATAGGGCGTAAAGATGGTGCGGTAACCCGCCTCCCACACGCGCAGGCAAAAGTCTGCGTCGTTAAAACCGACGGCGAATTCCTCGTTGTAGCCGCCGACGCGCTCAAATACGTCGCGTCGCACCATCTGGCAGGCACCCGTCACGGCGCTAAAGTTGCCCGGGCGCACGGCACGGGCAAGATAGCCCTCGCGCTTTGCCGAGAAGTCCTGGTTGGCATGGGCAAGTGCGCCACGCACGCCAACCAAAATGCCGGCATGCTGCACCAGATGATCGGCAAAGTAGAGTTTGGCGCCCACCACGCCCGCATCGGGACGCTGCAGATAGCCCATCATCTCTTCAATAAAGTCCGGGCTTATGACCTCGGTATCGTTGTTCAGCAGCAGCAGGTAGTCACCCTTGGCGTGCTTCACACCAAAATTGATGATCTGAGAGTAATTGAACTCGCCCGGCCAGTACACAACGCGCGCGATGCCCTTGCCTTCGGATGCTGCAGCCACGCGCTCTGGCAGGGTTTCGTAATACGCAAACGTCTCCGGGGCTTCACTGTTGTTCTCCACCAAGACGATCTCGTAATTGGTATACGTGGCCTTCTGGGCGATCGACATCACACAGGCATCGAGCGTCTCAATGTGATCCTTGGTGGGGATCACAATGCTCACCAGCGGCGCAGGCTCCGGCAGCGCATGGCGCATGCGGTAGACAAACGGCGTCTCGGTCTCCTCGACCGTTCCGTGAACGCCCAGCGCGTTAAAGTGGCGCTGCAGCGCAAGACGACCCGCTTCAATGGCATACGGCTTGCTATCGGCAGA
Organism: Collinsella sp. CLA-ER-H10; assembly: GCF_040092475.1. Taxonomy (NCBI): domain Bacteria; kingdom Bacillati; phylum Actinomycetota; class Coriobacteriia; order Coriobacteriales; family Coriobacteriaceae; genus Collinsella; species Collinsella sp. CLA-ER-H10. The sequence continues at coordinate 23,516 of NZ_JBBNLM010000014.1, forward strand.
GCCATCGGCGGTCGATCCCGGATGCACGCGCCAGTGATACAGCACATGCGCAACGTGCTCAAAGCGCGCGCCGGCTGCAAGGCAGCGAAGCGTCAAGTCGTAGTCCTGGGCGCCCGCAACGTCTTCTGGGGACATACCAATGTGATCGATGAGCGCCTTCTCCACCATCAGGAAATGCGTCACGCAGTTATGGCTATAGAGCAGGTCGACGTTGAGTACGGTCTTAAAGACCGGCTGGCCCCACTCCCCCGTTTTCTGGAACATGTCCTCATCACAGAACAGGACCTGGGGACGCTCGCCCTCGGCCGCCTTGTTCAGTGCGGAAACATACTGGAATAACGCGTCCGGTTCCAGAATGTCATCGTGGTCCAAGAAAGCGATGTAGTCGCCTGTCGCTTGCTCGATACCTGCGTTGGTGTTGACCACAATGCCGCCGTTGCCGGGAAGCTCGATGCGACGGATGCGCTCGTCGTTGGCACCTGCCGCAAGGGTGGCCACCGCGTCCCATTCGGGCGAGGCGTCCATAAGCAGCAATTCCCAGTTGTCATAGCTCTGGGCTTGCACCGATTCCAGCAGCTCGCGCAGGTAGACCCGATCAGTCTTGTAGCACGGCACCACAATGCTCACGAGCGGTCTATAGGCAAAGGCCGCCGAAGCGACACGCTGGCACGCCAAATCGCCCGGCTTTGCGCGATGCCGCTCAAACCAACGTCGATAAGCTGCGTCGTCTGCACGCGCGTCCTTCATACGGTTCCAGCTGTCGTCGACCATGCCGTTGTACAGGCGACCATCCATGGCGCAAAACCCGCTTTGGATCCGCTCTGTGGGATCGCTCACGATCGCGACAAAATCTCGTATATCCTGAGGCATCTCAACACTCAGATACGATTTATTGATGCGGCATCCGTTCTGCTGCGGAACATCGACCTGCGATTCAAACACATGCACGGTAACATCGATGGCATTCATATGCGTATCGAAGATCTGGAGCTCAGGCGCGCACTGGGGGTCTCCCGCCCAGGTAACCTCATAGCGCCACACCGCGCCGACGTCTGCCGGCAAATAGCGAATGGCATCGATCTCGTAGCGGCCGCAGTGTTCGCCACGCTGCGCATCGCGGATAAGCGCGCACAGCGCAGGCTTTGCTTTGTAGTTAATCTTGGATTCCAATTTGGCCACGCGGCTATCGAGACGAATAGAGCCCAACCTTTGGCCACCGGATGCAAAAACGGCATCCATCGACGAGCCATCCAAAAACGGAAGCACCAAAACGGCGAGCTCGCGCTCGTAATCGGAAACAGAAGGGCATAGCGCCAGCACACGGCCATGATCGACCGGGAGCACCAGTGACGGCAAACAAGAACCGCTCGTAGTCGCATGGGCAAAAGTCTGGGAATCCTCCTGCTCAATAAGCCCCGCGATATCCTGACCGACAAAACGAAGCAGCACAAACAGACGGCCCTGACTGCGGCAAAGTGACAAACGCTTGATACTCATCTACACTTCTCGCTTTCCCAGAGCGTTCGCAGCCATGCGCTTGCACGCGCCCAAGCGCCCAAACCTCAAGACGTCGTAATTGAACATGAGTTTTTTGCACGAACGAGCAGCGGGCGCCTTACCGACAAGCGCCGCACGCACCATGGCGGCAACAGAAGAAGCGCATTGTGCGAGCGAAGCATCACTGCCCACAGCAGAACCGTTAAGCGCCGCAGCAACGGCGGCAAACACCTTGCCGCAGTCCGAACCAAGCAACCTGAGCGCATCGTACAGCACCAGATCACATAGGAAGTACGCCAGGTCATCGGCATGATGAGCATCGAGACCGTCGCGCTGCCAGTCAGCCAGCACCGCGGAGTAAATCTTCACGTGCTCCAGCAGACGCGTCTCGTCGTCGTAGCGCATGGTGTCCATGAGCGAACCTTTGCGTGCCACGCGATACTCGTACAGCTTGTTCGAGATAAGCGCGGTCTTGCGCGAGCGACCGTACACGGCAAAATCGAAGACCTGGTCCTCGCCATACTTAACGGTTTCATCGAACACGATCCCGTTGCCCAGCAAAAAAGCGCGCTTGCAAGCGGTGCGCCATGCAAAGGGGCGAGACGCCTCCTTAAACAGCAGGTCGGAGCTATAGCCCTCAAACGAAACGTCGCGTGGGCTCAGCACATAGTTAAGCCACGGATGCCCTGCCTCCAGCGGATACGGGTTCGCGCCAAAGGTCAAAACGTCGCAATCCTCACGCTCAAAGGCATCGACGATTACACGGCACGCATCGGACGTAAATCGGTCGTCGGAATCCAAAAACGCAACGATAGGCGCCGTGGACGCGGCGATGCCTGCATTACGCGCACTCGACAGGCCGCCGTTCTCCTTATCGACCAGCGTAAAGCGCGCGTCCTTTTCGCAATAGGCAGCCGCAATATCGCGCGAGCCGTCCGGCGAGCCATCGTTGACCAGCACGCCTTCCCAATCGGGCATGTCCTGCGCAAGCAGGGAGTCCAGGCACCAGGCCAGGCACTCCTCCACTTTATAGATGGGAACGACAACGGAAATCTTGGGGGTAGCCATAGTCACTCGCTCCTACTGTGCGGCCGGAACGTCATCGGGGTGCGGGTTGTCGCCGTAGGTGCACTGATACGTCAGCACACGCCAGACCAGCGGCAGGCCGCCAATCTTAAAGTAATGCTTAAACGTATTGAGCTTGCCCGGCTTCTTAAAGTCAAAGCGCGAATCGATATAGGCGCGGGGCGACTTGACCATCAGGCGCAAGTCGGTCTCGCCACGCGGATCAAACAGCGACAGATCAAAGCGACCGGCATCCCAGTCGGCCTTGAGCTCGGACGAGGCTTTCTTCCAAAACTGCTCGCGCAGTTCATCGACCAGGCGCTCATCGTTCCAACGGTACGTATCGACCTTCATGCGCATTAAAATACCCTGAAGCTGAGCCTTAAGCTCGGGGCGTTCATCCAAAAAGCGCTGCATCTCGGCGTATTCGTCGCACACGCAAAATACCTTGTTGGGCGAATTAACGGAGCTCTTCTCGTTGTCTTGGCGATAGCACAAAATGGGGTCCGCGATAAACGCAGCACGCTCGGCGCATGCCCAGACCTTAAAGTTAAAACCCGCATCCTGATACGAGGCACCCGGCGTGGGAAGGAAGCGAATCTGATTGTCGTTGAGGAACGCGCGCCGATAGATAGCCGACCAAATGGAAGGTTTGCGGTAGAAGATGCCCGGGCGATCGACGGGGCGATACGCGGCGCCCGTCATATGCTCGTCGATAATCCCAAACAGCTCACGTCGCTCGCTGGGCGTGGACCAATACAGATAAAAGTCGCCCTTTACCGCATCGGCATGCTCAGCATCGGCCTTGGCGACCAGCTTTTGAAGCGAATCCTCAAACATAAAGTCGTCGGACTCAAGGATGCCCACGTACTCACCGCGCGCCATCTCCAGGCCACGGTTCATCGAGTCGCCGTAGCCGCTGTTGGCCTTGTCGATCATCTTTACACGGGGGTCGTGCTCCATGTACTCGCGGATGATATCCGGCGAGCTATCGGTGGAGCCGTCGTTGATGCAGATGATCTCGATGTCATTGAGCGTCTGCGCCACGGCGGAATCGAGGCACACGCGCAGATAGCGTTCGACATTGCAAATGGGGACAAGCAGCGAAACTTTAGGGGTATCAGAGTTCTGCAAGAGAACCTCCCGTTGAATAGCGTGTAACAGGGTTATTTTAGCAGCCGAGTTGCGGCGGGCGGCAGCGCTTGGAATTATAGAAAGCGCTCCAGGCAGGCTTTGAGACCGCGAGTCGAAAGATAGAACAGCGTGGCGTCTGCCATCGAAACGCCCGAGGTCGCCGCAACGAGCTTGTGGGCAACACGGCGAACGGCACCCTTAGCAGGCATATCCGCCCACTCCGTTCCCAAAAACGTCGTGAGGTCCATGTTGACGCGAGCCGCCACGCGATGGAAGTCATCGGCATCCAAGCGCGCCAGATCGAACACAATTAGGTCCAAAAACCAAGTTATCAGCTCGCCGGGACACAGGTCCAAAAGACCATAGGCCGCCCAGTCTTCCAAGACCTCCTCGAGCATCTTCATGTGGGCGTCAAGCTTTTTGGCGCGCGCCTCGGCACTGTTGAACTCGTGCGTCGCCGATTCGCTCTCCATCACGTAGTGGTAGAACTTGTCAGGCATGACGACGGTCCTGCGGGCAAGCGCATAAGCCGCAAATTGGAAGACGACGTCCTCGCCCAAAGCCAAACCGGGGGCGAAGCGTATGCCTTCGCGATTGAGCAGCTCGCGCGAAAAGGCTGCACGGCAGGCATAGGGCTGCGCATTCGAATGGAACAGCAGTTGGGGATCACGGGCGCCGAAGGTACCAGCTTTGGGGCTCATGAGTTGCTGGACGCGTTTGGGGGCAGCATCGGCAGGTTCACAGACGCCGCCAAAAACGGCGGCCTCGGCATCTGCAGACTTCATGGCATGCAGCACGCGCTCGATCGTCTGGGCATCGATGTAATCGTCGGCGTCCACAAAAAAGACGGTCTCGCCCTCGGCGGCATCGATTCCGACATTTCGAGCACACGAGACGCCCGCGTTTTCCTGATCAATCACCAGTACGCGATCATCGGCCTGCGCAATCTGGCGCAACACGTTCAACGAATCATCAGTCGAACCGTCGTTGACGTAGACAACCTGAATCGAACGCTCAGACTGGGCCAACAGCGAATCGAGGCATCGCTGAATGGAGCGCGACGAATTGTAGACGGGAACGACAATGGTCGCTTTGGGGGTCAAAGTCTCTCCCATGTCGACCTACCCCCTCAGCGATTCGATGAGGAAAGCGGCGACCACGCCTGGGCCTCCAACCGAGGCGTAAAACTTAGCACGCCCCAAGGCACCATCCGTCGCAAAGCTCGGATGCTCGTCAACCCAGCCCTCAGGATCTTTGAGGATAGCAGCGAGATTTGCGCGCTTCCACGGCTTGAGGTCGTCAAGCGAAAACTCCCCGGCGTCCAAGGCAGCTTGGAACTCCTTGGCCATCTGAACCAGGAACTCCTTATAGAACTTGGGCGCCAGGCGCACGTAGTTCCACATGTACGAATCGTACTTAATGAGCTGATTGAACTTGAGCATGCGCACGACGTCATCACTTGCGTGATCACGGGCATAATCCTCTCGAATCCAACGCTCAATCTCGGCATACTCGGTATTGACGCAAAAGACCTTAGCCGAAGAATTGACCGAGGAATTCTCGTTGTCCTGGCGATACGACAACACGGCATCATGCAGGTAAACAGCCTTATCGGCACACGCGATAACCTTAAAGGCGAATGACGTGTCCTGAAAGGATGCCCCTGGAGTCGGCAAGAACTTGATGCCGTTGCGCTCAAGAAAATCGCGACGGTACACGGCCGACCAAATCGACGGCTTTTGCTTAAAGAACTGCGTCGTGTCGCTCGGGTGCACCGGCTTGTCGCAGTCCTTGGCCTTAAACATCTCGTGCAGCGAACGGCGCTCCTCGGGCTTGGACCAGTAGAAATCAAAGTTCGCCTTCGTAAAGTCGGCATTATTGCTATCGGCGGCCGAGACAAGCTTTTCGAGTGCGTCGGGCGCCATAAAGTCATCGGACTCCAAGATGCCAACGTACTTGCCACGCGCCATCTCCAGGCCGTGGTTCATCGAGTCGCCGTAGCCGCTGTTGGCCTTGTCGATCATCTTGACGCGCCCATCGCGCTCCATATACTCGCGGATAATCGCCGGCGAGTTGTCGGTCGACCCGTCGTTAATGCAGATGATCTCAATATCCTTGAGCGTCTGCGCCAGGGCGGAATCGAGGCACTCGCGCAGGTAGCGCTGAACATTGTAAATGGGAATAAGCAGCGACAGAACAGGGCTGCCAGAGGCGTTAGTAGACAAATGTGCTCCTTAGGAAATACCTGTCGTTTCATGGTATCAAAGGGTCAGCGCGCCAGCGGGCGTTTATATAATCTATGGAGCCTCTTGCGGGCAAAGCAGCCCCACGTCATGCGGCGGGTCCATGGCAGGTTCCTGCGTTTTATTCAAAGCTTGCCGTCAAGGTGCGCCGAGCCTTTACAATAGGACAGTCTCAAGGACGTATTCGATAGCTTCCGCGCAGCACTCGCCCGCCGCGCGTGAAAGGATATATTGCCCCATGCCTTCAACCCTTCCCGCCCCCATCGACAAGCTCGCCATCGTCGTCGTTACGTACAAGCGCCAGGAACTTCTGGCCAACTTGTTCGACTCCATGACCGAGCTCACGGCAACGCCCTGGCGCATCGTGATTGTCGATAACGAGAATTCGCGCGAGACCGAGGCCATGTGCGCCGCATTTAACGAGCGCCTGGCCAAGCTGTGGGGCATCGACACCGAGCAGCCCGACGCGCAGGGCGGCACCGACCGCGTCATCTACGCCCCGCAGCTCGAAAACGGCGGCGGTGCAGGTGGCTTCTCCGCCGGCACCAAATGCGCCTACGACCTGGGCGCCCAGTGGTTCTGGGTGATGGACGACGACGTGCTCGTCATCCCCGAAGGCATCGAGCGTCTTGCCAAGTGGACCGACCGCTACGATGTTATCCAGGGTTCGCGCCTGGACTTTGACGGCGGCGCCTTCTTTTGGCAATACCAACTCATCCTTTCGCTCGGCATTCCCAACCCTGTCGCCAAGTGGGACTTGGGCCCCGAGGGCTACCGCGCCATGAACCAGCTGTGCTTTGAGGGCGGCATGTTCTCGCGCCGCGTGGTCGACAAGATCGGCCTGCCCGATGCGCGATTCTTCATCTACGGCGACGATGCCTGCTATGGCTACGTGGCCAGCCAGCACTTCCCCGCCGCCGTTGTTGCCGACGTGGTGCTCAAGCGCGCCCGCGCCGTCTCTAACTGGGACATCGCCGGCAAGCGCCAGCTCAACTCTACGAGCGACACCAACCGCTACTACATCATGCGCAACCGCGGTTATCTGGCACGCTACATGCAGATCTACGGCGACTACCACCCCGTGCTGTTCCGTCTGGGCAACGCCGCGACCTTCTGCAAGGAATTCATTCGCCTGGCCGCCGTTGACAAGTGCTTTAAGACCGGTATTCCGGCGCTGCGCCGTGGCATGAAGGACGCCCGCAAGATCGTTAAGGATCCCAACTGGAAGCCCATGCCGCCCCTGAAGGACACCGAGTAACGGAAGCCGGAAACACCCCGGCGCTTAAAGCCGCTGGCACACCGCTGCCACACGCTGCCCGTCAAACCCGAATCCCCAGCGCATGCGACCCACGCCGGGTCGCGGCACACGGATTTCGTCGATGCCGTCGCGCTCTATGTCGAGCAGCGCCTGCACGGCCAGCAATTCCAGGCCCAGCGCATCCACACCGGGGTCATACATCATGTTGATCGTTATCAGCGGACGTTCGTCCAGCATGCCAATCGTATCTGCTACGTCGAACACGGCGCCCGTAGGAAAAACCTGGATGTCCCAGCGATCCGCGCCACACTTTCGCCTCGAAGCAGGATTGGCATAGCCCGGCAATCCAAAGCAGAGTCCTTGCAAGAGTAGGTGATATGGTAGCGGCTTATCTGGGTCGGTCTCACCGATTCCCGCATCCCCCAGGATGCGGCTTAGCGCCCGCCTTACGGTATCCTCGTTCCCACGGCACAGCCCGTCGCGGAACGCATCGACGTCTCGAATGTCTTCGGCAGCGCACTCAAACCACTCAACGATCACTAGACGCAAGGCCTGGCGAAGCTCGTTATTGGGCAACCGCAAGGCACGGAAGCGATTGCCATGTTCTGGCTCCTCAGTCATATCTGTCGTCAGGAAACCTGACAGATACAGCGCCGTCCACAGACCATCATCAGGCGAGACATCTGGCTCTGCAGTGCCCAAACAAAGCGGGACCTCAGCGCACCCATGGGCCTCGAGCAAATCAAACAAGACCAAAAGGCGGTCGAGATTCCACCCGGCAACTACCCTACTCAGGCAATCGGCATATCCATACAGATCGGCACGCACAGGCGCCGTGCAGCCTCGGTCCAGAAAACCGATCACACGCGCTGGACTCGAGCAATAGGCCCTACCAAACCGATATCCCTCGAGCCATTCACGCGCATCATCCAGGCATTCCTCGCGTCCAGCATGACTCAACAGAGCCTGGACCTCGGCATCCGAAAAACCGAAACATCGGTCACACCACGCCGACAGCGGCGTCGTCAGACAATACGAGCAGCCGCGCGAAGAAAGCGCCGCTTCGGCAGGACCGGGACACTCCCCCATCAGACACGTCAGCCGCAACGAATCGCACGCAGTGGCAATGGCGTCGAACAGCACGCGATCGAATAGCCCTGCCGGATCGGCGTCGGAAGCGTCCCTCGCGCTCACACGGCGAGACCACGCCGCATCGTACCCATCAACGAGCAATACAACCTGCTCATCGCAGGCCATCTCCAGCAGCTCAATGAGCACACCGAGCACCGAGTCAACCTCGTCCGCGCTCGCCACGCCACGCGCGACGCGTTCGATGTGACGCACCTTGTCTCGAGCTAAATCCGGAGCCTCCAAAAGCGCCAGCAGACGGGCGCACTCGCCCGAAAGAGCATCGCGCGCGACGTCGGCAATAGCGGCGCCACGCCTCACAGCGACAGAAAAGTCCAGCGATATCACCGGATAGCAAGCGTACTCATCCCGATAGTGCCCGCCGTCTGCATCCCAAATCTGAGCATCGGCAAACAAACGCTGACCAGCGCGACCGACCGCTGGACGCTCCAGAAAAGCCCTGAGCATCGACAAGTTCATGCTCTTGCCAAAACCCTCGGGTCGACAGCACACCACAACGGACGCGTCGCAGTCCAACACATCTGCAATAAACATGGTCTTGTCGACCAGCGTGCAGCAACCAAGAGCCTCCGCATAGTCGTGCATGCCAATGGGCAAAGCCGCATCGTCGGCACAGCCGATCAAACGCACGCCAAAGCCAGCAGCACAATCAACATTTGCCTGTTCAGACACCAAAACGTTCCCCCTAAATCGCAGCACAATGCCAATTGTAATGACCGCATCGCATGTACCGATGTCGCCGCGCAAACATATCGGGCAACGGTAGTAACAAGAGGTATGAGGGGGCACAATTAATCGTTGCATAACAAAACGGGGCCCGATACATTCGCACCGGACCCCGTCCCGACTATTTAGTTATCTGGCAACTGAGAGCCTACTCCCCCGAGTCGTCCTCCCCAGAAGCCTTCTTCTGCTGATCGAGCTTATGCTTACCACTTACGATAGACGTAGCGCCCAGCGTGGCCAAGCTCGCGCTGGCAAGGCTCGCCATCACAATCAGATCGCCCGTCTTGGGCATGTTGCCGCCCGAGGACTTGGTAGCTGTAGTCGTCGTGGTCGTGGTGGTCACCGTTTTGGAGTCATTTTGCTCCTGGACCTGGTTGTCGGTGTTGCCCTTACCGCCGTCCTCGCCCTGCTGCTTTCCGTCCTCGGTCTTGTCCTTGTTCTCGTCCTTCTTCTGAGCGGATTTGTCGTCCTTCTCCTCAGAGCTAGAACCCTTATCGGATTCGGTCTTCTCGGAAGCCTTGTCCTTGGAGTCGCCCTTTGCGGCTTCGGTCTTTTCCGTGGAAGCCTGATCAGAGTTGTCCTTGTTCTGGGTCGAGCCGTTATTGACACCAGCCATCAGCGAAGAGCCCAGCGTAGAACCAAGCTGCACGGAGAAAGAAGGTTTCTTGTCCGGCGAAGTAACGGGAGCGTCCGGCGCCTTATTCGAGTCGTTCTTGAAAGCATCGGGATCAGGGGTTGCATCAGAGCCGGAGCCATTGTTAGAGCCGATGTCAACGGACGAATCGCTCGAGCCGGTGGATGAGCTAGAGGAGCCAGCGTCGGTCGAACCAGAGGCGGCGCTGTTCGTATTGCCGGCAGAGTTTGAAGACGAATCGCCCGCAGCAGGGCCGTTCGAATCGGAGCCGTTCGAGGTAGAGCCGTCGTTGGTAGTGCCACCAGCAGAGCCATTACCGTCAGCATCGGTCGAGGGCGCATCCATCCTGTCATCGTTGGCATCGTCACTCGAGTCGTCATTCGAATCAGGTGTCGGCGAGGGCGCCGGCGTAGGCTCGGGCTGCACGGGCGTCGCAGCGGCTGCCTCGTCCTCAGCGATATAAACCAAGCAGTCCTTTAGCTCGTTGCGGTAGCGGTTCTTCCAGCCCTCGTGGTACTGGGGCTGGCTTGCATACTTGGTCGCCACGTTATTGACCACACTGTTGGAAAGCGCCGTCACAAACTCGCGGTCGGACATATCGTTGGAAAGATTCGCCCAGCGGAAAAAGTCCCTGCAGCCGCCAGTGCCGCACATGTTGGTAATGCTCCACACCATGCCCTTGACGCAATCGGCGCGGCCCGAAATATCAATACCCAGGCCGCTCTTGAGCCACGCCTCGGTCACCGCATAGTACGAGTTGTACGCATACGCATCCTGCAGAGCCGAAAACTCAGCAGGATCGGTGTTATAAGCACCCTGGAAGGCCTCCTGTGCAATACGGCCCAGCTCGGTAAGCTGACCGTTCTCGGACATGGAATTGTTCGCGTTGGAAAGCTCGCCGCCGCGATCAATCGCATCCTTGAGCATGCTGTATTTTTCGGGGTTGTAGTTGTAGGCCTGCTTCATAAACGGAATGAGCGACCAACGACGGTCGAACTGGTAATAGCCCAGCGCGTTGTAGCCGTCACCATACGAAAAGCCCTGGTTATAGTTGCCATGGCTCTCGTACTTGGTAAAGTACTTCATCTCGGGAGTCACGTTGACAAACGAAACGCCCTGGACCGACCTCAGCACGCCCGAGAAGGACTGTTGGGTGTAAAGGCCCTTATCGATATCGGTGGCATCCGAGGCAACGCCCGGCGTGGGCTCCTCGGCAGCGGCGGGTGCCGGCGCGGAAACGGCGCCAAACGAAAGCGCCAGCGTCAGGCCCGCGACAATCGCAGAATGCTTGGGCTGCATAAGATCCTCCCTGCATTGGTGTAGTTAAAGTTCAGTTTGCAAAGATAAAAATAAGTATTGCAGCTCGCCCGTTGTTGCACAACAACCCCTCGGTAAACGGCAACAACCCTCCGCGAAATCTTAAGGAATTGCGCTCAACCTACAGCTTAATGTCAAAGTTGATCTCGGGGACGGCGGCTAGGTCGGCCAACGTCACGCCGTCGACGTACTTTTCGATTACGTCGTCCAGACCGCGCCAGAACTTGACCGTTGAGCACAGATCACTACGGGTGCAGCTGTTGTCGATGCCGTCGCACGCCACTGGAGCCGTGCTGCCCTCGACGGCACGCAGGATGTCGCCGGCGCGCACCTCGGCCGGATCCTTGGCCATCATGTAGCCGCCGCCCTTACCGCGTACGCTCTTAAGCAGGCCCGCTTTCATAAGCGGACGAACCAGCTGCTCCAGATACTTTTGTGAGATATGCTCGCGGTCGGCGACCTCGCGCAGGGCGATCTTGCCCCCGGCATCACCAAGCGCTGCGATATAGATCATCAGTCGGAGGGCATAGCGGCCCTTAGAGGAAATGAGCATACCTACCCTCCCATCGTTGCTGGGACAACATAACCAGGTTTGTTGTCCCAAATTTAAAGCAAGTGGGACAAACACAACAGGTTATTTTGTCCCAGAATTTGAAAAGTCGAGTGGATTAGTCGGGTTTTCCCTTGACTAACGCCGAACCCATAGTAACTTTATTCCGAGAAGATTCCTAGGGTTTAGTACACCTATGAGTACACCATATACAGAGAGGGACAGCATGAGCGCAAATCCGCTGCTTTCCATCGAAGGTCTGACCGCCTCCGTGGACGAGAAGACCATCCTCCACAACGTCAACCTTAACGTCGCCGCCGGCGAGACCCACGTGCTGATGGGACCCAACGGCGCCGGCAAGTCCACCCTCGGCCACCTGGTCATGGGCGACCCTGTTTACACGGTCAACGACGGCCGCATCGTCTTTGACGGCCAGGACATCACCGAGCTCACCACCGACAAGCGTTCGCGCGCCGGCCTGTTCCTGAGCTTCCAGGCTCCGGTCGAGATCCCGGGCGTGCCGCTGTCGAGCTTTTTGCGCGCCAGCATCGCCGGCCGCCCCGGCCTGGAGATGAAGGGCAAGGAGTTCCGCCGTCGCGTCAAGGAGCTCGCGGCCGAACTCAACATGGACACCGCCTACCTCAACCGCGAGCTGGGCGTGGGCTTCTCGGGCGGCGAGAAGAAGAAGGTCGAGATGCTCCAGCTCCTGCTGCTGCAGCCCAAGCTCGCCATCCTGGACGAAACCGACTCCGGCCTGGACGTCGACGCCCTGTCCACCGTCAGCCACGGCATGGACGCCTACCGCAAGAGCTGCGACGGCTCCATGCTCATCATCACACACAACACGCGCATCCTGGAGCACCTGGATGTCGATCGCGTCCACGTTATGGTCAAGGGCCACATCGTGCGTGAGGACGACGCCTCGCTGATCCCCTGGATCGACAAGAACGGCTTTGAGACCTTCGAGCGCGAGGCCGCCGAACAGCGCGCCCAGGCCGAGACCGCCGCTGCCGAGCAGCAGGCGTAAAGGGGCGACGCAATGACCAAGAACCGCACCGAGGTCTCGGACATCGACCGCAGCCTCTACGACTTCACCTATGGCGAGGAGGGATTCGAGCGCCTCGACGCCGGCATCACGCCCGACATCGTGCGCGAGATCAGCGCCAAGAAGAACGAGCCGCAGTGGATGCTCGACCTGCGCCTCAAGTCCCTCGAGATCTTCAACCGCTTCCCCAATCCGACGTGGGGCCCCTCCATCGAGGGCCTAGACATGGACAACATCGTCACCTACGTCAAGCCCAACACCGACCAAAAGCACGACTGGGAGTCGGTGCCCGACGACATCAAGAACACCTTTGAGCGCCTAGGTATCCCCGAGGCCGAGCGCAGCTACCTAGCGGGCGTCGGCGCGCAGTACGACTCCGAGCTCGTCTACCACAACATGCAGGACACCGCCTCCAAGATGGGCATCGTCTACTCCGGCATCGAGGAGGCCCTGCACGACTCGCAGTGGGAGCCGCTCATCCACGAGAAGTTTATGACGCTCATCCCGCCCACCGACCACAAGTTTGCGGCCCTGCACGGCGCCGTGTGGTCGGGCGGCTCGTTTGTCTACGTGCCCAAGGGCACCAAGCTCGATTTTCCGCTGCAGAGCTACTTCCGCCTCAACGCCAAGGGCGCCGGTCAGTTTGAGCACACGCTCATCATCGTCGAGGACGATGCCGACCTGCACTTTATCGAGGGTTGCTCCGCGCCCAAGTACAACGTGGCCAACCTCCACGCCGGCGCTGTGGAGCTCTTTGTGGGCAAACGCGCACACCTGCGCTACTCGACCATCGAGAACTGGTCCAAGAACATGTACAACCTCAACACCAAGCGTGCGCGCGTGGACGAGGACGGCGACATCGAGTGGATCAGTGGCTCCTTCGGCAGCCACGTGGGCTACCTCTATCCCATGAGCGTGCTCAACGGCCGCCGCGCCCGTTCGAGCTTTACCGGCATCACCTTTGCCGGCGCCGGCCAGAACCTCGATACCGGCTGCAAGGTCGTACTCAACGCGCCCGAGACCTCGGCGACCGTCGAGACCAAGGGCATCTCCAAGAGCGGCGGCATCCAGACCTTCCGCAGCTCTATCGTGGCCACGCCCAAGGCCGAGGGCTCCAAGGCAACCGTGAGCTGCCAGTCGCTGATGCTCGACGACCAGAGCCGCTCCGACACTATTCCGGCCATGGACATCCGCGCCAAGAACGTCGACATCGGCCACGAGGCCACCATCGGTCGTATCGGCGACGACAAGGTGTTCTACCTGATGAGCCGCGGCATCTCGGAGGAAGAGGCCCGCACCATGATCGTCAACGGCTTTGCCAACCCGGTCTCCAAGGAGCTGCCGCTGGAGTACGCCGTCGAGATGAACAACCTGATCAAGCTCGAGATGGAAGGAGCGATCGGATAATGAACCAGACCACGAACACCGCTGCTACCACCCTTGAGCAGGTCAATGCGATGCCAGCTGCCACTTGGGGTTGGCTGAAGATGAACCAGACCAAGCTCGAGCTCTCTGACGAGCTTGCCGCCGCTCCCACCGAGGCTGTTAAGGTCGAGGGCTTGGACGAGCAGTTCCGCGGCGCTGCCGACGCATTTAACGCCGCCATGGACGCCATGGCCGAGCGCTTCCCCGAGCGCCGCGCCTCCGCCCCCGGCGACGCCGCCGACCGCGCCCGCATCACGCCCGAGACCGAGCTTGACGTGCCCGCCACCTCCATCTACCAGGCCGGTGCCATCAAGCTCGAGGAGGAGCTCTCCCCTGCTGAAGCCTTCGAGACCGGCATGGGCGAGGCTGCCTACACCTACTTGGCCGACCACGCCACCAAGCGCATCGTCATCGATGTGCCCGCATACAAGCACGCCACGGTTACCGTGCGCGTGAGCGGTGTCGATGCAGCCGCGGCCATCGCCGCCATCGACGTCGTCGCCCGTCCCCAGTCGACGCTCGATCTGCTTATTGCCCTGGACTCTCCCGTTGCCGGCCAAGGCGTCGTGGGATCCGTGCTACGCGTGTGCGCCCACGAGTACGCCACCGTCAACGTGACCTGCACGCAGACGCTCGACGATAGCTGGATCGCGCTCGACGACACCGGCCTGTTCCTGGACGAGGGCGCGCGCGTCAACGTGCAGCACACCGTCCTGGGTGCCGGCGCCAGCGCCACCGGCCTTGCCGGCGACCTGCTGGGCGATACCGCCAAGGTCACCATCGATACTGACTACCTGGGCGCCCGAGAGCAGGTGCGCGACTTTAACTACGAGCTGCGCCACCGCGGTCGCAAGACCGAGTGCGAGATCGACGCCAACGGCGTGCTGACCGGCACGTCCAAGAAGGTCTACCGCGGCACCATCGACCTCGTGCACGGTTGCAAGGGTGCAACCGGCACCGAGCGCGAGACGGTGCTTTTGGCCAACAAGGGCGTCGACAACAAGACCGTTCCCGTCATTCTCTGCGACGAGGACGACGTCGCCGGCAACCACGGAGCCACCATCGGCCACGTCCGCGACGAGCAACTGTTCTACCTCGCCTGCCGCGGCCTTGACCAAAACGCCGCCGAGGACCTGTTCGTCCGCGCCAAGCTGGAGGACGCCGCACTTTCCGCCACCGACGAGCGCACCCGCGCCGCCGTCGTCCGCTTGGGCAACAACTTGATCGACAACTTTGAAGAGGAGCTCGCATGATCGACACCGAGCACGTTAAATGCGACACCTGTACCGCACCGGAGCCTATGGAGCTCGACGCCAGCGACGAGGCCTCGCGCGGCTGGCCTACCGTCGACATCGAGACTAATCCCTACAAGGCGCAGTTCCCGCTGTTCCAGCAGCACCCCGAGATCGCCTTCCTCGATAGTGCCGCCACCGCGCAGCGTCCTGCCTGTGTGCTCGACGCCGAGCGCGACTTCTACCAGCGCATGAACGCCAACCCTCTGCGCGGCCTGTACTCGCTGTCCGTCGAGGCCACTGAGGCTATCGCGAAGGTGCGCCAGCAGATCGCCGACCTCATCGGCGCTGCCCAGGCCAACGAGGTCGTCTTCACCCGCAACACGAGCGAGTCGCTCAACCTGGTCGCCAAGAGCTTTGCACCCACAGTCCTCGAGCCGGGCGACGAGGTCGTCATCACCATCATGGAGCACCACTCCAACCTGATTCCGTGGCAGCAGGTCTGCCGCGAGACCGGCGCCAAGCTCGTCTACCTCTACCCCACCAAGACCGGTCAGCTCACCACCGAGGAGGTTCTTGCCAAGGTTGGTCCCAAGACCAAGATTCTGGCCGTGGGTCAGGTCTCCAACGTGTTGGGAGTCGAGAACCCAGTCAAGAACCTCGGCAAGCTCGTGCACAAGTATGGCGGCTACCTGGTCGTCGACGGTGCGCAGTCGCTGCCGCACATGCCGGTCGATGTGGCCGACCTGGGCGCCGACTTCTTTGCCTTTAGCGCACACAAGGCTATGGGCCCCATGGGCATCGGCGTGCTGTGGGGCAAGATGGACCTGCTCAACGCCATGCCGCCCATGCTCACCGGCGGCGAGATGATCGACTCTGTTACCGAGCAGGACGCCGTCTGGGCGCCCGTTCCCGAGAAATTCGAGGCCGGCACACAGGACGCCGCCGGCATCTTCGCCACGGGTGCGGCACTCGACTACCTGGTCAACACGGTGGGTTACGAGAACATCCAGGCACGCGAGCAGGCACTCGTCCACTACCTGATGGGCGAGCTCATGCAGCTCGACTTTGTCCAGATCATCGGCTCCATCTATTGGGACAACCACCACGGCGTTGTGAGCTTTAACGTCCGCGGCATCCACCCGCACGACGTCGCGAGCATCATGGACATGGACGGCGTCTGCATCCGCGCCGGTCACCACTGTGCACAGCCGCTGCTCACCTGGCTGGGCGTCGAGAACCTTGCCTGCTGCCGCGCCAGCGTGGCCTTCTACAACGACAAGGCCGACATTGACAAGTTCATCGCCGGCCTGCATCACGTTTGGAGCACGTTCAATGGGTAATCTGTACACCTCCACCACATTTATGGAGCACAACTCGCACCCCGACTACAAGTACGAGATGGATGCTCCCACGCACGAGCACGACGGCATCAACCCCAGCTGCGGAGACGAGCTCACTCTGCAGCTGCGTGTCGAGAACAACGTGATTGAGGAGGCCTCCTTTACCGGCCACGGCTGCGCCATCAGCCAGGCCAGTGCCGACATCATGGCCGATCTCATCACCGGCGAGACCGTCGAGGAAGCTCGCCGCCTGGCAGAGCTCTTCCTCGCCATGATCCGCGGCGAGAAGCTCTCCGAGGAGGACCTGGAAGACCTGGACGAAGCCGCCCAGCTCCAGGACATCTCGCACATGCCCGCCCGCGTCAAATGCGCCGAGCTCGCCTGGCGCACCCTCGACGGCATGCTCGAGGGGCAAGCTAACCAGTAGCGTATGCTCCGAATCCAAGGTTTTTGATTGCCGAGCCGCCCGATACGGGCGGCTCTGTTTTTCCTAATGAGCACGAACACACAAAATCAGCGCGCCCGGCGCCCCGTCTGTCATTTACCACACGGCCAGACGCGAACACGGGCGTTTTCCACAGCACCAAAGGCCTGCGGCAGGGCCCCGGGCCCGCCAAGCAATGCGCCAAGCCCCGTTCTGCTGAGCTCCGACTCGCTTCGCGCCTGCCGCAGACGGGTCCCATAGGGTGCGACGTGCATTTTTGCGAGTATTCAGCACGCCAAGCTGTATGTATACGCATCGAAAGCGTTAATCAACGTCTCCAGGCGCATATATATTGTGTTTTAGAACAAGCATCGCGGTCTCAGGGATCACATACATGCGCTTCGGAGGCGGATCGGAAGGCATAAATAGCTTCGGGACCCGTATGTTGCAAGATTGCGGCAGTGCCGACAGCACCACGATGCTGAAAACTCCGTTTTTTGCACGGCGCAGACGGGGGTAGGCACGGGCAAACCCGGACTGAGCTGTTATTTTATGCAAGATGACGATTGTTCTATGCATATTAAGAAGTGCAGTTACCGTACCAAGCTTTTGAACGCTGGTTGCGGCGTATGGACGACCCCAACTGCGGTGAACAGGCGACCTTACATCACGTTTCCGCCAGCCCGCATCGCCGTTCGCGCGCGGGCGCGCACGATACGAGAGACGGTACTTTTGCCAATCCCGGTATACCGCTCAATCTGGCGCACCGTAAAGCCGGCATTGCTCAATCCAACAATAACGGTATCGCGCTGCGCCGGCGGTGCAGTTTTAACCACATTGAGCGGAACCCCGAGGCTCTTCGCCATCTTGTCGGCAAAGGCGTGGCGTTCCCACTCCGTCTCTTTCATATCGCACAGCGCTGACTCACTGCCGGCGGGCGTCGAAAGCGAATAGGCAATAAAGCCCTCGGCAGAGCCAAAAAGCTCAAGCACGCAAGAAGGATCAGAAAATCCCCTCGCGGCATCGGCCACATCACCGTCGTAAGCGCGTAGATGTTCCGGAAAGCTGCTCCAGGGATAACGCTCGATTAGGCTAACGCCCACCTCCTGCGGATCGGCGTGTACAGAGCGAATAGCCTCCATCACCTGCCAGTCGGTATCGAGCGAGCGCCGGTCAAAACGGTTCTGGAACAGATGCCCGGAGCGTCCGGTACGCTTGTTGAACCGACGAGCGTACGTCAAAAGCAGTCGGTGCATCGCCGCGCTCATCGTGTCCTCATAATCCGAGAGCACCAGATCCACGTGGTCGTTCATAAGGCACCACGCAACGACCGTCACGCCCTCCTCGCGGCAGCACTCGCGCATCAGCTCCAAAAACTCCCACCGGTCTTCATCGCCCTCAAAGATGAACTGCTTGTCCGTACCGCGGGCACAGACATAGTAAAAGCCGGTAACCGTTCTCCAAACGCGCTGCATGGCGCTCCCTTCGCCGGGATCTGCTTGCCATCCAATACAGCACGATTGAAGCGTGCCATCAAAACATTCACGCAAAACAATACACTCGCGCGGCCAAAGGCAGTAATCAGGCGGCGAACGGCATCGTTGCAACAGGTCAACCCCCGCAATGCTTACAAGAGCTGACCAATAGCTTGCCCAAGACGGACCCCCTCTACGGAAGTTCACGACCACAGAACATAGGGTTAAACCGTTTCAATTAAAACTTCCGGACTTCTCGCTACGAAAACTGAGCCGTTCGCCGAATATTCCGTGCATTTCGCGGTATTATAGGGGCTGCATGTCATGTCCCTTTCGAAGGGTCGCCCGGCAATCGCCAGCCACGGCCCCCAGACGGGACGCCAACACGATAGAGAGGAGAGGCATGCAGTACTCACAGGAAGTGGAGAACATGTGCCCCGTTGCCAAGGGTGCATACCACGGCCCCGCACCCATCCCCGAGGAGGGCAAGTGGGTCCAGGCTAAGGAGATTTCCGACATCTCCGGTCTTACGCACGGTGTGGGTTGGTGCGCACCTCAGCAGGGCGCCTGCAAGCTCACGCTGAACGTCAAGGACGGCATCATCGAGGAGGCCCTCGTTGAGACCATCGGCTGCTCGGGCATGACCCACTCTGCCGCCATGGCTTCCGAGATTCTTCCCGGTAAGACCATCCTCGAGGCCCTCAACACCGACCTCGTCTGCGACGCCATCAACGTTGCTATGCGCGAGATCTTCCTGCAGATCGTTTACGGCCGCAGCCAGACCGCGTTCTCCGAGGGCGGCCTGCCCGTGGGCGCCTCCCTCGACGACCTCGGCAAGGGCCTTCGCTCTCAGGTCGGCACCATGTTCGGCACCAAGGCCAAGGGCGCTCGTTACCTCGAGCTCGCTCAGGGCTACGTCACCCGCATGGCTCTCAATGACAAGAACGAGATCATCGCATTCGAGTTCCTGAACCTCGGCAAGTTCACCGACGCCGTCAAGGCCGGCAAGACCCCCGAGGAGGCCATCGCTGGCGCTATGGGCCACTATGGTCAGTGGGAGAACGCTGCCAAGTACATCGACCCGCGCACCGACGAGGAGACTCACTCCGTCGCCAGCGTGTTCCCGGTTCACGAGTAGAAAGGGAGGGAAATAACTATGACTGTTACGTTCGAAGGTTACGAGCGCCGCGCTGACAAGATCAACAAGTGCCTCGCCGACAACGGCATCGCCTCCCTCGAGGAAGCTCTGCAGATCTGCACCGACAAGGGCTTCAACCCGCGTGAGATCGTCAACAACACCCAGTCCATCGCCTTCCAGAACGCCGAGTGGGCCTACACCCTCGGTTGCGCTCTCGCTGTCAAGCGTGGCGCCAAGTCCGCTTCTGAGGCTGCCGCCATCATCGGCGAGGGCATCCAGGCCTTCACCGTTCCCGGCTCCGTCGCCGAGGACCGCAAGGTCGGTCTGGGCCACGGCAACCTGGGCGCTATGCTGCTCTCCGACGACACCGAGTGCTTCGCCTTCCTGGCAGGTCACGAGTCCTTCGCTGCCGCTGAGGGTGCTATCGGCCTGGCTCTGAACGCCAACAAGGCTCGCAAGAAGCCGCTGCGCGTCATCCTCAACGGTCTGGGCAAGGACGCTGCTCAGATCATCGCCCGCATCAACGGCTTCACCTACGTGAAGACCCAGTTCGACTACTTCACGGGCGAGCTCAAGGTCGTCGAGACCATCCCATACTCCGATGGTCCCCGCGCCGCCGTCAACTGCTACGGCGCCGACGACGTCCGCGAGGGCGTTGCCATCATGTGGCACGAGAACGTCGACATCTCGATCACCGGTAACTCCACCAACCCCACGCGCTTCCAGCACCCCGTCGCTGGCACCTACAAGAAGGAGCGCCTCGAGGCTGGCAAGAAGTACTTCTCCGTCGCTTCTGGTGGCGGCACTGGCCGTACCCTGCACCCGGACAACATGGGCGCCGGCCCTGCCTCTTACGGCATGACCGACACCATGGGCCGCATGCACTCCGACGCCCAGTTCGCCGGTTCTTCCTCCGTGCCTGCGCACGTTGACATGATGGGTCTCATCGGCATGGGCAACAACCCCATGGTCGGTGCCACCGTCGCCTGCGCTGTCGCCGTCGAGGAGGCCCTCAAGGCCTAATCGCGCCCGCGCGATGCTCATATAGTTGAGATTTGGAGCCGCTACCTTTCGAGGTAGCGGCTCTTTTTGTTTGCGCTGGCGCAGGGTAGCTAATGCCGGTATATCAGCTGGGGCGAAATACGAGATGTGAAGAGATGGAGCGTCCGAGCGTCCATGACGCCCACCTGCCATATTTGCCCTTTACCGATTTGCCGAGTCTTTGCGGCCCCATTGCCGATCACCCGTGCGACAATGCGCCGGACGAGAAAGGAATCCGATGGAATCGACTGATGTACTGGTAATTGGATCTGGCATTGCGGGCCTTTGCGCCGCCATCGAAGCGGCACGCACGGGCGCAACCGTCACCGTGGCAAGCGCCGGCAAGACTATGAGTGGATCGAGCTTCTTCCCCGGAACCTGGGGCCTGGGGCTTATCGGACCCGTTAACGAAGACGACGAACAAGACCTCATCGACACCATTCAGACCGTTGGTGGCGGCGTCGCCGACCCCGAGCTTGTCCAGACGTTTGTCCACGGCATTCCCCATGCAATAGAATGGCTCGAGCAAGACCTGGGCGTTGAGCTTCAGCGTCCGCAAAGCGCCGAGAGTGCTCAGCAAAAGCAGTTTATCCCCTGCTTTGACCACAAGACGCGCATGTGGCGCGGCCTCACCCGCAAGACCCTTGAGGACGCTCTGACGACCAGGATCGAGTCGCTCGGCATTCGCCTGCTTCCCCGCCACGAGCTTATCGACCTTATTGAGGACACGCCCGGAAAGATTGTCGGCGCCACGCTCTACGACCGCACAAACAAGCATCTCGTACCTATGGCAGCCAAGGCCACCATCATCGCTGCGGGCGGCACGGGTGGCCTGTTCGAGCGAAGCCTCACTTCCGCCGACGTGCTCAGCTCCTCGCAGGCCATCGCGCTGGCACACGGCGCAACGCTCACTAATATAGAGTTCATGCAAATGATGCCCGGCTTCATTGAGCCCAAGCGCAACCTTGTCTTTAACGAGAAGACCTGGCGCTACGTGCATGTAGACCAGCCGGTAGATATTGCCGACGACAAGCTGGACGACCTGCTCGAGCAGCGCTCTGGATATGGTCCCTTCACGTCACGCTTGGCCTCCCGCGCTATCGATCTCGTCATTGATCAGGCAGGTGCCGAAGGCCTGGCACTCCACTACGACTTCCCCCGCGAGGATATCCCAGAGTTTGTGCAGACCTTTGCCACCTGGCTGCAAGACGAGCACGGCATCGCCCCGACTGACGAGATGCGCGTTGCGATGTATGCCCACGCTGCCAACGGCGGTATCAAGATCGATAAGACCGCGCACACAGGCGTTGAGGGCCTCTACGCTTGCGGCGAGGCGACAGGCGGCATGCACGGCGCCGACCGCATTGGTGGCTTGTCAAGCGCCAACGGCATCGTGTTCGGACGCATCGCGGGCGCATCGGCAGCCCTTGCAGCGCAGAATGCACCTGAGGTGGCCCCGAAGGCGGATATCGACCTCCCCCACTACGGCATTGCCACAACTGATGCTGAACGCCTGACACACGGCCTTAAGCACACGATGAGCACCTATTGCATGATCAACCGAACCGAGACGGGCCTATCCGAGGCTCTGCAACAGCTTGAAAGCCTGCAAGACAAGGCCATGGCGCTGAGCAAGCCGCATGCCGATGACCGCGAGATCGCAGCCCTCGCCCGCCTACAGTCGCAGATTCAGCTGTCGATGGAGATGATCAAAGCCATGCGCAAGCGAACCGAAAGCCTGGGTTCGCACTATCGAGCGAATTAAACTGACACCTATCTAAAGCAGAACACAACTAATCGATATCTATGGGCCCCGCGAGCTCGAAGTGGCGCAGGGCCCATTCGTGTCCGCACGGCAGCGTATCCTTATTCTGAATACAGAGTGGGCAAAGCCCGCATAGACAATAGACCAGCGAGGAGGAGATATGGACAGTAGGGATATCGAGAAGTGGCGTGTCGAACTTGGTAGCTACGCCAATGTGGAAGACGGCGTTGAATATTGGCTCGCACGCGATTTAATGGAACCCATGGGGTACACTCGATGGGAGAACTTCGCCGAAGTTGTTAAGAGGGCAAAAGTCTCGTGCAAAACAAACAAAACTCCAGTTGATTCCCATTTTCGTGACACCACGAAAATGGTAACTGCCGGTGTCGCCGCTCGCGCGGTCAAAGACTACAAACTTACGCGCTACGCATGCTATTTAATCGCCCAAAACGGAGATCCAAACAAGCCGGAGATCGCGCTCGCACAGGCATACTTTGCCGTGCAGACGCGCCGCCAAGAGCTCATAGAGCAGCGCTTCGCAGAGATTCAGCGCTTGCAGGCGCGCCACTCGCTATCCGATTCAGAGAAACATCTCTCGGGTATTGCGTTCAAACGCGGCGTAGACTCCAAAGGATTCGCGATCATCAAGTCGAAGGGCGATGAAGCGTTATTCGGCGGCAGGAGCACGGCGGAAATGAAGCAGCAGCTCGGCGTACCCAAGAGCGCGGCATTGGCGGACAGGTTAGCCGATGTCCTCATCAAAGCAAAGGACCTTACGAACTCGATGACGGCCTTCAACGCCGAGGAACACGACCTGTACGGTCTGGACCAGATCAAGCAAGAGCACGTCGAGAACAACACAAGCGTGCGTGGCAGCCTCATCGACCGCGGAATTGTCCCCGAGAACCTACCGCCTGCCGAGGATACAAAAAAGCTCGAGCGTCGTGTGAAGGCAGACGAGAAGAAACTCAAGGAGGGTACTGACGGTTTTACCGATCCCCAGGGTAGGCTCGATCTGTGAAAGCGGCCGCACCCCTTCGGGTTCGACCCAATGCGAGGTCAACAAAAAAGCGACCAGCCTAAGCCAGTCGCTTTAACAATCTTTGGGTGGGCCGTCAGGGGGTCGAACCCTGGACCTTGGGATTAAGAGTCCCCTGCTCTACCAACTGAGCTAACGACCCAAAGCTAAAGTCCGTTATGGCGGACTTTAGAGGAGATATCGTGTGGTGGGCCGTCAGGGGGTCGAACCCTGGACCTTGGGATTAAGAGTCCCCTGCTCTACCAACTGAGCTAACGACCCGATATCAACACAAAGCAAGAACTGGGGTGGGTAAAGGGACTCGAACCCTCGACCTACGGGACCACAACCCGTCGCTCTAGCCAACTGAGCTACACCCACCGTGTCCTGTGCGCTTCGCGCTCGACTATTATTGCAAGGAACGCCACGCGATGCAAGCCCCAATTTTCAAGAATTTTGAAAAGAGTTTTTCGAGACCATTTCGAGCAAATCCCACCGGTTTCATAGGAGTAAACTTGCCCCACTGCAAATCCTCGAAAGGACCGTCATGAAAGAACTCTCCAACCGCACGGCAAGATTTACCGATTCGGTCATCCGCCGCATGACACGCATCTCCAATAAGTACGGCGCTGTCAATCTCTCGCAGGGCTTCCCCGACTTCGATCCCCCGGCGCAGCTGCTCGATAGCCTCAGCGCCATCGCCAGCGACCCCAAGCCGCTCTATCACCAGTACTCCATCACCTGGGGCTCCCAGGCCATGCGCGAGGCGCTCGCCGCCAAACAGGAGCACTTTATGGGCATGCCGGTGAACCCCAACGAGAATATCGTAGTCACCTGCGGCTCCACCGAGGCCATGATGGCCGCCATGATGACGGTCACGAACCCCGGCGACAAGGTCGTCATCTTCTCGCCGTTCTATGAGAACTACGGCGCCGACACGATCCTTTCGGGTGCCGAGCCCATCTACGTGCCGCTCAACCCGCCTGCGTTCGACTTTGACCGTGAGGTGCTTGAGGCGGCCTTCCGCGACAACGATCCCAAGGCGATCGTCCTGTGCAACCCGTCCAACCCCTGTGGCAAGGTCTTTACGCGCGAGGAGCTCACCTTTATCGCCGACCTCTGCAAAAAGTACGACGCCTACTGCATCACCGACGAGGTATACGAGCACATCGTCTACGCGCCCCACGAGCACGTCTATATGGCCACGCTGCCCGGCATGTTCGAACGAACCATCAGTTGCAGCTCGCTGTCCAAGACGTACTCCATCACCGGCTGGCGCCTGGGGTACACCATCGCCCCTGCCGAAATCACCGAGCGCATCAAGAAGGTCCACGACTTCCTCACCGTGGGTGCCGCCGCTCCCCTGCAGGAAGCCGTCGTCACCGCCCTCAACTTCGACGACAGCTATTACGATGAGGTCCTTGACCACTATACCGCCAAGCGCGACCTGTTCTGCCAGGGGCTCGACAGTCTCGGTCTTGAGCACAACGTGCCGCAGGGCGCCTACTATGTGATGATGGATATCTCGGAGTTTGGCTACGACAGCGACCTCGAGTTCTGCGAGGACCTGGCCTCAAAGGTGGGCGTGGGCGCTGTGCCCGGCTCGAGCTTCTTCCGCGAGCCCGTCAACCATCTGATCCGTTTCCACTTTGCCAAGCGTGACGAGACGCTCAACGCGGCGCTGGAGAACCTCAAATCGCTACGTGATAAAATCAAGCCGCGCGGGTAAGGACGGCCC
The DNA here is from genome assembly GCF_040092475.1 of Collinsella sp. CLA-ER-H10. Classification (NCBI taxonomy): domain Bacteria; kingdom Bacillati; phylum Actinomycetota; class Coriobacteriia; order Coriobacteriales; family Coriobacteriaceae; genus Collinsella; species Collinsella sp. CLA-ER-H10. The sequence goes on from NZ_JBBNLM010000014.1 coordinate 48,733, forward strand.
GGCAACTAAAACAACCAAAGAAGCCCCGCACCGCCGAGTTGCGGGGCTTCTTTTTATAGCGCTTTCTTAAATGGTTTAGCGCACTATACTTTAGTCACGGAGCAACTCGTCCCAGAGAGGAATACTATGGCAGAGCAGCAGCTTATCGGAGCGCTCGAGGCCGGCGGCACCAAGATGGTCTGCGCCACGGGCTATGCAGACGGTACGGTCCTGGAACGTGAGCAGATCGCGACCACGACCCCGCAGGAGACCGTTGAGGCCGTCAACGCGTGGTTTGCGAACAAGGGCATCGCCGCGCTCGGAATCGGCGCCTTTGGCCCCACCGCGGTCAACCCCGCCTCACCCCAGTACGGCAAGATCTTGGAGACCCCCAAGACGGCATGGCGCTACTTCGATCTGCTGGGCACCATTCAAAACGAGCTCAATATTCCCTGCGGCTACGACACCGACGTCAACGTCGCCTGCCTGGGCGAGGTCACCTTTGGTTGCGCCCAGGGCCTCACAGACGTGATCTACCTGACCATCGGCACCGGCGTGGGCGCCGGCGTGCTATCGGGCGGCAAGCTCGTACACGGCATGATGCATCCCGAGGCCGGCCATATCCTGGTCACGCGCGACCCGCGCGACACCATCGGCGAGCATAGCGCCTGCCCCTTCCACGACAACTGCCTCGAGGGCCTCATCGCAGGCCCCGGCGTTAAAAAGCGCTGGAATGGCAAGAGTGCCGGAGACATGGCCGATGACCCGGAGGCCATGGATCTGCTCGCGGGCTATCTGGCACAGGCACTCATGACCTACACGCTGTGCTATGCCCCGCAGAAGATCATCATCGGCGGTGGCGTTGCCGATCACACCCCTATCGTGCCGCTCGCCCGCAAAAAGTGCGCCGAGATGCTCAACAGCTACATCGTCACGCCCGAGGTCAACGATATCGACACCTACATTGTCAACAACAGCCTCGAGGGCAAGCAGGGCATCATGGGCTGCCTGGCCCTGGGCGCACAGGCGCTTCAGTAGCAGACGCACCCACAGGGCGTGGCGCGCTCGGCAAATCCAACCTACGGAACGACGCCACTACGCCCCATATAAGCCCTCAAATAAAAAAGGCCGCCTAGGACCAAACAATACGTCCTAGGCGGCCTTTTTGGCGTACATCAGCGACTGTAAGAGATATCGGAGCACAACGCCCGTTGCCGCTCCACAGCAGTCAATCATCACATCGGTGATCATGCCGGCGCGTCCCGGCACAAAGAGCTGAATCGTCTCGTCGATCGAGGGAATCAGCAGCAGGAACACCGCCGTGGGCAGCAGCACGTCAAAGGTGCGCCGGCCCTCAAAATCAAAGGCGTGCGTTGCCAGAATGCCGAGCACCATATACTCGGTAAAATGCGCGCACTTGCGAACAACAAAGTTGGTCACCCATTCATATGGAAGTCCCACGCCGTGCAGGAAACAGCGGATAGCTTCCATGACCGTTAGGCTCAGCGAGCCCGACCCCGAGCCGGGAACCAGCGAATTGCCCCAGATCAAGAGCGCCATCAGGCAGGTCGCGACCGCCCATTTTCGATTAATCTTAACCATGCAGAAGTTATGCCTCCGCGCGGAGCGGCGCGAAGCTGGCGGTACCGCCCTCGATAACGCTCAGATAGGCACGGCCCGTACGCTTGGCTGTGGAGGACTGCAGGCGCTCGATCTCTTCCTCGAGGATCTGATTGACGCGCTCGTGACGACGATTTTCCATAATGCCGGCGGCAATAGCCTCGGCCCGCTCGATACTCTCGCGCGAGATGCGGGCGGTATCCTCGGGGAACACAGCGCTGTGACGGCCGACATAGGCGGGGGCAGCAGGCTGAGGGGCAGCGACGGGAGCGGGCGCTGCAACAGGAGCGGGCTCGTCAATCTCATCCAGAATCGCGGTGGCGGCGGCCCACATGTCCTCGTGGCCCGAGTAATCGGCCATGGGAACATCAACCTCGAGCGAGGCGTCCGGAAGGTCTCCGGTGTCGATGCGATCTTGGGCATCAATCGATGCGGTGATGGCTGCAGGCTCATCGAGGTCATCGAGATCGATGTCCGTGGCACCGGAGATGATAGGCATGCTGGCGAGGTTTGCATTGTACGGCGCAGCCTCAGCCGCCTGCTGCTGGGCAGGAGCGCCCCAAAGCGAGCTCTCGGCGGCACGGCGGGCGGCAACGGCCTCCTCGTCCGCGGTCATGGCTTCATCAACGTACGAATTATCGGCAAAAGCGTTCGCGTCCGACGAGGTAGCGCTGTAGGCGTTATTGGATGCCGCGTTGGCAACGAGTGCCACGAAAGCCGCCGTGCTGCCCGCAGGGGCGGCCTGGGAGCCCGATACGGCACGCGCCGCGGCGGCGATGTCGTCGCGATTGAAGGAGCCGGTCTGCCCGCCGTTGGTGAGCTCGTCGATGGCGACTTGATAGACGTCGCGCGAGTGTGCAGGGTCGCAGCTCACCGGCGAATCGTCGTCGAGCATACTGTCGATCATGGACCAAGCCTCGGCCTCGTCCATAGCATCTGCGGCTCGAGCGATGGTAGGGACACCATCATCGGCATGACGGCGCTGGAACGCACCAGTCAGGCCGGAAAGGAATGCCGAGGTAGACTGCTCCGCCTGAGCCTGAGAAGCAGAAGCCGCAGCGTAAGGAGTCGCATCCTGCTGCTGAGCTGGAATCGAGGCGGTCTTGAACTCGCTTTGATGCTGATTGAGATTGGCGGCACCGCCCATGGCATCGGGCTGGAACAGACGCTCTTCACGCTGCGCACGGTACTCGGAGATACCCAGCGAGGCGGCATAGATACCCACGCCCGCCACTGCGCCCACGGCGAAGGGAACCGCACCCGCCACGACCGTCTCGTTCACAGACGAAAACGGCAGCGTCGCGGCATACATAACCACGGGAGCGGCAAGGCCGATCCCGCACGAAAGTCCGGCAAGGACTGCTCGTTGTGTTGCATCAGAAGAAGCCATGAGCTCTCCCCATCTTCCAGCACCCAAATCGCATCATTCAGTTGGCTGCGCGAGAGAAGATGAAGCGGGGCTATGCCCCAAAGCAACGGTATATGGTTCGTTTCATCTGCGTTTTCCGTCGCGAAGCTTAAAAGCTATTATGCGAAACCGCCCTATCGATTGCAAGCGACGATGTCGGATTGAAACGGGAAACCTGCTGCTTGCAAGTCTTATGGTCAAAAATAAGTGCGAAGCGGCGATATAGAAAAGGGCCGAGGCTCAAAGCCCCGACCCTTTATCGCATTGATGATTAACGCTGCGTGTGGATTACAACCTAGAGCGTCTGCTCGTAGTCGCTGTGCTTTTTGGCCGAACGCACCAGGAACTCCTGGTTGGTGTTGGTGCCCTTTAGACCCTTGATAAACGATGCGGCCGCGCGCTCGGTGTTGTTCATGCCGGCAAGAATGCGACGTAGACCAAAGACAAACGGACGCATCTGCTCGTCGACCAACAGGTCCTCGTTACGCGTACCGGAGGCAACGGGGTCGATAGCCGGGAAGATGCGGCGATCGGCTAGGTCGCGGTCGAGCTTAAGCTCCATGTTGCCGGTGCCCTTGAACTCCTCAAAGATGACCTCGTCCATCTTGGAACCGGTGTCGATGAGGGCAGAGGCCAGGATGGTGAGCGAGCCACCGTTCTCGATATTACGGGCTGCGCCCAGGAAGCGCTTGGGCGGATACAGGGCCGCCGAATCGACGCCGCCCGAAAGGATGCGGCCTGAGGCGGGCGCCGCCAAGTTGTAGGCGCGGGCAAGACGCGTGATGGAGTCGAGCACCACCACGACATCGCCGCCCAGCTCCACGATGCGCTTGGCGCGCTCGATGACGAGCTCTGCCACGCGAGTGTGGTTGTCGGCGGGCATATCGAAGGTCGACGCCACAACCTCGCCCTTGATGGAACGCTGCATATCGGTAACCTCTTCGGGGCGCTCGTCGACGAGCAGGCAGATGAGGTGCACCTCGGGGTTGTTAATCGAGATAGACTGGCAGATCTTCTTGAGGATTGTGGTCTTGCCGGCCTTGGGCGGGGACACGATCAGGCCACGCTGACCCTTGCCGATCGGCGACACGATGTCGATGGCGCGACCGGTAATGGAGTCCTTGCCATGCTCCATGCGCAGCGGCTCGTTGGGATAGACCGGGGTGAGGTCACCGAACTTGGGGCGGTTGCAAATCTGCTCGGGGTCTAGACCGTTGACGGTCGTGATTTTGGCGAGGCCGGCGCGCTTGTCGCCGCCGCGCGAAGGACGAAGCGAGCCCTCGATGACGTCGCCCGTGCGCAGACGCGCGGAGCGGATGAGGTAGGCGGGCACGAAGGCGTCGTCGTTAGACTTCATGTAGCCATGGGCATGGATGATACCGGAGCTGTCCGGACGAATCTGCAGGATGCCCTTGATATCGCGGAAGCCCTCGGCCTTCGCGGCAGTGGTGTAGATCTCCTCGACGAGCTCGGCCTTCTTCTTGCCGGTCGTCTCGATCTCGAACTCCTTGGCCTTCTCGCGCAGCTCGGCGACCTTCATGGCCGCGAGTTCCTCGCGCGAAAGCGTGGGCTCGGTGGGAGCGGCATTACGCTCCTTGTTGCGCTGTTTACGATCGCGCTGACGGTTGCGGCGGTCGTTGTTGCGCTCGTCCTTGCGCTCATTGCGCTCGTCGTTGCGCTTGTGCTGGCGACGGTTGGGGCGAGCGCCGTCTTCGGCCTCGGCGGGCGCGGCGCCATCGGTTGCGGCGGCATCGGCGTTAGCCGCAGTATCATCGCTGGCCTCGGCCTTGGAATCGCCCTGCAGCTCGGCCTCGGCCTGCTGCTCGGACGCCTTGGCCTTAGCGGACTTCTTACGACCGCGCTTGGGCTTCTCGGACGCAGACTGTTCGACGTCTTGGGGCTCGGCGGCATCAGTCGATGCATCGGCGGTCGTCTCGGCGGAATCCTCGGACGCACCCTTCTTGGCAGTCTTGGCCTTGGACGTGCGCTTAGCAGCAGTACGATGGCTGCGACCAGGACGGACGTCGGCGGGCTCGACATCGGCGGGAGCGGCCTCGGAAGTCGTAGCATCCTGGACGGGTGCATCGGCAGCGGTTGCAGACTCGGCGGTCGCCGCAGCATCCCGAGCGGCTGCAGCTGCGGCTGCGGCCTTCTCTGCCTCGACGAAGGCCTTGGGCTTGCGACCGCGACGGTGCGGGCGCAAAGCCGGATCGACAACGGGAACTTCGCTGGCCTCGACAGGCGCAGCGGACTCAGCAGGCGATGCGCCCTCCCCTGCCGCGGAACGAACCGAAGCCTCGGTGAGCTCGAGGGTTACCTGATCGGCAACCTGCTCGGCCTTAGCAGCCGTGCGACGGCGTGTGCGCGGTGCCGGCTTCTCGGTCGGCTGGTCGGCGGCAGGTGTCTCGGGCGCAGACGGAGCTGCAAGCTCGGTCAGAGCCGCGGCCTCGCGCTCGGCAGCACGACGGCGGGCGCGCACCACCTGAGCCTCGCTAATCTGCGCCAACGCACGCGCCTGCGCGACCTCATCGGAAATCGGCTCCGAGGAGTCAGCTGCAACGGTGCGCTTGACGCGCGTCGTGCGCGTGGTACGGCGCTTGGGCTTGGTGACCTCCTCGCCGTCAGCAGCAGACTTGGCCGTGCGGCGCGTACGCTTGGGCTTTGCCGGAGCAGCCTCCTCACCAGTTGCAGGCACGGCCTTCTCAGCCGCTGAAGGCGTAGGCGTCGAAGCAGCCTTAGGCGTCTCAGGAGCCGAGGCTTGCGCGGGCGCCGCGACCTGGTCCAACGCAACCGGTGCAGCGGGAGCGGCTTGCGTCGTCGTTATTTCGTTTTCTTGCTGTTGATCAGACACAGTGTTTGCTCAACTTTCTTTTCAAGCCCTGTGATCACATGCTCCCTGCATAAACCTTCAGGGCGGCTAAACAGTCTAGTTCCGTCAAATACCGACGGACATCATTGATCTGTATCGAGATGATTGCGTCATATACGCAGCTTTAGTGTAACACAACCGCAACCACCTGCAACTTAGTCATTGGGAACGCTCTTAAACGACTAGTCAAAAGGGGCACTCCTCCTCAAAAGCGCCTTGAAACGTCGCGCCAGAGGAGTGAAACTGTGGCATCTGGAATAGACACGCCACGAAATGTGCCCATCTACTACGTTTACCCCCGGGTCCCTGACCATACCCTTGTTTTTTTCAAAAACAACGAGTCTGCTACCTGCGGTTTTAATATCGTACTTTTCGGCATGCTTCGGGATATGCGTCCAAATGTAGGAGATGGGTGCGATTTGTGGCGGGCGGTATCGCTTCACCCTTCCTCGAGACAAAAATGATCCATTTTCCTCCGTCCCCAAGGGGCAATTTTCAAAACTATGCCGGATTACGGGGCCAGAATGATGTAAGCCAACCATACCCTGCATTTTCAAGAAACAATAAACCGTCTACCTGCGGTTTTATTTTCACTGCTATCGCTATGTTCGCCAGGCAGCGATTCAGCCCCGTAAACCGGTATAGTTGCGTTTTTGTAGCATTTTCCAACACGCCAAAAAGCCCCGACAAACGCAAAAAGCCCGACCTCCGCATGGAGATCGGGCTTATAGGGCTCAGCAAAGCCGAACCTTCACGGTCAAAGGACCCGTAGATTACATCTGCTCGGGAGCGGAGACACCAACGAGGGTGAGAACCAGAGCGAGCGTCACGCGGACGGCGTCGCAAGCGGCCAGACGGGCGCGCGAAAGCTCGGGGTCGACGGGACGGCCCTCGCTCGGCAGGACCTGGCAGGCAGCGTAGAAGCTGTGGAAGTCGCCGGCGAGCTCCTCGGCAAAGTGCGTCAGACGGAACGGGGCGCGGTCGCGAGCGCAGCTGGCGATGAGGTCGGTGAGCTCGTTGAGCTTACGCGAAAGGGCGAGCTCGGTCGGGTCGGTCAGCAGCGAGTAATCGACATTCTCACCGATGGCCTTGGCGGCGACGGCCTTCATGCCCATCTCATCAGCCTGCTCGGGCGTAACGTCAGCGGCACGGCGCAGAATGGAGCACACGCGAGCGTGAGCGTACTGCACGTAGTACACCGGGTTGGAGTTGTCGCGTTTCTTAACGGCCTCGATGTCGAAGTCGACCATCTGGTTGGAGCTCTTGGAGATGAGCGTGTAGCGAGCGGCGTCGGAACCGACCTCGTCGACGAGCTCCTGCAGGGTCACCATGGTGCCCTTGCGCTTGGACATACGGACGGGCTTGCCGTTACGCAGCAGGTTGACGAGCTGGCCCAGCAGAACCTCGAACTTGCCGGGGTAACCCAAGGCATCGCAGACGCAGCGGACGCGCTCGATGTAGCCGTGGTGGTCGGCGCCCCAGATGTCGATGACGTGGTCAACGCGCTGGAACTTATCCCAGTGATAGGCAACGTCGGAGGCGAAATAGGTGTACTCGCCGTCGGACTTGATCAGGACGCGGTCCTTGTCGTCGCCCAGATCGGTGGAACGGAACCACAGGGCGCCGTCCTTAGTGTAGAGGTAGCCCATCTTGTCGAGCTTCTCGAAAGCGCGGTCGACGGCGGAGGTGCCGGCGGTCTCGCCCTCGGTGTCCTTCACATACAGCGAGCGCTCGGAGAACCAGCGGTCGAAGTCGCAATTGACGGCGTGGCAGAGGTCGCGCATGTTGTCGACCATCTTCACATAGCCGCGCTCACGGAAGCTCTCCATGCGCTCCTGCGGATCGGCCTCGACCCACTTGTCGCCGTCGGTGCGCCAGAACTCGGCGGCCTCGTCGATGATGTAATCGCCGCCGTAAGAGTCCTTGCCCAGAGTCTCGGCAAAGTTGTCCTGGTACGGATGGGTCTCGGGGTGCTCGTCATTCTCATCGGCAACGAAGGCGTCACGGTCGGCGATCAGCAGCTTGTGAGCCTCGTCGATATCCACGCCCTGCTTGGCGATGATGTCGGCAAGCTGCATATAGCGCGTGCTGATGGAGTTGCCGAAGGTGTTCATTTGCGAGCCGTGGTCGTTGATGTAAAACTCACGCTGGATGTCGTAACCGGCGTGGTCCATAACACGGCAGAGGGAGTCGCCCAGCGCGGCCCAGCGGCCGTGACCGATGTGCATGGGGCCGACGGGGTTGGCGGAAACGAACTCGACCTGGGTCTTCAGGCCGCCACCGACGTTGGACTTAGCGAAGTCCATGCCCTTCTCGCGGGCCTCGCCGAAGATGGCGTTCTTGACGGCAACCGAGAGGTAGAAGTTGATGAAGCCGGGGCCGGCGATCTCGACCTTCTCGATCGCGGGGTCCTCGGGCATATGGGCAACAACGGCCTCTGCGATCTTGCGCGGGGCGCAGTGAGCCAGCTTGGCGGACTTCAGGGCCATGGTGGAGGTCCACTCGCCATGAGAAGTGTCAGCCGGTCGCTCGATGGCGCAATCGTCAAGTTCAAATGCGGAAAGGTCGCCGGCCTCCTGGGCCGCAGCAAGCGCAGCGCGTACCAGCTCTTCAATCTTCTCGGGCATAGGTCCTCCTTGTGTTAAAGCCCCCGAGCTCTTGGTCACTCGTAGGGCAAAAGCCAGAGTTTGTAGCACTCTATCACAAGCGGCAGCTACTGTTGCAGGGTAAAGCTCATAGATATTGCATATGCACAAAAATGACTACTGCTCTTGCACGGCGTTACAAAGTTGGCGGTTTGCCTGCAGTTTATACACGTTCTGGAAATGCATAAACGTATGAATAAGTGGTTCTATTTATCGAATACTCTAACCTATCGGAGTTGTGTGCTTTTCCTGCATAAAGTGATGGTTTGCGCACGTCAGCGTGGTATTCTTAACATACGTAAATTCGTATAAGTTGGAGGTAGCATGTTCTCAATCGGTCAACACGTCATTCATCCGGGTCAGGGAGTCTGCACCGTCGTCGGTTTTAGGGACGACACGCCGCAGCCCATGTTGTTGCTCGAGACCAAGCAGGGACATGCACAGACGATTCTCATGTACCCCGTGGCGCAGGCCGACCGTCTGCATGCCGCCATCTCCCAGCAAGATGCCGAGCACCTGCTGAGCCACTACGACGAGCTGGAGTGCGACACCTTTACCGAGCGCAACAGCTCACTCGAGGAGACGCACTTTAAGCAACAGCTCAAGCTGGGTGCGCCCGAGACGGTCCGCGTGGCAAAAACCATGATGCACCGTATTCGCCAGGCCGAGGAAGCAGATAAAAAGCCCAGCTCTTACTACATGCGCGTACTCAAGGAAGCCAAGCGCCGCTCCATCGAGGAGTTCGCCGTGGCCCTGGGCGTCACCGAGGAGGACGCTGAAGCCCGCCTAGCCCAAGCCGCCCTCAACTAACCTGCCAAAACCACCACAAAGGGGACAGTGAAC